>CAZLQC010000009.1:0-20202 GCA_964561695.1 uncultured Bdellovibrionales bacterium
TTTTACTCTTTTGTCAATAGTCTTCTAGCTATAGAAAAAAACGCCTTATTTAGGCGCTTTCTGTGCTTTCTTTTTTATCTCTAGATTTGGATATCGTTCATGACATCATCGAGGCTGCGCTTCTCAGCAGGAGCTTCTGGCTCACGAGGTGGAATATCACTGACTGTTCCACGATCATCATCACGTGATTCACGAGGCTCTCTGTTTTCTCTTGGCTCACGTGGTGGGCGAGTACTCCCTTCTGGTTCATTGATTTTGAGATTGACTCGAGCGTTATTACGAGCACCAATCACACGGAGCAGTGTACGAAGGGCTTTGGCAGTCATCCCTTCACGGCCAATCACCATACCCATATCTTGTGGGTTAACGTCAAGCGTAATCAATACCCCCATTTCATCAATCTTGCGTTCTACCTTCACATCTTCCGGTTTATCGACGAGCATCTTCACAACATATTCTACAAACTCTCTGTCTTTTTCATTCTCTGTCATACGTCTTGTACTAAGAATTACATTAGTTACTGATTAAAGAGTTCCCCCTTCATCTTTATCATACAAAGAATCTCATTCCCCCGCAAGCCATTCTTCAGGTGGAGTAAATGGAATCCGTTTCCACACCTCACTCTGGCGACAGAGAAGTGTCGGCGCCAGCTCTGGCTGAGCGAGAAGACGTTCGACAATCATCTCCATGCGCACTCCCTGTGAGCCCTTGACCAAGACCACGTCCCCTGCTCGTACCACCTCACTTGCATAATCACTGGCGCTCATCGGATCAGGAAACCACATGACTTGTTTATCAGCAAAACCACTTTCACGAAGAGCTTGGTAGAGGGCCTGCATATGCTGACCAACCAGAATAGCAAAAGAGACATTGGCCTGGCGGATATCAGTCACAAAGCTCGCATGCTCTTCATCACTCTTTTCGCCAAGCTCGAGCATATCACCTAAGATGACACCCTTGCGTGGGGCTTGGATATGACGGAGTGTATCGATAGCTGCACGCATAGAAGCTGGTGAAGCGTTGTAGGTATCATCAATAATACGAGAATCATTGATTCCCAAGAACATATGCATGCGTCCTGGTAGCGATTTGAAACTCTCAAGTGAACGAGCAATCTCAACCAGATTGAGCTTGAGGGCCACACCCACACCTACCGCTGCCAAAACCGAAGGAATGAGGTGTTTGGCAAGGAGAACTGGGAGACGCATCGGCACAGACTTACCCTTATAGTTGAGCTTGAAACTAAATCCTTCGACCCTGCTGGCATCTCCATGAAATAGAAGATTGTCGACTCGAATATCAGCCTTATCAATAAAGCCATAGGTGATGACTTCTGCATCAGTCACTTCTTCCATTTTACTCGTCCATTCATTGTCGGCATTGAGAATAGCGTAACCGGTCATCGGTAGACTCTTAATCAGTTTACGTTTTTCTTTGGCAACGTTGGCCAGAGTACCAAAGTGAGCCAGATGACTGCCAGAGACATGTGTGGCTACTCCGATAGAAATGGGCACAAAAGAAAGTAGGTAATCCATATCTCCCTTACGATCAATACCCATCTCCAGAATAAGAATTTCCGGATACTCCTGTGGTAAGAGAATCAATCCCAACCAAGACCGACAAATCCCAAGCCAGGCTGTGAGTGATCTTCCGCCACTCTTGCAACCCAGAATAGTGAGCGGGATACCGATTTCATTGTTGTAGTTGCCTTCGTTTTTGCGTACCCGAAAGTGAGGCTCAAGCACGAGAGCAATAGCTTCTTTGGTGGAGCTCTTACCGATAGAGCCAGTAATACCCACAATAGTCGGCTTATACTTCATGAGCACTGTACGGGCCATGAAGCGAAGCATTTTTTGGAGAAGGATTCGTGACATAACAATACTTATTTCTTAACAGGAGTTTCTTCGGTAGGCTCTACTTTAGCGTACTCAAGAAGAAAACGCATAATTTCACCGAAAGCAGGAGCGGCACTCGACTCGGCCCATTCTACATTCTTCGGATTATCGAGTTTCACCAGTACGACAAACTGTGGGTCCTGAATGGGCGCGTAACCCACAAATGATCCTATCGTAATCCCCTCTTCATAGCCAGCACTGCCACTCTTAGCCACCTGGGCTGTACCCGTCTTACCTCCCACCAGATAGCCTGGTACATCAGCTCGTTTACCATGACCCTTGGTCACTACGGTACGAAGCATCTTACCAATGTCTTCACTGGCTTTTTCGCCCAATACCTGACGAATACGCTCTGGCTCTCGCTCCTCTACACGACCATCAGCATACTCAATACGCTTGATGATCTGAGGCTTCATGAGAACACCGTGGTTGGCCATAGCGCCGTAGGCCTGGACCATCTGGAGTGGCGTAGTGGTAATTCCCTGACCAAAAGATGCTGTATAAAATTGGATGTCTTGTTTGGTGCGTTCGAGACTGCGGATATCTCCAGGCAGTTCAGCTGGAAGCTCTATGCCTGTTTTTTCTCCAAAACCAAAACGTTTCATATAGTCACGATAGGCTTCGTTGCCAACCTGGCGCTCTACATAGATGACCCCAGTGTTGATAGACTCTTCCAAAACCTTGTACATAGAACTCTGTCCATAGGTTTTCTCTTCAGCGTTATGAATATTGAAACCACCGATAGAAATAGTACCCGGGTCATTGAACTCACTGTCTGGAGTCACCTTGCCTTCTTCAAGACCAATGGCCATAGTGATTGGCTTCATGATAGAGCCAGGCTCATAGGCAAGTGACAAGGCAGAGTTTAGGAAATCTCCATAGTCTTCTACTTCTCGATAGCGGTTGGGATCAAACTGTGGGGACGAAGCCATAGCTAGGATTCTCCCCGTCTTCGGGTCCATCACAATAGCGCTGGCTCGATCTGAGGCGTATTTCTCTACTGCCTCATGCATGATTTTCTCGGTCTCAAACTGAATGTTGCGGTCCAGTGTCAACTCGATATTGGCTCCACGTTCTGCATCAGTCAGTTTGCGATCAGTCAGTGGTAGCCAACGACCAGCAGCATCTTTTTCTTGCTTGAGATTACCTGTCGTACCACGAAGCAACTTATCAAGCGATGCCTCAATGCCATAGCCTCCAGCTTTACTCCGTCCATTGTCCTGAATACTAGCAAAACCAATGACATGAGAAGCTAGCTCGCCAGCTGGGTAGTAGCGATACTTCTCCCCTAAGAAACGGACACCAGCCAGTTTCAAGTCCTCTATCTGTCGTCTTTCATCTTCTCCCACTTTCTTCTTGACGATTTCAAATGGATCTTCCGGATTACTCATCTTGTACAGTAACAAGTCTCTATCTACTTGAAGAATTCGTGAAAGCTCACTGGCTATACGATCTTTTTCAATAACTTCTTTTGGTACCAGATAGACCGTTGGGTATTCTCGATTGACTGCCAGCGGGTAGGTGTGGTCACCATCTTGGATGAACACTTCTCCACGGTCAGCGGTAATCTCTATCTCCGCCTGATGCAAATCAAAAGCCAGCGCTACCCATTTGTCATGAGTAGCTACCTGAAGAAATAATAGGCGAAAGAATATCAGTCCTCCACCGACAAGAAATAAGACTCTCAGAAATAAGACTCTCTGACGCGAGTCAAAGGAAGCGAGGTTACTGGTAATCTGTGGTCCTTGTTTGCGACCGGTTCGACATGTACGCATAGGAAATAGATGAACCGTTCTCAAGAATAATTAACGCAAGGCCACGGTATCTTTTTTGGGTTCAAGGTATTTAAGTTGTTCCGCTTTTTCCATTTGGAGATCATCTTTGACTTCATTGATCCGATAGAATGAACGCATATCGGCTTCGGCTATCTGAAGTTCTGCATTCTGCTCGCTCAGTCGGGTGATTTCTTTTTCAAGGGCTCGTAAATGATAGCCCTGAACAGCGTTTCTATTGACTGAGAAGAGGTACATGCCCGATGTAAGGAAAAGAGTCAGAAACACAGCCACAATAAAGGCCTGACTAGAACCTTTGAGCAGAGCCACTTTCGTAGTAGTACGAGAGCGACTGCTTCCATTTTCCTTTTTAGGGATGTGAGCTGCCATAGAATATGTGTTTTTGTTTTCTTGCCCCGTGACACAACTTGATTCGTGTCACTGGGGTGCCTGTTTACACTGATTTTGGTGTAACCAGGATATTGACCCTGAAAGAAACCTTTTTGATCGCTCTATATCTTCTCGGCGATGCGGAGCTTAGCGCTCCGAGCTCGAGGATTCATAGCTACTTCTTCATCTGTCGGAGTAATAACTTTTTTGGTAATAATCCGGATGGTAGGTGTCAGCCCGCAGATACAGATCGGAAATTCTCGCGGACACACACAGCCTTTGGCCTGAGCCAGAAAAAACTTCTTGACTAAACTGTCTTCTCCAGAATGGAAAGCAATGACAGCAAGTCGTCCGCCTGGCTTGAGTACCTTGAGACTACCGGCAAGAAATGCTTCCAACCGTTCGTATTCTTGGTTCACCGCTATACGGAGCGCTTGGAATACTTTGGTGGCTGGATGAATTTTCTCGAGTCTGCGCTTGGCCGGTGGCGTCGCTTCCTCAATCAGTTCTGCTAACTTGCGAGTCGTGTCAATCACATGACTAGTACGAGTTTCTACAATGCGCTTAGCAAGCTGATAACTGTACTCTTCTTCACCATACTCACGAAATACCTTCGTCAGTTCTTCGAGACTCCACGTCATGACAATATCTTCTGCAGTCAGAACGCTCTCATGATCGAGACGCATATCGAGTGGTCCATCATTTTGAAAACTGAGTCCCCGCGTCCCATCCTCTATCTGGTCCGATGAGTATCCGAGGTCAGCCATGATAGCATCGACAGGACCAAACTCTTCTTCACTTACCACTTCATCTATTTCACTAAAATTGGCTTTGCGAATCAGGAGTCTTTTGTCTTGCAATGCTTTTGCGGTCAATACCTCTTCACTCGCCCGATCAAGAAAGGCCTGAATAGCACGAGCATCTTGGTCGAGAGACAGAAGCTTCCCCGTAGGTGCAATACCACTCAGTATTGCCCGTGTATGCCCTCCCCCTCCTAAGGTGGCATCCACAACACTCTTCCCGCTACCAAGATCGAGTCCATCCAAAACCTCATCCATGAGGACGGGTATGTGTTTAGCAATCTCTCTTGTTTCTTTCATTGTCAAAAAACTAATAAATACCAAGCTTACCGAGATCTTCTGCTATCTTGCCTGTATTTTTTTCTGCTTGAGTCTTATAACGGTTCCAACGTCCGGTGTCCCAAATTTCTAAACGGTTGAACAATCCGACTATGGTCACGTCTTTTTTCAAACCTCCGTCTTGTTTCAAATACTCAGGAAGAAGGATACGTCCTTGGCTATCAACATCACAATCAGTCGCTCCAGCAAGCATGATACGAATAAAACTTCGTGTACCCGCTTCACCTACTGGCAGTGTGCCAAGTTTGGTTGCTAGTTCTTCCCATACTTTTATCGGATACACGAAAAGACAACTATCCAGTCCTCGTGTCACTACTATTTTCTTTCCCAACTCGCCACGAAACTTCGAAGGAAGCGCCAGGCGTTTCTTGGGATCGACCGTATGTGAATATTCTCCGATAAACATAAAATTCCCCACTTTCATCCACTTTGGTTAACCTATTCACCATTCTACTCCACAGTAGACCAAAAAACAACACCAGAAGAGTTATCCACAATGGTGGATTATTCCAATTCAAAAACCCCCCTACTTTAGGCTTCTGTAGAGGGTTTATTGACTATTGATCATTGACAAAAGCCTAAAATAAGAGTATAATTAAACATTGAGCGGAAAATCGTCCCCTCAAGCATACATTGAACTTTTACAACCAAGGAGGTCGTGATGACATCATTTGATATTCCGCCCCTTGGGTGGACAGCTAGGCTGGCTGATATCTGTATGATTCCGATTATGTGGTTACTTTCTGGAGCTCCGTTTGAGCGACCCCAGAGAACCCATTTTTGGAACAATTGTAAGTTTAATCCTCAGCGTTTTGAGGAACTCCACTCTTTTCTCAAAATGATCTATAGCGACGGCAATCCAGATGTCATCTCACAAGGATGGTTCCGTTTCCACTTACCACTTTTCGGTGGTTGGCGAAAGTATATTGTCATCGAACCCCAGGCTGCCAACACTGACATATGGCACATTGGCTGGTGTGTGGCTGATGAAAAAAGCGAGCCGATCCTACTGGGGATATCTCGCATTGCACTTCGTGGCTCTGTACGAGTATTACGAGGTAAAAATAAAGCTTGCTTCTTTGGTATCTCTGAAGAAGGCAGGCAAATTCCTCTCTCTTGTATTGGAGTAGGTGTTATTGGCAAGGGAGGACCATTTCGTTTTCGTCCCCTCCTTTGAGAGTAGTTTGGATTCGGGAAGGGAGTGTGCAGCGCACCTCCCAACCCGTTTTTTTATATCTAAAAACGAGCCCTCTCAGGCTCGTTTATCTTGTATACTCCTATCTTATTTACTGAGTAATTTCACATCACTTAAAACTTCGTCAGAATGCTCATCTGGTTTGACCTTGTCGTAGACTTTGGCAATTTTACCTTCTGGGTTAATCAGGTACGAAACACGGTTGGTACCCATATACTCGCGACCCATGAACTTCTTCATTCCCCACACTCCATAGGCTTCGACAATCTTTTTGTCTTCGTCAGCAAGCAAGGTAAACGGCAGACTATACTTCTCCACAAACTTAGCGTGCTTCTTCACACTATCCACGCTCACTCCTATTACCTCAATGCCTGCGCGCTTGAACTTAGAGAACCCATCTCGGAAACTGCAAGCCTCCGTGGTACAGCCTGGTGTATCATCTTTGGGATAAAAATACAAAATCACCCACTTGCCTAGGTAATCTTTGCTCGCTCTCATTTTGCCATCTTGATCTGGTGCTTTGAAACTTGGTGCTTTGGTCCCTACTTTTTTGTACATATATTTTCTTCATTATTTAATATCTATTTCGATACTAACAGGACAATGATCAGAGCCAAGGACATCTGGATGGATGGAAGCGCTCTTGATTTTTCCTTTGAGTGATTTACTAACCAAAAAGTAATCAATACGCCAACCGACATTCCGTTCTCTAGCCCCACCCCAGTTACTCCACCAAGTATAGAAACCATTGCCTTTGTGAAACATTCTGAAGGTATCGACGAAACCAGCGTCAATAAAATGCTGGAACCCGGATCGTTCTTCATCGGTGAAACCCTTCTTACCAATATTTTCCTTCGGCCGTGCCAAGTCATCCTCAGTATGAGCGACGTTGAGATCACCGCAGAACACCACAGGCTTGGTTTTCTCCAACTCCTGACAGTGAGCTAAGAAAGCAGCATCCCAAGCGAGGCGCAGCGCTACCCGAGACAAATCATCTTTGGCGTTCGGCGTGTAGACAGTGACGAGATAGAACCTCGGAAATTCCGCCGTCACTACCCTGCCCTCTGTTTCTGGATCACCATACTTGTCAGCTAGCGGTGCATACTTCTTGGATACTTTTGGGAGGAAACCATTGATGACTGACAGTGGTTGGGTCTTACTAAAAATAGCTGTCCCCGAGTAACCCTTCTTCACCGCACTGTGCCAATACTCGATATAGTCAGGGAGATCTATCTCTACCTGCTCACGCATGGCCTTGGTCTCCTGAAGACATACTATGTCAGGCTTATGATCATCAAGAAAAGGCTGGAAAAGTTCTTTCCGCACCACTGCTCGTATGCCATTCACATTCCAAGAAATGATTTTCATAGTTTACCCCGTGAAATGCGACTTATTGTCGCTAGAGCAAAGCTCTATTTCACTGGGTGAATTATCGCATTTTTAGGCCTGTCATGCACCATTGACAAAAGAGGAGAATAGGAGTATAATAGTAATTTGAACCTTAACAACTGGAGATGTTATCGTGAAATATGTTCGGACTCTATGGAAAGTACTACTTTTCCTTTTAATCTTGGAGTCCGCGTTCGCAATTCACGAATACGGTCACCTGAGAGAATTCCAAAAACGAGATGTTCCTATTAAAGAATTTTCGCTTGGTATTGGTCCACTTGTGTACCAATACCAGACTGACTCCTCTTTGATGGCCATCAGTTTCCGTCTCATACCGATAATGGCCTATGTCGCGCCCACCGAAAAAGGCGGTGCGCAATTCAAAAAAGAAGGCTCCCTTCGGGACAGAATTGCTGTTGACGTAGCAGGCGTGCGAAATAACTTCCTAGCAGGTTTCCTCGCAATTCTTTTTTTACAAGTTCTTGGCTGGAAAATGGGGAAGTTATCCCTAAAAGAACTTGTAATAACTATGGCGACTACACCATTTAAGATTGTGCTCCGTTTTGTAGCGTTCCTCATCGGTTGTCTGACAATTGGCCGAGTCAATATAGTGGAAAGGTTTCTTATTTCAACGGGAGGTATTGATCCGCCTAGACACCTAAAAGACTTCATATTCTGGAACCTAACGCTAGGTTTCTTCAACCTTCTGCCAATTGCTCCGCTGGATGGTGGTCATGCCCTAGAGGCTGTCATGCATTCAGCGGGAATCGGTGTTCCAGAAGTTCCGAGGTTGGTTACGAACATCTTATTTGGTGTCCTCTTCGCGGTTGCCAACAAGCAAGATATGCGATTACTGAAGAGCTAATAGGAAAAATAACCGCTACTAGACAATAGGGCTGGGGGTGGCGCAACACGCCACCCTCTACCCAAAAAATATCAAGCCGAAAGGCTGTTTTTTGTTACCAAAAATAAGGAGATGAGAAAATATTTTTTGAGCGAGGCTCAAAGCGAGAAAGCTTGGTTTTTCATTTATGAAAATTTCAAGCTTTGCGGTAAGAAAAACCGCTGGAGTTTTTCTGGTAGCTTAAAAAGTATTTTCTTCATTGACGACCCCCTACTTGGAAGCTTAGCTTCCAAGTTACTTAAGAATCATGGGCGTTGGCTTTGGCGAAACCTTGGAAACACACGGCGTCAAGTTCATGGTAGCGACGTTGTTTGTCTTCTATCGATACTGTGTCTTCCATCCCCCTGGCGGCTGCCGTACCAGGACGCGGTGAATACCAGGCGATAAACGTCTGACGGAATCCTACGGTCTTAGACAGGCTAATGCTTTCCTGGAATTGCTCTTCGGTCTCACCTGGGAAACCGACAATGATGTCAGTGGTAAATTCAACTTCTGGAATAGCCGTCTTAATCCTCTCAATCAATGCCAGATATTCTTCACGAGTATACCAGCGGTTCATACGCTTGAGGACCTCGTTACTCCCCGCCTGGACTGGTAGATGGATGACCCGATCGATATTTTCATTTTTCCTAATCACTTCAATAAGTTCATCACTAAAATCCCAAGGGTTCGACGCTAAGAAACGAACCTTACGCACACCTGGGATACTGGCTACCGCCTCGAGGAGTTGTGGAAACATGGTAGGGATACGATGACGGTTGAGATGCTTGACCATCACCGGCACAATCTCCTGACCACTTGGCAAAACATATTTATCCTTGTTCTTGATAGAATCCATGAGAATCTCAGCTCCGTAGGAATTGACGTTTTGACCTAAGAGCATAATCTCATCATAACCGTCTTTGATAGACTGTTCTACTTCTGAAATAATTTCTTCAAATGGTCGTGAACGCTCTTTGCCACGAGAAAAAGGTACGATACAAAAAGCACAGAAGTTGTTACAGCCATTCGATATGACTATCGAGGCCATCTTCCCCTCCTTACGCTTCGGAGCGTGTTCAAAACCCACTTCTTCAAGCGGGAGAATCTCGGCACCCGGAAGGCGTGAGGTAAGACGTTTCATCATCTTGCCCGATGGTTCACGAGCAGCCGCCCCAATCAGACAGCCTGTCACTACTATCTGTGGCATGGTTTTCTGCTCAAGAGCAAGGCGTTCCTCGAGACTACGGACTAATCCATAGACTTTTTCTTCGGCTTTATCACGAATGACACAAGTATTAAGAATGAGGGTATCCGCCTCTTCCATGGTCAAAGCTTCTGTAAAACCACGAGACTCATAAAAGCTCGCCATCCGTTCACTGTCAGCGACATTTTGCTGACAACCAAAAGTTTTGATGAAGTAGGTACTCATGCTATTGATGCTATCAAAGTTTTTACTGTTTCTTTCAACTCTTCGAGTGTACCTTCATTTTCAATTATGACATCAGCTTGCTTCATCAACTCCCCTATTTGTAGCTCAATAGGTGCCTGACGTAACTCAAGAAACTTTTCCCATGTAAGTGTATCTTCACCGGGTTTTTCATTGCGTGCTTTCATTCGCTCAAAACATAGCTTATCACCAGTAGTAACGGCAATGAGTAAGTTTTTCGCAAAACTACGAATCAGTGCCACATCTTCTTTGGTACGGATACCTGGCAAGATGATCATCTCCGCCTCTTGATTTTCAATAGATTCACGGACCATCTCGGCAAAGAGCTCCCGGTCAATTTCCAAACCGGCTTGCTGAAGATTTTCCCGAGTTGGCTCAATACCTTTTGGTGCTAGCACTTTTTCTCGAAGCACTGCCGAAAAAGAAAAACTCATGGCCTTGGTAGGAAACATGCTAACAAGAAGCTTCGCTACGGTATCTTTACCAGATCCCGTATTGCCTACAACGCCAATAATATATTTATTACTTATCATACCGTTTGAAGAGTTTGCACTTTTTTACCTTTTTCGACGATAAGCTGACCGCAGGCGGCTGCGATGTCATCTCCCATAGTCCGTCTACGCGTCACTAAAACACCGGCATCACGAAGCTGATTCTCAAAATCAGCGAAGTCCTCTGGCAAGCTGTCTCGATAGATATCTCCAGTGAAGTTATACGGAATCAAATTGATACGCACCTTACCCACCCGACGAGCAAACTTGATCAGTGCTTCGGCATGGTGTTTGGTGTCATTGACCTTGGAAAGCATCAGGTATTCAAAAGTGATATGCCGACGCCGACTAGCAAACTGTGCAAAGTACTTCTCACTCCACTCGAGAAGTTTATCCAGAAAATTAGCGTATGAGCTGGGCATAATCTCTCTTCGCGTGGTCGGATCAGCGCTGTGAAGTGAGACTGCTAGTCGAACCTGTGGCCAAGACTCATCTTCAAGAATCTTATTAAGCATAGGAATCAAACCTACTGTCGACACCGTGATACGAGTAACACCAATATCTGTATAACGAAGAATGGTATCGATAGTAGTCTTCACATTCTGATAATTGGCCAGGGGTTCTCCCATACCCATAAAAACAATATTGGTAATACGGCTCGGTAGCGTCGGACGATCCTCAAGAAAGATATTCCAGAAACGATACTGGTCAACAATTTCATCCACCGTAAGATTCCTGGTGAAACCCATCTTACCGGTGGCACAGAAAGTACAGGCCATAGCACAGCCGATCTGAGAAGAAACACAGACCGTCCAGTGTCCTCTGGCATTTTTCATCAACACCGTCTCTATCTCGGTATCGTCAGCCAAAGTGATGATGGCCTTATAAGTATCCCCCTTTTTACTAGCAAGCACTGTGGTCGACTTGAAACAGAGCCACGTCATGGCTTGACCCAAAAGTTCACGATCAGCTTTGGAGAGGGTTGTAATATCCTCAATAGAGCGGAAGCCAGGAGTAAAAAAGGCTCGTTCAAACTGCTCCAGACGATAGCTTTGGCTTTCGGGAAAGGTATTTTTGAAAAAAAGAGAGCGGTTTTCTGTAAACATAGCACTGTATTCTGCCATGTTTTTTGATAGTAGTCAATCCGTCATCACCATCTTGATGCCGAGATACACTACTGAGTGATAGCTGGTTCTCCTGTAAAAAGATTGCGAGAAATATTCAATGGATTTTGTTGCTCATTCACCCGCACCTTCAAAACTTCTAAAAGGTGTGAGAATTCTTTTTCTTTAAGATTAGTTTCGGTAAAGGTTTTTTCCATATAGACCTGCTTCTGATTTTCATCCCATGAATAGCTGTAGAGACTACTGTACCAGAGGTAAGCGCCAAAACCACTGACTGCGAAAAAAAGCACTGTAAAAAGAAGTTTGAAATACCGATACCACGCCAGTGTTAAATGACGGAGCGAGAAACGTTCTAGAAACTTTTGTAGTTTTTGGGATGAAAATTTCATAGGGTTATTCTTTGTCTACGTAGACGAGGAGATCAATCACGGCTTCCAGTTTGGGTGAAAGCGGTTCTGTCAGTTCTTTGGGGATATTCTCACCAGCAACACTTCCATCCTTGTTTTCTTCTCCCTGCGTTGATTTAGTCGTTGTAGCAAAGGGATTGACGGCTCGTACATCACCCTCTCGAGAATTATCATCTCGCAACGGCTGTTTTACATCGACACCAATGACATCAAGCGCCACCGGCAGTGTCTCAAGGCGAGAGAGAAAAGCGACCAAAGCACTGTAGTCACCTGAAACCGTCAGTGTCAGACGAAGATAATCTTTATACGGCAGGTAATCTGAAAGATTTTTCTCTTTTTTCTCATCAGCTACAGCTTCTTCCTCAGTGTTTTGTGACCGAGCCTTTCTCTGAACGACTTCTTCTACCTTGAGCTCGTTGGACTGAATCTTAACTTCTACCTTAGTATCACTCGCCAGCCCTTCCAGGGTCCGTATGAAGCCAACCACTTTATCTTCAGTGAGCAAAATATCGAAAAACCCTTCTTCACTGATAACTCTTTCATACTGACTCTTCAACTCTGGTAGACGTTTGATTTGTTTTTGTTGATTTTCTTGGCGCACGTGTTCCTGCTGGATCTCATCACGTAAACCAAGCATCTGGCCATACAACGGTTTAACCAAAAACCAACCAGTTAAAGCCATCGCTAAGAAGATAGCGATAGCTGTCAAGACAAGACTGTACTGTTTCAGGAAGTTTTTCATAGACTATTCTTACGAAGGCAATCAAGGGTAATGGTAAACTCTATCTGAAATTCTAAGTTCTTCTGTGAAAAAAGATTTGAGAGTGGCACATCTACCTTTTCCACACAGGCTGATGATTTGAGTTGTTCTTCAAAAAGAAGCAACTCTTCACGAGTGCCGGCTATACCAGACAACATAACCCTTCTATCTTTTGTGGTCATCTGACGTAGAAAAACTTCTTTGGGTTGCAATATATCAAGAATACGGAAGAGTTGAGTGAAATGGAGATGACTGGCTTCAATTTTCCCTACGGTACCTATAGCTTCATTGATACCCAAAAACTTATTCTCATACTTTCGTAAATCCTGTTCGTCATTTTTAATAGCCTGAGTAGCACTCTCGGAAGAAAGTCTGGCACTACTAAGCTCGACTTTCAGCAGTACAATAATCGTAAACAAGATACCCAGGAAGAAAAGCTCAAGGAGAAAAAGGAGAAAAAACTGCCACAGAAAAATACGTGCATGCAAACCACGCTCGATAGCCATCTTTTTTTCTTCTGGGAGGAGGTTAAGTAAAATCTTCATATTCATCAAGGCCGCGCAATGCTAAGCCAATAGCGGTTGAATACTGTACTGAATGATCACGATCGATAAGGGGAAGGCGCTTGCCTAGACGGAGATTGACCCATGGATTACCCGCTTCTACTGGTCTTCCGAGACGCTTGGCCATGTATGGAAGCAAGCCATGCATATTGGAACCACCTCCACAAAATACGATATGGTCAATTTTTTCTACTGATGGGAAATTGGTAAGAAAAAAATCGAGAGACTTCTCTATCTCAACAGCAATACTCTCTAAAATTGGTTCACAAGCCAAAAAGGTAGGGCTTTTCTCAGCTAACGAACCGAGGCCATGTTTGATTTTCATGGTCTCAGCCTGATCAAAAGAAATCTGTAAAGATTTGGATATAGCATCAGTCATCATTTGTGAAGAAAGTGGCACACTTGAGGTAAAACAAGGACTATTGCCAATAGCTACCAAGAAGCTCGACCGACGATCTCCAATATCAACAATCAGTGTGGTACGCTTATCATCGTTCTCCAGAAGGAGACTCCTTGCTTCTGCAATCGATTCTGTCTCAAGACCGAGTGGTTCTAATCCAGCACCTTCCAGTACTTCTTGAAATTGATCAACATTGGTACGTGATACTGCGACCACCAAGACACTCATCTTATCTTTCTCATTGGTGAGGTTAAGATCCAGTACTTGCCAATCATAGTACACCTGATCAAGAGTCAGGGGGATGTTGGCTTCAATCTCCCATTTTATAGCCTCTTTGACTTCATCTGCCCTCATACGAGGCAATGTAATGATACGCAGAAAAGCTTTTGTTTCTGGAAGAGAACAAATGACTTTTTTGGTGGATATTTTTTTGGGGCCAGCTTTTTCCAAGAGAGTCCTAATAGCTGACTTCACAATTTCGCCATCGACAATTTCGCCATCAGCAATAGCGCCTGGTGGAATAGGTACCGATCCATAGCTCGCAATAGCCTCATGATTACCAACACGTTCAAGCCACACTGCTTTGACAGACAGATCAGACAAGTCGAGTCCGAAAGAACTCGGAAAAAGGTTAATGATTTTTTTCTGAAGGATGCTCATTTTTTATTTGTGTTTCTCTTCTTATTCTAGCAGAGTTTTGCTAATTTTCTAACGCTCTTCCCACAAATCCATTTCGTACTGAGTCCCGGTAGGAAAATATGGTGGCGGACAGTAGAGAAGATTGTTATCGAAGTAGAGGTTGCGAGTTGCATAGCCAGTACCATCTGTCCAAGCAAAACCATAGCGTTCATTGGTAGCCATCGCCCCATAAATAGTAATGGTTGTCTTGTAGAGATTACCTCCTCCACCAGTATAGTGAGCGCGTCCCACACGACCGTTTTGAGCAATCATAGCTCCATCAATACGAAGATCGTCTTCGCTCGCACGAAAAATTTCAACATCGTTTTGTCCAATAATACCGATAATGTCCGTACAGTCGTAGTTGGTATACCGGATATCATTACCGATATACATACTTTTTTGAGAAGCAGAAATCAAATTGGCAGCCACGATTGTTACGCGTCGTCCGTTGACCGACCCAGAAAGCCATACATTGTTCTCGACGAAAATTACCCCGTCATCAGGAATATTGTAGGTACTCCAACCCCCACTGTAATTATTGATTTGGTTGGTTGAGGCGTTAAAGCTCTGTACAGTACGAATAGTAAAGGTATCATTAGTATTGAGAATAATATGCCTCCCCTGGTGGACATTATCAAAATAGAGACTCCCGTCCGTACCCGCTTGAGCAACCGTTTTCATGTACGACAAGTCTCCCAAAACACCGTTGAAATCAGCGGAGGCTACCGGAAATGATCGCCCTCCCTCAAAAACATCAGATCTATCTGGTACAGCTGCGGGTGGCAATGGATCTGTGGGACTATCGTGTGTGTGAACTCCAAATTCATCTCCCCCTGTATGATCAGGGTCATTGTAGGTTGATATAGAGCTGGTGACGATATTATGAGCTACTCCATCAAAACGAATTCCTTGATTTGAGTGAATCTTACCGTACACCTCAGTACCAGCGCCAAAACGTAGGTTATCATTGGCAAGAACAATACTTTCACTCCAGGCAGGTTTACGAAAACGAACTTCGATAGTTCTTTTGTTATCAGGATAACGAAAAGTCCAACCAGTAGCGAGTACTGTCACCGCTGTAGAATAACCACTTGGAGCAGTTACTTCC
Organism: uncultured Bdellovibrionales bacterium; assembly: GCA_964561695.1. Taxonomy (GTDB): domain Bacteria; phylum Patescibacteriota; class Minisyncoccia; order Moranbacterales; family UBA1568; genus UBA1568. The sequence continues at coordinate 15,648 of CAZLQC010000009.1, forward strand.
AGTTTATAACGTCCAATCACATCACCAGATGGATCACGGTAGTCAACCTCATAGGGAGTAGCTACTCCATATGGGTTACCCGTCGCCCAAAAATCAGCCACTTGGGCCGCTGTACGACCCTCAACTTGATGAGCTAAATACCAACGGTAAAACTGAATGCCTGACTCGGCTATTTGGAAAGATTGCTCTCTGGCATGAATCTGCAGTGCATACCTGGTCTGAGCTGCCACAAAAGAAATGATCGATGTCAGTATGATAGCTACGACAGTCATAATAACCAGTCCATAGACCAAGGCGGTGCCTCTTTTTTTCTGCGAAAAAAATGTATTACTCATAGCCGTGTAAGTTACGTAAATCAACAAATGACTCCACATTGATATTCTCTGGGGCATGCACTGGATCGATATTGACTCGTAGCTTCATGCGGATAAGCTGGATGTTACCGAGACTGGCTGGTGTTGCTAAGGGATTATTGGTGGTATCGCTTGGATATTCATCATTGTAATAAGAAAAGACTGGATCACTACTCTCATTGACTATGTATTCTGCCAACACGGTAGTGGTAGCATCAGAAGCGGCATACGTAACTGGTACCGTGGCGCTCGGATCAGTGATACCTCGCTTAAACTCATCGGTCGCCAGGTCCAAATAGTAATGCACCCGCTCAGTCACGCCATCATCATCGATATCAGTGTAGATGGTAAGATCAAAGTCATCAGCTTCCTCTATAGGGTAATCCCCATTATCTCCCTGCTTGATAGCGCGCAGTTGAATAATAGTCTGGTTGACTGATCGAGAGGCGGTAGCAGAGGCAAGACCAGTTTCAATAATAGTCTTATTGTTATCCCAAGAAGTCGTAAAGATATAGGTAAAACCCTGCATTGCAATCAACATGACTGCTATAGCCACCAGCATCTCAATCAATGTCATCCCTTTGCAAGCAGGTGTTTGCATAGTTTAGTTAGCTATCAAGTTAAAGGTTTGCTTAGTGAGTGTACTCCCCACTGTGACCGTATCGGTCTCTGTTTGAAAACCAGTGGCTTGAATCTCGATATCATAATCGCCTGGCGTCAGTGGTGTACTGTTCTTGGGGAAATAGGCTACTCCAAAGGCATCGGTAGTCACTGTCTCGTCATAGCCAAGGGTGGTATTAGAAATACGGACCGTGGCGCCCGCAATGGCTGAACCATCATCATTACGTACGATAGTAGCCTTAAGTGATGCAATAGCCTTATCAAGCATGATAGCCTTAACTTCAGCGCTCGTTCCCGGGAGAGCATCATAGAGCGTAGCAGTGGTTCCTTCTGGGGTAATTTTCCAAAACTCATAGGCGGCCGTATCTGGAACAGTAAAAGTATACTGACCATAACTTTGGTCATTGAAATCCTTCTCTCCACTACCATCAGTCGTGGTTGATTGAGTGAAATTATAGACCGGTAACGTCGTGGCTGGGTCAGTTCCAAGTACACGCCCCCCCGTCACATCAAAATCAATATCCGGAATATCGGTATCAAAGGGATCCTGAGTACGAAAAAGTATGTCGACATCTTGATCCATCACAATCGTCTTTTGATTTAAGACTCCCGCTACCACAGAGGCATGGACATCTACTGGTGCGTAGGTGGAAGTAGGATAAGCCGCGTAGGTAACCGCCCCAAAATAACCGCTCTTAGAGACCGTCAGGGTATACCCTTCGGTAGCTGCTGGAGCTCCTGGAAGAGTGACATTACCAGTAGAGTCAGTGGTCACTGTGGTATCAATACTCGCGGAACTGTTTTGGATACGCACATCTACTCCGCTTACTCCATTGCCACTCGCGTCCAAAATGTTAATAGAAAGCACTCCTCCACCACCAGAACTCTCCACACCATTGGGAGCAAAATTACCAAAAAGAGCCACCTGCTGATCACTCCCCTCAGACCCCCAACTTACCGTCACACGCACACGTTTGTAATCTGTAGGGATAGTATCTGTCGGAGTCGACCCATCAAAAGTGTCATCGACATACTGAACAAAAGTGTCAACTTGGTACTGGATAGTATTAACACTTATTGTTTCTTCTTCTATAAGCTCTCCAGCCGGAATACCGTATACCCAGGCACTTCCATTCCAATGCTTGGTTCCAATCTCATCGTATTCAATACTACGGATAATTTCCATTTTCTGGTTAGCAAGAGCGGTAGCGCCAAGACGGTTCTTGGATTCAATAATAGTTCTCACCGTCACGAAATAAGCCTGAAAAAAAGCGACTGAAATCAAAGAAAAGATAAACAAAAAAACCAACGACTCAATAAGCGTAAATCCCTTCCGACTATTCTTTTTTCTAATAAAATTGTTCACACGCATATCTCAAATGATATTGGTTTATTTTTGCCGAAATGCGAGGCGGGAGCGAGGAGCGAAGTAGGCTGTACTTATTGTAGTGTTCTGTTTCTGAGTGAATTTCAAGGCACAAATGAGAAGCGGAGTAAGCGATACTTAATCAGTATCGTGTCGAGCATCGGAATTTGTAACGAAGAAATACGCCAGAAACAAAACACTACTTGATGTTCTCGAGGACAGAATACATAGGCTGCAACATCGCCACCGCAAAAAATCCCACACCCCCACCAATGAGCAACATCAATACTGGCTCAATGATAGAAGACATGTTCTTAGTGATTTGGGAAACTTCCTCTTCATAGAACTCCGCTAATCGTTTCAATACCATCTCCGTCTTACCTGTTTCTTCTCCCACTTCGATAATCTGCGGAACCAGAATGGGGAAAAGTTTAGGATAGCGCCCAATGATCTTAGAAAGCTCGGTTCCTTTCTGGATTTCTCCAATCGCATCTTCGATCGCACGCTTGTAGTAGACATTGCCCAGGGTTTTAGAAACGATACCAAGAGCCGTCACTACCGATACTCCACTCTTCAAGAGCGAACTATGGATACGAGCGAAACGAGCGCAGTTGACCTTGATAACAATATTACCAACGATAGGCAGACGAATGTAAAGCCAATGAAAAAAGTTCTGACCTGGTTCCGTACCAGCAAAGATTTTAATACCTACGATAAAAATAAAAAGACCTCCAAAGGCAATAATGTAGTGATTACGGAGAAAGTCACTAAAAGCTATGATGGCCAAAGTAGTCGCCGGTAGTTTGACATCCATGTCCTGAAAAACCGATGTAATCTTTGGCAAAATATACGTCAACATCAAAACTCCGATACCAAACATCGCGGCAAGAATAACCATCGGATAAATCAGCGCTCCACGGACTTTACTGAGCAAATCATGTTCTTTCTCAAGCTGGGTCGCCAAAATATCAAGTACTTCTTCGAGATTACCCGATACTTCACCTACGGCCACCATGTTTGTAAACAACTCATTGAAAACCTTGGGATATTTGGCTAAACCTTCTGAGAGAGATTTTCCCGCCTGCACTTCTTCAAAAACGTCTTCAAGAATTTTACGAAAACCCTTGTGATTGGTCTGAAGACTGAGATTGTGAATACCCCGCGATAGAGTCAAGCCTGAAGAAACCATAACAGCCAGGTTTCGCGTAAAGACCATCTTTTCCTTCAACGGGACAGACTGAAAACGGTCAAGAAACTTGATATTAATCGTCGTACTCTCAGTTACTTCACGGTGCGATGTCAGGAGTAACCCCTGTCCACGCAAATCCTGAGCAAGCGCCTTTTCATCTTTTGCAACCAAGTCTCCAGAACTCGGTTGACCGGTATCAATCGCTTTGGCCGTGTATAAAAATTTCGGCATAGTCTCTTTTAGTTTTGTTTTTCTAGTCTTAGTATACCACGAAAAAAGACTCTTGTTGGGCAAGATATCTCTTTTGGAAAGACATTTGTTGACCTTAGAAAGTCAGACGTTTCTTGAATTCACTAAAGACCCTTGGTCCACGTGGTTTTGGCAAGAAGACCAGCGCCTGATCGCTGGCTTCGATGTGGCTACCAGGCAAATTAGTCTTGGGATTCTGTTCAATTTTGTGCCGTTGCCAAGCAATCAACTTCTCTTCGCCAGGCAAGAAGGTAATCAATTTTTCTAGGGTAACCTGGAGTCGGCGGCCCTCACTTAAGGTAAAACGCTCTCCTAAATTACTAATCGTGTAGTGAGGCTTAAAGTCTCGTATCCACTGATTAGCCAATATAAACTGTCCGTAAATCTTTTTACCAAAAAGGAGTCTCATAGACTGATACTCATGAGCTCCATAGAGATCCTTGTTCATGATTTCAAGCCGATCAGTTGTAATAAAATAATTAAGACAAGCCCGATCGCGTATCTTATTGTCATGACGACGCTTGCCAATAAGATGAAGGAAAGCTGTCATAATAAAACGTCCAAGCCATATACGGCCTTTTTCAAAAACAATAAACATATCCCAGTCGCTTTCTTTGGTACCATGTTTGAGGGAGAGGCTCCCCGTAGCTCCAATCATTCGTACAAAAGGCATGTAGATCATCCAGCTTGCCAGCTTTTTCATCTGGCCAAGTTTACGAGCTGAGAGTTTTTCTCTTTCGATTCGTTCTTCTACCAAACGCCCTCTTCCTGGTAAAA
>CAZLQC010000009.1:20212-27601 GCA_964561695.1 uncultured Bdellovibrionales bacterium
ACCATCCACAGAAGCGAGTTGTTTCTGAAGTTCAGGTGTCTCTAGGGCGCAGATCACATCACGAAGCATTGCCCTATCAGTCAGAGCTGTCCCGTCATAAGAAATAAGAAAACGCCACAATTCGTACGGTGTGAGTGGAAAATCAAGTACATCGTAATAGGTAACGGTGGCGATAATGTTTTTGTGGAGGTTCGTTACCATACTTTTGCTGTTAGAGGTATTGTGCCGTAAAACTCTTCTTGACTGACTTGAGTTTGGCTGGTGTTCCAGAAAAGACCAATTCTCCACCCAAGCTTCCTCCGTCAGGTCCGAGCTCTACGACCCAGTCTGAGGCTTTGATGACATCAATATTGTGCTCTACCACCAAGACACTATTCCCCTTATCAACCAAGGCATCGAGAACTTCTAGAAGACGTCGGACATCTTCGAAGTGAAGGCCGATAGTCGGTTCGTCTAAAATATAGAGGGTTTTGCCGGTAGACTTACGGGCCAGTTCTGTAGCGAGCTTGATACGCTGAGCTTCACCGCCAGAGAGGTTGGTAGCGCTTTGGCCCAAAACCAAATAACCCAAGCCAACTTCTTCAAGGACACGGAGTTTTTCTTCTATCATGGGCTGATCCAGAAAAAAGCGTCTTGCTTCAGTGACGGTCATCTGGAGAATCTGAGCGATATTGATACCCCGGTATTCGATAGAAAGAGTCTTCTGGTTATACCTGGTTCCCTGACAGTACTCACAAGGCACATAGACATCTGGAAGAAGGTACATCTCAATTTTCTTCATACCGCCTCCCTGACATTCTTCACACCGACCCCCACGCATATTGAAACTGAAGTGACTAGCACTAAATTTCTCGCGTTCTGCTTCGGGCGTAGCCGCAAACAAATCACGAATAAGGCCAAATACTCCGGTATAGGTAGCGGCGTTACTGCGTGGCGTACGTCCAATAGGATCCTGGTTAACGGTGATAACTTTATCGATATGTTCGAGACCAGTAATCTTCTTGTGTTCCCCCGGTTCAGCTTTGGCATGATAAAACTGCTTTGAGAGTGCTCTAGAAAGAATCCCGTGAACAAGAGACGACTTACCAGAACCCGACACACCCACCACCGCAATCAGCATCCCTAAAGGAAAAGAGACATCTATATTTTTCAAGTTGTGTTCTTTGGCACCAAGAATAGAAAGCATGGCACCACTACCTTTACGGAGTTTCTTTTTTTCTGAAACGGTACGCTTACCGGATAGATACTCAGCGGTGAGCATTTTGGACTTGAGAAGCGCTTCTGGTGTACCAGCAAAAATCACTTCGCCACCCTCGCTCCCAGCCCCTGGCCCCATATCGATAATATAGTCAGCGCGTTTCATGATGGCTACATCGTGCTCCACCACTACTAGGGAATTATTGGCACCACGAAGATCCTCAAGAGCTCCCAGAAGCTTCTCAGTATCACGACTATGGAGTCCTACTGAAGGTTCATCTAGAACATAGATAATACCAGAGAGACCTGATTTCATCTGGACGGAGAGACGAATACGCTGAGCCTCACCACCAGAAAGCGTGTGCGCACCACGACGAATTTCCAGATAGCCCAAGCCCACTTTCTCGACAGCTCTAAGTCGAGTAAACATTTCACGAAACAATGGTTCCACAAAAGCTTTGTGTTCTTTGATAGCCAGTTTTTTCTCGAGTTGGGGCAGAAAATGAAGCAAGCTATCGATACTCTGTTTAGCAATATCATCGATGGAAAGCCCTCCCAAAAGAACCGAGAGAGAATTCTTCTTCAAACGTTTTCCTTCACACTCTCCACATATCTGAGAGTGCATGTACGCTTCAATATCACTCCTCAGATGATCAGACTTCGTATCTTTGTACTTCTTTTCGAGAAGCGAGATAATACCCTCAAAACCCTTTTCCTGATCCTGACCATAGAGCAAAACTTCAAGATGTTTTTTAGGTAATTTTTTGATTGGTGTACTTGGTGAAATTTTCAGACGCTTAGCTGCTTCGAGTAACTGAGCGAGCGGACCATGACCATTTTCACGACCACTGTTCATCTTACTCCAGGGTCGTACAGCTCCTTCGAGAAAAGAAAGATTCTTATTTGGAATGATAAGCTCTGGATCGAAGGCTAGTGTCACGCCTAAGCCAGAACACTTCATGCAGGCTCCGTCAGGATTATTGAATGAAAAATGACTCGGAGAAAATTCTGGTAGATAAATTTCACAGCTTTCACAACGATACTCTTCATTGTAGACACGACGTTCGTCAGTCTCTGCTAAGATGACCGTCTGTGTCCCATGTCCTAACTGAAAAGCGGTTTGTATGTTATCAATAATACGTTCCTTGTCTGGTCGAGTAGCATTTAAGATCAATCGATCAATCACCAGCTCATACCGATGTTCTTCTGTGCCGCTCGCTTCAGCTACTGCTTCGGCGATACCAAGCACTTCTCCATCACGCATCACGCGCGGATAACCCCAAGTCTGAATCATCTGCAGAGCTTCTTTTTCGTTCTTGCCACGCAAAGCAAAACTTTCCGCTGTAAAAATGAGGGCTGCGTCATTGGGAAGACCGAGAATTTCTTCAAGAATTTCTCGGACGCTTCTCCGAGTCAATTTGTTACCACAGTTCGGACAATGCGGCTCACCCAGTTTTGCGTAGAGTACTCGTAGGTAGTCATAAACTTCTGTCATGGTACCAACCGTAGAACGTGGACTACGAGAAACACTCTTCTGGTCAATGGAAATGGCTGGCGAAAGGTTATGAATGGCATCAACATCCGGCTTCTCAAAACCGTCAAGAAAATTACGAGCGTACGAAGAAAGAGATTCGACGTAACGACGGTTAGCCTCAGCAAAAAGAGTGTCAAAAGCAAGTGAGGATTTGCCTGATCCAGAAAGACCTGTCACCACTACCAGCGCGTCGCGAGGAATATCCACATCGATATTCTTCAAGTTATTTACTCTCGCTCCGCGTACTTCAATGACTGATTTTTTGGCTGCCATAGTTGAATACCTTAATCAGGTTCAAAAAATTGTAAGATGTCTCCCAGGATACACTGTTTTTGGCGTGCTGTAAAGAGAAGGGTCCGAGAAAGCTTAGTCGCTTCCTCGGGCCTTCTTAATTATGATCCCCTCGTTTCTCCTACTTTCCCAAAAAGCTTTTACCTCGACGCTTACGATGGAAGGTGATAGCAAAGCGATGAGCCTCGTTGTTGGCCAACAAAATCTCTTTCTTAAAACGCTCTCCGAGAGCTGGAACTCCCAAGACGGCTCGTGGGCGATGACGCTCATCTTTGACTACTGAGAGGACTGAGATGTTAATAGCAAGCTCTTCAAGTACTCGCGAAGCGAGTTGGATATGGACCTCGCCCCCATCCACAATAACCAACTCCGGAAAGGGCCATTCCGGATGAGCAAAACGCCGACGCAAAATTTCTTCTAGCGCTGTCAGGTCATTGCCATTGTGTTTAGTTCGGAGTTTGAACTGGCGATACTCACTTGTTTGAACACGGCTATTTTGGACAACCGTCATCACACCCACCGCTGACTCACCAAGCACATGCGCTACATCAAATGCTTCAATACGATGACGTTCACCGACACCCTGATCACTCTTCACCAATGCCATATCCTCAATATGCTTGAGACCAAACAAAACTTTTTTGATAACTTGAGCGTCCTCAAAACGCTGCTCTGAAGCAGCCAGCGTCATCTTTTTTTCGAGACTACGGATAATCATCCCCTTCTTACCGGCAAAGAAAAATCGCAAATTTTTGAGTATCTCCTGGTACTCTTTCTGACCGATCTTTCCTACACAGACACCTGGGCACAATCCAATCTGAGCAGAGAAGCAGGGCCGAGCCTTGTCTCTCATCTTTGGAGAAAGTTCTTCGTAAGGAGTACACTTATCACGAAAAGGAAAGAGTCTTCGAATAATCTTCATCCCCTCTTTCAGTCCACCACCATCAGGAAAGGGTCCAAAAGAATACTTGATGGGAAAATCAAATTTCCCCTGTGCAATATCACGACTACGGACTATCAACACTCGTGGATATGCCTCTTTGGTAATCACCACTTGATTATAGCTTTTGTCATCTTTGGCACTCGTATTATACGGTGGCTGTACTTTCTTGATCAGTTCTGATTCAAGGAGGAGTGCCTCGAGAACTGAGTCTGTTTTTCGAAAACCAATTTTTACTATCTGTGGCATCATCAATTCTATCTTCGGTCCCCGTGTCTCAAGCATGTCTTGAATAAAATAACTTTTGACTCGATCACGAAGCGAAGTAGCCTTGCCGATATACAGAATAGCTTGTGTCTCATCCACAAAGAAATACACCCCCGGATACTCCGGCAGCGTGTTCTTGTTCTGAAAGTCCGTGAGACTGATAGCATCTTCCCAAAGGGTCAGGGTTTTGGTAGCCATATGTTTCTACTTCTATTCAAGCACTCTCTAGGCCGCTCCTGCAACCACTAGTTGACTTTATTATGGTTTAGGTGTATAATATAGATAAGTACCTATCCATTCCAAAGGAGTCTTCTCATGTCTCAGGTTGATGAATTCAGCCTGATGGCTGATGAAGTAATCCGTGATATCCAATCAAAACACGTTAGCTTCCATCGAGCCTTCTCGTGGGCTGCTCATCGGCGTCATGTTTGGTATCACTTGCAAAAAGGGCAATACAACTCTTGGTTTCAGATTGTGAGAGCTCGGGTTTCTCGCCGAGAGAAAACTCTCCTCAAAAAATCTCTCGAGGGAGAACGTCCATGGCAACATGGTCGTACTCACCAAAAAACCCCCTCTGTCGAGACGTACCCACCGGAAACGGACGTTCTTGACCCTTGGAGTATCGAGCCACCAAAACCAGAAGACTTTAACGATAACATCGGGTTTGTTCATTTTCGAACATCCTACCTAGAAGAAGCCCCTTCTTAATTGACCGGAACCGCCACAGGCGTAATCCGGTCTCTTTTTTATCTAAACTTTCTCTAAAAGTGAAAAGCGACGTATACCCATTTGGGGACACGTCGCCGATCAGAGACCCTAATTGGGGTCAGACTAAGCTACGAGGAGATCTTCGACACAAGTCGGAGTGGCCGCATACCAGCCATTATCTCCAAAAAGATACAACGAATGATCTTCATCGACATGAGCATTATCGAGCACGATACTGTTCACCTCTTGTCGTACACAAATCATCGGCATTGTTCTCCAGTAGCGAATCATAGATTGAGCCATTTCTGGCTCGTTAGGCAAAATGATTCCCTCCGTAGAAACGGACGGTCCATTTGGAAGGCGGCGATTCAGTTCAGCAAGAATGACCGCCCTGCCTTCTCTTTGTTCTTGATAATCATTGAGGCCTTCACTTATCGTTGGGGCTCTCAGTTCATGTGCGGGCCTTGGCTGTTGGCTCATCTAGTCTTCTCTCCTTTGTTAAACATACAAAATGTAGCCGTTACATAGTAACACGCTCTCTAGTTTTCGTCAAGTATCTAAAGTTTCGTATAAAAAGTTGCGAGGCGGGCCCGAGAGATCTCGAACCCGCCAGATGATGTTTTAGCCGTCAGGCCGGCATTCCCACCAAAGCGGGAACAGTCGTAGGGTCAATCTGCACGATGACCCCCTTATCGGTTGACTTGAAATAGCCGAAATGCTCCACTGCCCCAGGCAATTCCGGTGCTTGAACGAGACATTGGCGAGCTATGGCAGAGGTCACCGCAAATACCTTTCGTGGCTTCTGTTTGGTATCGCTCACCTGCTCAGGTAGCGTGTGTTTGTGTTGCTCGTGATTTTCGCCGAGCGTCTCCTCGATAAACCGCCTGCTATGAGTCGTGCGACCGATAACGAAGATGTCGCATGATGGAGTCTTGTTTGCACATCCTCCCTCACCTCCGCCTTTTTTGGCCCTCATTGAATGATGTTGACCATGACGGAATGCTGGTTGTGAAACCATGTTTATTTCTCCCAAAATACGGCCATCCCCCTCTGAGATGCGCTTGAAAATGTTACTCCTTCTCACTTTTTTCGTCAACTGTCTCAATAAACATGCTGTAGATGGTGCCAGGGTCAAGTAACTAAAGTTTCGTATAAAAAAATGCGAGGCGGACGTGGATATTCCCAAGTCCGCCTCAAATCGTCAATCTTGTGGCTTCATTGCCTCAGCAATTTTGACCGCCTGGTCGTCGTTATCCGTGCAATGCAACGGATAGAATGAGCTGTGGCGAATCTGGCCAAAAGCGATAAATTCACCGCGAAATTGCTCGCACATACCCTTGAAATAGTCGAAAGTGACGAGCTGACCGCTAATCGGGGTACCATCACGGAGCTTATCGTGAATGTCCTTTTTCCCCTCATAGCGTGTCCCCTGCACCATTGCGGCTAGACCTTCACGGGCTGCTTTACTCATCTGAGTAAAAAGCACTCTTTTTTCCCCTGGCCTTCTGACTGGCAGATCAGCCTTGTCATGGTTGTGCCTTGGGCGCACCACTCTGTCTGGCTGCTTCGTTTGCCGATTGACGTTGCCTCGATCGAGTGAGGCAGGATTTATTGCTTGCGCAAATGCTGGCATGCAGTGTTTCCTCTTCTTGACGCACATCCCCCTTTAGGATGCACCTGAAAATCCTACCCCGTTTGTCTGCTCCAGTCAATACTCTCTCGATATTGACTGGAGCGTGTCAGTCTTCTATACTGTCATCTCTGGTTCTTTAATTGATAGAAGGAAATCCGATGTGGAGAAAAGCTTCTAGAAGCGTCCATCGGACACTTCTTTTTTGTCTCTGCCTTCTTGGCATGGTCATTATTTTATATTTACTCACTTCTGGTCGTCTGCGATTTCTGCATCCCGAGAGCAATCTTGGAATTTTCGAAACTCGTATCGAAAACGTCAGCACCGAATTCATTCGTCGTTCACCAGAGCTGAGAAAAAATTTTGAAGAATTCAAGTCTTGCATGAAAATGCCGGACTGCGATTCTGAAGAGATTCTGGCAAAACGCGATGCTATCATCCAAAAAGAATGGCCCGTTGTGTTTGATCGCCTCTTAGTGGATGATGACTGGGGCTCACTCACCTTCACCAATATGGCTCATGACCGCTTCCTTCGTGAAACGGCTCGAGTAGGAGGAAAGTCAGTGATGCGCTCGAAGTGCGTCCCTCTTATTCGTTACTATCACGAAGGAGGCCAATCTTACTATCGCCATTATGAAAAAAATGGTTACCGCTGTAACTAAATGCTATCGCCTCCCAAGCTCTGCGAGCTCGGGAGGCGGTATTTGTATCTATGCTATACTACTTGTGAAAGCCTTCAGAAAGGTACGCGACAGAGCTTCGGCTCTCCAATTGGGACCCACCTATATTTTATAGGGAAAAAAGTAAATTTTTTTCCGATAC
>CAZLQC010000010.1:0-26225 GCA_964561695.1 uncultured Bdellovibrionales bacterium
GTGTCGGTATGTAACGGGGTCAACGAACCTCACACCTACCATGGATATTCTATTCGGTGCTCTCGCCAATTTTTTCGCATCACTTGGGCAAGCTGCTGGTATATTTGCATATATCTGGTTCATTGTTTTACCACCACTGCTCTACTTTATTTTTATGAATCTTTGGATGCCACACATATGGCATCGTTTTGGCGCTAAAAAATCATATGTTGTTTTAGAGATTATTCCACCGCGCGATATCGAAGCTAGCCCGCTTCCAATGGAGTATATTTTTGCTGGTTTGGCAGGAGTGAAGAAAAGCCTTGTAGTTCACGAAGAATACCTCGACGGTGAGTACGCCGAGTCCTTTGCTTTAGAAATAGCCAGTATCGAAGGGCAAGTTCATTTCTATATCAACTGTCGTACAGAGAGTCGTAGTTTGGTGGAAGCCCACTTCTACGGACAATATCCCGATATAGAACTCGTCGAAGTACCCGATTACACCCAACTGGTACCTCGTACAGTACCAAATAAAGATTGGAATGTTTGGGGAACAGATTTTGAATTGGTTAAAGATGACTTGTACCCTATTCGTACCTATAAGAAATTCGAAGAAACAATCACCGGTAAGATGCTCGATCCTTTGGCGGGCATCATTGAAATCATGAGTAAGGCTGGTCCCGGTCAGCACATGTGGTTTCAGATTCTGATTACCTGTGAAGATGAAAGTTGGTATTCAACTGGCCGTGAAACAGTGGATGACTTCATTGGTAAGAAGAAGGCCCATAAGGTTGGGTTTTTGGGACAGGTATTCGCCGACGTCAAAGATGTCTTTTCAAATATTATAAATATGATCCTGGGCCATGAAATGCATTTTGGTGGAGCTCATGAAGAAGAAAAGAAAGAGTTTGATGAACAAAAAATCACCTACGGACAAAAAGAAGTGATCAAGGCACTGGAAGAAAATCTGGGTAAGATGATGTTTAAGACCAAGGTGCGTTATGTCTATGTTGGCCGACGTGAGAATTTTGATAAGTCGACAGGTGTCTCTGGTTTTATCGGTGGCATCAAGCAGTTCAATGACCAGAATCTCAATAGCTTCAAGCCCAACAACGCGACCAAGACCAAAGCAGAATTTGTTTTTGTCGGTCCTCGTACACGGTATATGCAACGTCGTATCTTCCGTCGTTACGTAGAACGTGACGCCCAGCCCTACGATGTACGCTTCCTCTTGAGTACTGAAGAGTTGGCTACTATCTTCCATATCCCTGATATGGCAGTGACAGCACCGACTCTGTCGCGTGTAGCAGCCAAACGTGGTGGAGCACCAACCAATCTACCGATTTAGCTAAAAGACTATGCCAACACCCACTGAAAACGACATTACTTTTTTTGCCAAGACCAACTTCCGTAACCAGGATGTGGCTTTTGGTATTAAGACTGATGACCGTCGTCGTCACATGTACGTCATCGGTAAGACGGGTATGGGTAAGACCAACCTGCTTGAAAATCTGGCTATTCAGGATATTCAGAAGGGCCATGGTATTGCTTTTATCGATCCTCACGGAGACACTGCCGAAAAACTGATCAAAGCCATCCCGAGTAATCGTATCAATGACGTCATCTACTTCAACCCAGCTGACCAGGCCTTCCCAATTGCCTTCAACGTGATGGAAAAAGTAGATCCAGAATTTCGCCATTTAGTGGCGTCGGGACTGGTGGGTGTCTTCAAGAAAATCTGGGCCGACTCGTGGGGACCACGATTGGAGTACATTCTTCGTAACGCTATTCTCGGACTCTTGGAATATCCGGGGAGTACCTTGTTGGGAGTGACCCGTATCTTAGTAGACAAGTCCTATCGAGAGCGAGTAGTAGAGAAAATCACTGACCCAGTAGTGAGAAGCTTCTGGGTGGATGAATTTACTCAGTGGAATGACCGTGTCTTGCAAGAAGTTATCTCGCCTATCCAAAACAAAGTAGGACAGTTTCTTTCAAGTGCCTTGATTCGTAATATTGTTGGTCAAACAGTATCGTCTTTCGATGTGCGTAAGCTCATGGATGAACGCAAAATCTTGATTATGAATCTATCCAAGGGACGCCTCGGTGAAGATAATAGCGCTCTTCTTGGGGCCATGATGATTACAAAGATTCAGTTGGCTGCTATGGGTCGTGTAGATATCCCAGAAGAGACGCGTGCTGACTTCTACCTCTACGTAGATGAATTTCAGAACTTTGCGACGGAGTCTTTCGCTAATATCCTCTCTGAAGCTCGTAAGTATCACCTCAATCTTATTCTGGCTAACCAGTATGTCACCCAGATCGATGAAAAGGTGCGTGATGCTATTTTCGGTAACGCTGGTAGCATCATCTCTTTCCGAGTAGGGGCTATGGATGCTGAATTCCTCGAGAAGGAGTTTGAGCCGGTCTTTATGATGAATGACATCGTCAACCTACCGAAATTTCAGATTTATCTCAAGCTGATGATTGATGGAATTGCAGGGGACGCATTTAGTGCCACGACTCTGCCACCGATTGCTCTCGAAGATGCCGGTAATGATGAGAAAGTCATTGCGGTTTCGCGTGAACGCTATTCGGGGTCTAAAGAGGAAGTCGAAGAAAAAATCCGTCGCTGGAGTGGCATGCTTACTGAAGAAGAGAAACAACTGCTCTATAACCAAGTAGCCAGTAAGAGTGTAGAAAATACTCAGAGTAAAGCTGTTCCCGAGAAGAGTGTTCCGCCAAAGAAATCACAAGGAGGTGGAGATTTTCGTAAGCCTGCGACAACAACACCAAAGCCGGCAGTTGCCCCGAAGCCAGCTACACCTAGGCCGGTGGCTAAAAAAGAAGAAGCGATACCAGTAGAGCCAGTGGTAAAAAAAGTAATCGAACCAGTGGTAGAAACTAAAGTAGTAGAAACAACGAAGAAAGAGGTTGCTACTCCTGAACCAGTAGAGCCAACCCCTCCAATAGAAGAGAAGGTTATGTATACCGCGACCTGTGCTACTTGCGGTGAAGAGATTCAGGTCCCTTTCAAGCCAGATGGTACACGCCCGACATTCTGCAAAGATTGCCTTCGTGATTATCAGCGTGCTACCGCCAAAGTTCGTCTCGAGATAGAACAGAAAAATGCTGCCGCAGAAGAAAAAACTCTACCTAGAGCGCAAAACAATCAGCCCAAGAAGCATGTCTATGCACCAGAAGGAGTGCCGATGAAGCTTTCTCAAACCCGTACTATGGGACCTAAGAAGTTCAAAGCTTTGCGTCAGAAGCCCCAAGTCAACCTGAGCGAACTCCGTAGTATGATCGAAGCTACTCGTGAAGGTGTTGCACAGGAGTAATAATGGAAGAGTTAGCTGGAACTGACAGATTCTCCAAAACCAAAGAATTTGCTATACTATCTCTATGAGTTTTCGCAAAATGCACAAAAAAGCCTATGCCTTCTGGGTGGTTTCTTCCGTCCTCGTGGTTTTGTCTATGGTGCTGTTTTTGTTTGCGCCGTTCTTTCTCTACTAAAGCGCTATGCAATCATCAAAATGGCTGATGCGGATATTCCTCTTATTCGCACTCGCTGTCACAGCGTGGGCGTCATTTGTGTCTTGGGGACAGCTTGAGCGTCACAAGCGTATCACTGAAGAAGTGAATCAGCTGGAAGCAGAAGCAGCCCGCATTCAGGCAGAGAACCAGACTCTCGAGGAACGCATGAGCTACTTCTCGACACGAGAGTTTCGTGAACAGGAGGCGCGTGAGAAACTGGGACTCAAGAAAGCTGATGAGACCGTGGTCGCTATCAAAGAAGATATCCAAAGAGATTCTGTGCCGAACAATGTGAATAGCCAGAGTACGATAGAGACAGAGGAAGCTCCCATTCCCAATTATCAAAAATGGTGGCGAATCTTTTTTCACTAATACACTAGAGTCAAACGAGTATGAAATTTCCCAAATTTCCTTGGCAGAAAGGTGAAGATGTTGGATCCGCTCAAGCTGGGCCTACTTTTCCGTTGCGTATCATAGCGTATGCGGTCATGACTATTTTGGTAGTGTTGTTCGCTTTGTCACTCCTGTGGGTGTATGCCTGGCCCAATATGTTTGGTAGTCGTGGTATGCTCCTGCGAGAAAGGATGCCTTATCCGCTGGTGATCATTTCACCTAAACAAATTATTACGTATCGAGAATATGCTGAGAACAGCCGAGCGGTTAAACGTTTTTACGAGAGTCAGGACTTTTCGCAGATTGGCTTGCGGGTAGATTTGAATACCGAAGAAGGGCAGAAACGTTTTATGGTTCGCAAAAAAGAAGTTTTGAATAAAATGATTGAAGATGAGGCTCTTCGCTCTATTGCTAAAGATGAAAATATTACCGTCACTAAGGATATGGCTCGGGAGGGCGTGAGAAGAAGCCTAGAAGAATATGGAACGAGTGAGCGTGTACAGAGTGATCTCGAACTCCTCTATGGCTTTACCCTGGCTCAGTTTGAGGAAAAGGTGGTCATGCCTAAGCTCTATCAAGAAAAAGTTCTCGCCTTCTTTGACGAGACGACTAAGCCTGGTGAGGCTGGCAAAAACAAGATAGAAGAGGCTAAGAAGATGCTTGATCAGGGGAAGAATTTTGCTGAAGTAGCCAAAGAATTTTCTGAAGGCGGTACTCGATCAAGTGGGGGTGATCTGGGCTGGTTTCAGTTGACTGATCTTGCACCAGAACTGCAGGCGGTTGTCCCAACTCAGACGGTGGGCATTGCCGGGAGTGTAGTAGAGAGTACTCTTGGCTATCATATTGTCATGCTTGAAGAGATCAAAAAAGAAGATGACAAGACACTCTACCGGATTAGTCAGATATTTACTCGTAAAGCCCTGTTCACTGACTGGTTGACTAAACAGATGCAAGCCATGCCTATCTATGTACTTTCTCCGGAGTACCGTTTTGATCCAGAGACTGCTCAAGTCGAGTTTAAGAGTGAAAGCATGCGTCAGTTTGAGGAAGATCTCTCTAATAAGTCCCAAGGAGACGCTCTCTTTGTTTTTTAAGCATATCCCTATGATGAACGATATCCAGCCCCGTATACCCAACGAAGAAGAAGTGCTTCTGCATGAGGAAGCTGTTTTAGGTCAGAAAGACCATCTATCAAATGCAAACGGAAGAAGCGCTTTTCTGCAGATGGTAGTGGCTGGACTGGTAGGGGGTGGATTGATGTTTGGACTTATCAATCATTTCGGTATTACTCAGTCAAAAGAGGCTATAGAAAAACCAGCAGAGGGTCAGATGGCCGTATTGCCAGGAATAGAGGATGAGAGCCTTATTCGCCTTGTGGAAGAGAGGAGCGCTGCCGTAGTGAGTATTGTCATATCAAAGGAGGTAAAACAAGCACCAACTCTTGGTGGTTTACCATTCTTTTTTCCTTTTAATAACACAGCGCCACAAGAAGAAACAACCGGAGAGACTAAGAAACAGCAGGTAGGGAGTGGCTCGGGATTTATTGTTTCAGCTGATGGACTCATCGTGACCAATAAGCATGTAGTCAACGATGAAGAAGCGACGTATACGGTTGTTCAGAGTGGTGGTAAAGAATTTGAAGCCAAAGTACTGGCGCGTGATCCAAATAACGACGTAGCTATTTTGAAGATCGAGGGAACGGGCTTCCCGGTACTCCCACTTGGTGATTCAGATACTATCAAGGTTGGACAGACGGCTATTGCTATCGGTAATCCCTTGGGAGAGTTCGCCAATTCGGTTAGTCGAGGCATTATCTCCGGTATGAAGCGAGATGTGACAGCAGGCTCTGGCTTTGGTCAGGAAGAACGCCTCACAAATATCATCCAAACAGATGCGGCAATTAATCCGGGCAACTCAGGCGGACCACTCTTTGATATCAACGGTCGGGTTATTGGAATCAATGTAGCGGTAGCTCAAGGAGCGGAAAACATTGGTTTTGCTCTACCAATCAATGATGTCAAACGAAGTATTACTCAGGTGAGAGAAAACGGTCGGATTATCACCCCTTACATAGGGATTCGCTACGCTCTTCTCAATGAAAAATCTGCTAAGAGCCTCAACCTTCCTTACAGCTATGGCGCTCTGGTTCTCCGTGGTCAAAATATTACCGACTTCGCGGTTATTCCAGGCTCACCCGCAGACAAGGCGGGGCTAGTAGAGAACGATATTCTATTGGAAATAAACGGTAAGAAAATAGATGAAGCTAATCCGCTTGGAAAAATGTTGGCACAGATGGAGGTTGGTCAAGAAATTACCCTTCTTGTTTGGCATAAAGGTGAGACAAAAGAAATCAAACTTACCATCGAGGAAAAGAAGTAGCCCTTAATTCAGTCTTCTCTGTATGATCTTTCATTTCACCGTTTTTCTCTGGGCAGTCATTTTTTACGGAGGTCTTCAGGGTATTCTGTATATCGACACGAGCGCTACCTGGAGCTGGTACTTTTTTAGTATCAGTCTTTTGCTCATCATCGTAGCCCTGGCCACCAAAAGAATAACTGGACGTTTGCGAGATATTTTCTTGCCAGCTCTTTTTGCTTTGACCACACCGACTCTACTCTCTTTTATCGACAATCCATCTGAACAACAGATATTTGTTTTTCTAGCAACTGGCATGGTGTACACAGCCTTTATGGGATCATATCGTTTGAAGCAGGCTCCGCAGGACCAGACTGCCATCGCTTTTCTACAGAGCGCATCATTGGCTGGACTCTTTCTTTTCTACGGGAGTATGTATGGCTTTTATCTAAACTTCAATTTCCCACTTTGGGCTCTGATGGTACTTTTTTTCATTGGTACCACTTTCACCAGTTTTGCGACGCTTGTACCTGATCTTCCCAAAGAAAACTACCCACAAGCGAAACTCTACAGCGTTCTCCTTGGACTGACACTGACTGAGCTTGCCTGGGTAGTCAGTTTTTGGCCATTTGGGTATCTCACGACTGGGACTATCAGTCTTATTTTTTTCTACCTTTCTTGGGATATCGCTTGGCAGGCACTGCGTAACACCCTTACCCTCAAACGGGTGCTTTTTCGTATGGGCTTCTTTTTTCTTCTTGTGGCACTTCTTCTGGTGAGTACTCCATGGCGGATCCTCGTATAATGTCCTGAACCCTTGCCAAATAATCAGATTTGTGTTACAAGTAAGTGTTAGCCTTTTAGTAATTTATGACTCTATCTATCAAAAAAATTGCATCTGGAGGACTATTTATAGTAGCTATTTTTCTCCTCGGAGGACTCGGAGGAGTCTTTTTTGAGCGTTTTGTTTTACCGGCTCTTTCTTCAATAGAGCTGCTTTCTGATTATTCACTTTTCAAAAAAGCTGGTGAACGTACTACCATTATCAACAAAACTGAGCAAGTAGTGATTCGTGAGGATGATTCTGTTGAGCGAATTATCTCTCAGCCCGCTACGGCAGTAGTCAATGTAGTGACCGTTTTTGAAGACGGCGCTTCAGTAAAAACAACAACACCGGTAGTTGGTGGCCGTCAGGTAGAAACTCGTACGGGAGTATTACTTACCAATGATGGTCTTATCGTTACCTACACCAACACGGCTCCTGAAAAAGAAGGAGTCTGGTACACAGCCCTTCTTTTTGATGGTAAGAATTACCGAGCCCGTCTTGTTGGTTATGATAGTCTTACCAACCTTGCCTATTTTCACCTTGAAGAAACTCTGACGGTACCTGCCATCGCACTTGCCAACTCTGATGATGCCCGTATCGGGAAGCGTCTTATTGCTATTGGAAACAGTTTTGCGGAATATCAGAATCGTATTGCTATCGGTGCTCTTCAGAATAAGAATCGTACTTTGAACTTGAGCGCTCAGTCGGTGGCTGCTTCGGAGAAATGGGAGGGGGTTTTTGAAATGGATATTCCTCATGTCAAAGAATTTGTCGGGGGACCGGCCATCGGTTATAACGGAGAGATGGTTGGTCTAGTCGGATCATATACCTATAACAATGAAACAGTGGGCTTCATCCTGCCAGCTAATGCAGTCAAAAGCTCATACGAGCGAGTAGTAGGCAATACTCTCGATAAGAGGGTGAGTCTGGGCGTGTACTACCTTCCTTTGACGAAGGCCTTTGCCTTGAGTCAGGGGCTTAAACATGATCGCGGAGCCTTGGTCTTCTCACCTGGTGGTGAAACTGGCCTAGCCGTTCTTGCCAACTCCATTGCCGCCAAAGCAGGTATCCAGGCGGGAGATATTATTAGCGCTGTTGATAAACAGGAAGTCAATCTTGATAATCCTTTGCCGTTTCTCCTGAGCCGATATAACCAGGGAGATACAGCAGAAATTCTTATCATTAGGAATGGTGAAGAAAAAGCATTACAAATACAATTCTAAATCTCAAGAGAGCCCTTAAATGGGTTCTTTTCTTTTGACAGAGGCTTTTGGCTCCGCTATCATGGGAGCATGCCCAGTGGGACAATTTCAAGCAGTATTTGAAATAGACTTCACTGTAGTTAGAAAACTCACAGAGAATCAAAGTAACCCGAATAAGATATAACTAGAATTTATTACTTGAAATAGTACCACTGGGTATGAAACAATCACAACTTTTTACCAAAACCCGCAAAACAGCGCCTAAAGATGAGGTGAGTAAGAATGCTGAACTGCTTATTCGCGCTGGTTATGTTTATAAAGTGATGGCGGGAGTCTATGCCTATACACCACTAGGTCTTCGCGTCCTTGAGAAAATAAAAGCAATAGTACGCGAAGAGATGGATGCCATCGGTGGTCAGGAATTAGTGATGACAAGTCTCCAGAGGAAAGATACCTGGGAGAGAACAGGACGTTGGGATGACAGGGCGGTAGATGTTTGGTTCAAGACCAAACTCAAAGATGAGGCTGAGATTGGTTTGGCCTGGAGTCATGAGGAGGCTATTTTGGAAATGATGCAACAGTTTGTCGAAAGCTATAAAGATCTTCCGGTAAGTGTGTATCAATTTCAAACCAAGCTCAGAAATGAACTACGTGCCAAGAGCGGTATTATGCGAGGCCGTGAGTTTATCATGAAAGATATGTATTCTTTGCATGCGACTGAGGAGGATTGCGATCAGTATTATGAAAAAGTAACCGAGGCCTACAAAAAGTGCTATGCTCGTTTAGGAATTGGTGAAAGTACCTTTGTCACTTTTGCTTCAGGAGGAGCTTTTACAAAGTTCAGTCATGAGTTTCAGACACTGTGTGATGCTGGTGAAGATGTTTTGTATGTTAATAAGGATCAGAGTGTGGCTGTCAATGAAGAGGTATTAGACGAAGCCTCTGTAGAACTTGGCATCGACAAGGTAGAACTACAGCCTGTGAAGAGCGCCGAAGTAGGGAATATATTTAAGTTTGGCACAGAGAAAGCAGAGCAGATGGGGGTATGGTATACAGATAGCAGTGGTGAAAAAAAACCAGTATATCTTGCTTCATATGGTATCGGTATTACCCGAGCAATGGGAGTGATTGTAGAAAAATTTGCTGATGATAAAGGGATTGTTTGGCCAGCGAGTGTAGCACCGTTTCAGGTTCATCTACTGTCTTTGGGAGTCAATGAAAAAGCAGAGGAGATTCACAGTGCTTTGACGGCAGAAGGCATCCAAGTCTTGTACGATGATCGTGATAAAGGGGCCGGTGAAAAGTTTGCTGATGCTGACTTGATGGGCATGCCATACCAGGTGATTATTGGTAAGCGCAGTCTTGAATCTGGTAAGGCTGAAGTCAAAAATCGGGCTACAGGAAGTGTAGAGGAAATAGCTTTTGAAAAGCTGTCTTCGTACCTGACAAAATAGCCTGCCCAGTGGGACAATTTCAAGAGGGGTGTTTCGGAAGTTGTGGTAGAATGGGGTACAAGAGAATCATTGTGGGTCGGGAGTTTATGGAGAGTTTTAGATTAAATAACTTGAAATAGTAACACTGGGTATGCGTATCGCTGTTCAAGCCAGTGACTTAGATCGAGAACGCATTGACGGTACGCGTGTGTATCTCAAAGAACTTCTGCAAGTTTTCGGTGTTTTGGAGCCGGAAACTTTTTTTATTCTCTACCATGAGCATGCTTTTAGCAAAGCTTTGGCTCCGCGACTGCAAACCAACTACCAAGAAAAGAAAATCCCATTTCCCATAGCCTGGATGCAGACACGCTTTGTCTGGGAGCTATTTCGAGATACTCCTGAAAAACTTTTTCTTCCCATCCAAGCAGCACCCCTTCTTCTGCCCAAGACAATAGAAGTGACAGCTACTATTCATGATTTGGCTTGGAAAAAGTACCCAGAGACATTTACTTGGAAGGACCGGTGCAAGCTTGAT
The DNA here is from genome assembly GCA_964561695.1 of uncultured Bdellovibrionales bacterium. Classification (GTDB taxonomy): domain Bacteria; phylum Patescibacteriota; class Minisyncoccia; order Moranbacterales; family UBA1568; genus UBA1568. The sequence continues at coordinate 10,258 of CAZLQC010000010.1, forward strand.
ATTCTACTTCGGCGTGTCATCAGAAGAGCTGATAAACTCATTGCCGTTTCTGAAGCTACGAAGAAGGATGTTCTACAGTATTTTCCTCACCTTGATCCAAAAAAAATACGCGTGATCCATCATGGCTTTGATGAGACCTTTTTTGAGCAACGTCTAACCCAGGAAGATGTAGATGCTCAACTGCTCATCCGTGGGCTGAAAACAGGGAGCTATATTCTCTATGTTGGTGCTCTTCAGCCAAGAAAGAATTTAGTGCGTTTGATAGAGGCTTTTGAAAAAATGAAACCAGAGAATCCAGAGGCTCGACTGGTTTTGGCAGGAGAAGTAGCTTGGTTAGCTGAAGAAATTCTTGCCCAGAGAGAGAGGAGTCTCTACAAGGAAGATATTATCCTGACGGGTAAAGTCTCATTTACCGAATTAAGAGCCCTCTACCAAGGAGCAAGAGTTTTTGCTTTTCCGTCACTGTATGAAGGTTTTGGTATCCCTCTCCTTGAAGCATTTGCCAGTGGTGTACCCGTACTGACGGGTAATAATTCCAGTCTACCCGAAGTGGCCGGTGATGGAGCGTTGTACTGTGATGTATTAAGTGTGGATGATATAGCCGAAAAAATGACTCTCCTTTGGCAAAATGAGGCTACACGAATAGAGTTGGTAACAAAGGGCAAGCAACGACTGACCAATTTTTCTTGGCAACAATGTGCTGAACAAACACTTTCTTATATCAATGAGTGAAGCTAGATTTTTTTGGTGTCTTTGAAGAAAGTACGCCAAGCCCAAATACTTGGAATGAAAAATACAATCAGTAAGAAAACAATCGCCCACCAGGGAAAATGATACAGTGAGAGGCTGGTGATACCGAGCGCCCAAAGGCCACTAAGAGCCAGGAGAAATTTTTCGAAACGAATGTTTTGAGAGGGTTTGATATTCTCAGTCTTACCGATAAAAAGAAGGAAGGAGGTGACGGCTAGAATAGCAATGAGGTACCAAGTCAGATTGAGACGAAGTGAGATAAAGCCGGGGAGCACAATTTCAGCGGTCAGAAGAAAAGCGAGGAAAAGAAATAAGAGTACCAAAAGCTCGCTCATAAGTGAGTAGAAGAAGAGTGTTTTTATCGGATGACGCTTGAGGAGTTTCACCACGTACTCTTGAAGAGAGAATGTAGAAAGGGAAATACGCATAGGTATATTAGTTAGCACCAAAACGGCTGAGGAAGAGATCTTTTATCTGACTTATGATGAAGACGAGATTAGCCTTGTTTCGAGCAGTCTTGAAGTGGGCCTCAAATGACCGAAGATCCATAGACGCCCCTTTGTTGGTGAGGCGGATTTCATAGTCACTTCCAATAGTGCCACTGATGCTTGCAAGAGGTAGGGTGCAGTGCAGTCCATGAGTCAAGAGATTTGGGGTAGCGTTACAGCTAACTGTTCGGTCACGGGTCTCACTTGAAAAGAGAACGGGACGAGCTTTATTCAAAAGAAAGTCGAGATAACGTCCAGGGAGGAGTTCATGGAATTGCCCGTCTCCTACGATGAAATAGCGTGAGGTGACTGTGTCTTGAAAAACAGTACCATCGGGATGGCGATCACCAGAGAGGAATATTTTACCACGTTTGTAAATACCAAGCTCTTCGGCATTGAGGTTTTGAACATCCTCAAAACGATATCCAATCTCTTGAAAGATACGAGCACTTCCGACCGGACGCATATCAGTTTCATTCATGATAATAAAAACACCATCACCGTAGGCAGCGAGAAGGCCTGGGCGGAAACCGATAACACCTTCTCCCTCTGAAAAACTTTTTTGTTCTTCGGAGGTGAGGACTTTGGCGAACTCCTCAGGGTAACGAGAAAGATAGGCGTCTCGACTAACAAAACGTATGAGCTTACCATCACGGAGCATATAGTAAATACCATCCGAAACGTACAGATCAACAGCTGGGAAATCACTCACCGCCTCACCTGTGGGTAGCCAAGAAGCTCGATAGCCATGGCGGAGGGTGAAAGAGAGATTATTCGAAAGGGGAGATTTTTTCTCCACCAGAGTTTTAAGGCTGACGCTGGCATCCTCGGCGGAAGCACCAACGTTGAAGATGAGAGAAGCATTTTCAGCAAGTTGACCATTATAAGCTACTTCACGTTTTTCATTCTGTGGGGGCAAGAGGGTGTGCTTGCTACTGGTGGGATTTTCAAAATCAAAAGTATCTATGGTAGTCGGGAAAAGAGAACGCAAGATAAGAAAAAAGAGCAAGAAAAAAGTGACCGTATAGAGAATCACCTGAGCAATACGGTAGTAACGGAGATGTTCTTTGGCGAGCGGAACAAATGGCATAGCGGTACGTATCAGTAGACTTGGAAGAGAAGGTTTTTGGTTTCAAAGAATTTCTTCTTTGGGAATGAGAAGTCCCCATCTTGGTGGAGGGTTTCTTCGGTGAGGCCAGTGCGAGTAAAGGTGTAGCTTCCTTTATAGATAAGGCGGTCTCTTAGAGTATCTACGTAACGATACAGCTCACTCTCAGGAGTCAGAAGGTAGACCTGACTGAAACGAGTGAACTCAATCTTAGCGATATCTTCAGGATTAAAAATATAGACTGCTTGACGATCAAATAGGTTGGTCAGAGGAGCGGTAGGGAGAGCATAGCCACTGCCAGTTGCCATGCGGTCAACGAGGATAAGACTTTGTGGAGAAAAGCCAGTAGAGAAGCGTTCTATTTGAGGTAAGAGAGTAGGGTCTTCACGTACTGTAAGGACAGCCATATGAGCTGGTAGAGAAAAAAGAAGCACGGCAATAAAGATGCCTAGAAACAAAGTGAAGCTTCGCCTGGTAGTGTCAGCCAGCCGAGAAAGACCAACAGCTGCTCCAAACAGGAAGATTGGGAAGAGCGTGAAGTAGTAGCGTCTGAGCATCCAGGGGTGATCGAGAGTAATATTTGGGAGGAAGAGGTACAGGAGTGTCGGTAGGGCAATAAGGAGGGGTATAAAGGTGAGGTGTTGTTTGGAGCGCCAAAGTATGAGGTAACCAAGAACACCGAGGAGAAAGAGAGGAAGAACACCATAAAGAATAAGAACACCGCCGACCGGAAAATGTCCTGCTAAGATACCGAGGTTGCTACTTGTGTTTGAGATGACATCACTCCCAAAGCCACCAAGCATTTTTTCGAGCGCTCTCCCAATAGTCTTATAGTAGGGAAGATTGATAAAAAAGTTGCGCAGGAAAAAGAAAAGGAATAGTAGGGTGGGTACGACAAGACTTTTCCAGGGGTAGGTACGAAACAGTGTGCGAGCATCTTTGTTCCACAGGAGGACAAAAGCAGTCAACGTCAAGAAGGCGTAGCCTTCGATACGGGTGAAGGCCAAAAGAGTGGCCGTTAGCACGATGGCTACATAGTGAAGAAAAACTGGTTTTTGAAAAAAGCGGATGAGACTATAGACCAGAAAAGTAAAGAGAAAGACAGCGAGGTTTTCGGTGAGGGTAAACTGTACAAAGTACAGGGGCAGAAAACTCAGCGCTCCTACAAGGACAGCAATGAAAGCTCGTTCAGGACGGATAAATAGGCGTAAGAGTTCAAAAAGGGTGAGAAGAAAACAAAAGAGGAGTATACCGTTGGCTATAGTTAGCCCCGTGATTCCAAACAAACTGTAAAAACCAGCGATAAAGCTCGTGTAAGTCAAGGGAAACTGGGTAATAAGTGAGCCCTTGTCGGTATAGGCAAAGCCGGGAAAGTTGAGAGCTAGACCCGGTCCATAAATATCAAAGAAAGTAGTTACGGCATTACTGCGGTAGGGAAGAATAGAAGTTTGAGCCAAACGAATAGCTGCTTCACTGATGGCGCCCTGGTCACGACCAGAGAGGAGGGTGGGAGTGCTTTGGTAGCTACTGAGAGCAATAATGACGACAAGAATGACTCCGAGTATACGCACGATTGGTGGGCTAAACCACAAAAAAGAACCAAGAAAGAAAAGGGCCGTACCTCCGAGAAGGAGTGTTCCACAGAGAATGACTGGAAAGACAAAGAAGTTAAACAGTGCCAATGCAAAAAAAAGCCAGCCGAGAAGAATCATGGCTATACCAAAGAGTATGAAGAGACTGGTTTCTTTGTGAGTGAGGAATTTAAGAGACATACCCGGTGGCACTATTTCAAGTTAGTATTTAGTATTTCCTATTATGAAAAGTTTAATTTTGTCTGAGGATTTCTACACATAGTTTAATTTCTCCAGAATGCACAGCTTGAAATTGTTACACCGGGCATAGGAAATATAGCCTCAGTATACCCTTTTTTGTTCGAACAAACAATTTGGACGAGTTTGCCAAGGGTATGGTTTGGCCTTAGAATAAAGCTAGTGAAAACAGAAGAAAAATGATTGACGCCTAAAAATACAATGAAGCAGTCTTTTTTTGGTTGGTATTATTTGACAGGATCAAGAGACGCTTTTTTAGTGTGGTTCAACTTAACCAAAGCCTGGTGGCTGAAGGGTAATATTCTTGATTTGTCGGCCACCCTTTTTTCTCCATGGCATCGCGATGTGAGTCCTCGTACTTGGATAGGTCTACACCCACTCTTGTCTCTTGAGCGTCTGACCATGAACGTTTTGTCACGCTTCATGGGATCTATCGTGCGTTTTCTGACGATTTGTCTATTCCTCGTCTCTCTCATATTTTTTGTTATCGGGGGTCTTTTTACAATTTTCTCTTTTTTCCTAGCACCGGTGATGCTGGGACTCACCATCATTCTTTTCTTAGCTGAGAGCAGTTTGGTTGTTTTTGCCTTTGTGAGTGGGACGCTTGGCATGACACTGGCTATTTATGGTTACTTACATCAAACAAAAGAGATACCAGTTGATGGAGATGTTCTCTCATTTCGCCAGACAGTTATTTTTGATGCTGTGGCGAGGCGTCTTGGCTGTGATGCTGTAGCCAAAGAAGAGCTCAAACATCTGACAAGTGATACTCTCGGCGCTTGGCTTCATGCGCGGAGTCTTGAGGAAAAAGATATTCGTATAGCCGTGTCTATCGAGAAATATTTCTTTGAGAAAAAACAAACAGCCAGCCATTTTTGGAGTTGGCGTGAACTTGCTAAGTGGTCACGTATTGGGAAGAGTTGGAAATACGGCTACACCATTCACCTTGATCGCTACAGTACCGACCTTTCGCTGAGTGATTATTCTGAATATGGACATGATGATATTTATGGTAAACAGCAGATCCTTCAATCTCTTCTTGGTGCCCTTGAGCGTACTTCGCAGAATTCAGTCTTGCTGGTGGGTGATCCAGGTATTGGTAAGCAATCTTTGGTGCACTATTTTGGACGTCTGATTCGGGAAAACGTCTTACGAGGCACCATCTTCGATGATATGCGGGTGCTATGGTTCGATGTGGCCCATGTGGTGAGCGACGCTGACGCTAGTGGTTTGGAAGTGGAAGATACTCTCCGCAGACTATTTACTGAGGCCACCATTGCTGGGAACTGTATTTTAGCTATTCCTCATTTCGAACACCTCTTGCTAGCAGATAACAAGGGACGAAACTTCCGACCACTTGTAGAAGAATTCTTAGGCTACCCCAATTTTCGAGTTATCGGTCTAACTGATTCTAATGGAAAGTTGGTTCTTGAACAGGAAGCTTCTCAGGCACTCGGGTTATTGGAAATACTAGAGATGACTGAACCGGATGAAGAAGATACCCTGCTTATCCTTCTTTCTGAGTTTCATGACCGAGAAGAGCGAGAGGGAACATTTACCCTAGGTGCATTGCGAAGCATTATCAAGAATGGCGAAAGTATGCACTGGGAAACACCGTTTCCTGAACGGGCTATCGATTTAGCGGAGTCTATCATGGTAGCTTCCATGCATGACCAGGATCACCTTATTACTAGTGAACGAGTAGATAACTATTTGGTAGAGAAAACCGGTATCCCACGGGGTGTTATCGATGAAGCCGAAAAAGATAAATTATTGAATCTCGAAAGTTTACTCCACGCCCGAGTCATCGGGCAAGTAGAGGCTATTAATCAGATTGCTGAAGCACTACGGAAAGCCAGAGCTGGTTTTGCTAATACCAAACGGCCGATAGGGAGTTTCCTCTTTTTGGGGCCGACTGGAGTTGGTAAGACGGAGACTGCCAAGGCTCTAGCACACGTCTATTTTGGAGGAGAGGAAAAAATGATCCGTCTTGATATGAGTGAATTTCAGACAGAGGAAGCAGTAGATAGACTGATTGGCTCTTCTTCTAAGGGTCTCTATGGAGCCATGACAAGCGCAGTAGCCAAGGCACCCTACAGCATCCTTCTTCTCGATGAACTTGAAAAGGCCTACCCCAAGGCCCTTGATCTCTTCTTGCAGATTCTCGACGAGGGTTTTGTGACCGATGGTTATGGTCAGAAAATCAATTTCCGGAACTGTATTATCATCGCCACTTCAAATGCCGGCTCAGTCATCCAAAAACAACTCCATGCTACCGGAGGAGAAGAGAAAGAGATTCAACGTAAAGTCATTGACCACATTGTGGAGACTGGTGTCTATCGTCTAGAATTTCTCAATCGTTTTGATAGCGTAGTCTTCTTTTTACCGTTAGTTTCAGAAGAACTCCTACAAGTGGTGGCTATTAAGCTTGCTGAGTTGGCAGAGCGTCTGCAGACCGAGAAGAATATTACCCTTACATTTGAACCAGGAGTAGCCGAAGCTTTGGTATCTAAGGGCTACGACCCGCTCTTTGGAGCTCGGTCGCTCAATCGTTTCATAAGTGATACACTCGAAGACCAGATAGCTAAAGCCTTTATTAATGGCGATGTGGTCGCTGGAGGAGAGATGATTATCCGTAGAGACAGTATCCTTGTATGAAAATTCTTGTAATCGCACCGACACCATTTTTCTCAGACCGAGGAACCCATATTCGTATCCTTGAAGAGGCGCTCGCTCTCGAGAAGCGTGGGCATCTGATTACTATTGCTACCTACCACATTGGTAAAGAAATTCCACCAGAACTGGGGAGTAAAATAGATGTACGACGTATCAGAAGACTCCTCTTTTGGTATCGCAAGCTCGAAGCCGGCCCTGATTGGCAGAAGATTATTCTTGACCTGCTCCTCATCAAGAAAGTTTTTTTCTTGGCGCGTACCACTCGTCCAGATGTCATGCACGCTCATCTTCATGAAGGAGTACTGATTGGGTGGATAGTTCAGAAACTGTTGTTTTGGCGCGGGATTAAGCTGGTGGCAGATTTTCATGGCAGTCTAACCAAAGAAATGGTTTCACATGCCTACCTCAAGCTTTCATTATTGCAAAGAGTTTTTCGAGCTGTTGAGGTATGGATAGATAACCTTGGCGATGCCGCAGTGACCAGTTCGTGGAACAACACCGAAGAAATACAGGGCTTACGTAAGAATGGCGAAGTGACGACACTCCTTGATGGTACGCGCTTGGGGATGTTTGATCATCTGGCTTCGAAAGAAGCTATTCAGAAAGAGTATACTATTCCCGCTGAGAGTGTCGTGATTACCTATACTGGCGCCCTCATTCCCAACAAGGGCATCAAATATTTTCTCGAGGCTATCCCACTAGTGGCCAAAGAACATCCCAGCGCTCACTTTGTGATTGCTGGCTTTCCCGCCGATCAAATTTCAGAGTATCTTGCTAAACCACTTTTCCAAGAACGGGTAACCCTTATTTCCCCCTTGCCATACTTTGATCTGCCTAAGATTCTTCGGATGAGTGATATCGGTATTGATCCCAAAGATCCGAGTGTCAGACAGGCCAGTGGTAAAACACTGCAGTACATGGGGGCTGGTATACCGACCGTGGTTTTTGATACAGAAAACAATCGAGAGTATCTTGAAGAGGGGGGTACCTATGCTACGGAGTATTCTTCCGAAAGTTTTGCCAAGGCCATCAGTTCACTAGTGTGCTCTGTATGGTTGAGACAAAAAAGGGGAGCTATTTCAAGAGAGAGGGCTGAAACGTTTAGCTGGGAGCATACGGCTCTTGTTGCTGAAAAGATCTATGAGAAGTTGTTAAAGAAGACAAGTGTATAAAGTATGCCCGGTGTGACAACTTCAAGACAGGTGTACAAGAAGTTTTATTAAAGGAAGTAAGATATATTACTTATTATGAATACAGCAGTTGGAGAGAATTATATATTAAATAACTTGAAGTAGTACCACCGGGTATGAATACTTTTTTGATTAAAATTGGTAAAGCCTGGAGCGTGCTTCGTCGGGATGGTTTTGTCCGTGGTGGCAGAAGAATATGGGGAGCCTTCAGCGCTTTGTTTGAGACTATTCGTGAAGGAGATATTCTTCTTGTTTCTGGCGGTGTTGGAGACAGTGCTCGCTATCGGACAGTACATGTAGCTGAGGAGCTCAACCTCCATGGTTTCCGAGCTGCTTACACAGTACAGGACAATCCCAAACTTCTTTCTACAGCCAAGCGTTTCAAGGTAGTCGTTCTCCACCGGACTCTTTTCACAGAAAAGATGAAGAGATATTTGCAATGTCTCAAGAAGAATAACGTGACTGTTTTGTTTGAGACGGATGACCTGGTATATGATCCAGTCTATCTCAAACACATGGACTACTACACGAAGATGAATGCGCTCGAAAAAAAACTCTACGAGAATGGTGTTGGTGGAGAGATTCTGGCTGATCCCTATGTGACCCACGCGACGACTACGACTACTTTTCTCAAGCGTAAGCTCGAAGAGCGTGGCAAGAAGGTATTTCTCGTGAAGAACAAGATGAGCCAAGAAGATGTAAGGTGGGCGCATGAACTTCGCGAAAAAAGAGAGAAAGAAGTGAGGGGGAAAGGTCATCCCAATGACAGCCCTGCTTTGACGACGAACGACGAGCTTGACTCGGCGGGGCACGACGGCACGATTCGTATCTCGTATCTTTCGGGAACACCCAGCCACAATAAAGACTTTGCTACTATTACTGGAGCCCTGTGTCGTATTTTGGCTGAATTCCCACAAACTCGTCTGGTCTTAGCTGGCCCTCTCGATACTGAAGACCAACTCAATCAATTTCAGAGCCAGATTATCCGGGTACCTTTTGCGCCACGCAAGGAATACTTTGCTACGGTAGCTAGTATGGATATCAACGTGGCTCCACTGGAGCTTGGCAATCCTTTCTGTGAAGCTAAGAGCGAATTGAAGTTCTTTGAAGCGGGCCTTCTCGGGGTACCGACAGTAGCCGTAGCCAATGAGACTTACAAGGGCGCTATTACTGATGGAGTAGATGGTTTTGTAGCTGCTTCACCCGATGAATGGTACGAGAAGTTAAAGATGCTCATTACTGATCCGGAACTACGACAAAGAGTCCGTGACAATGCCCTCACTGGAGCGCTGACCTATCACACGACCGAGCACGGATCTTCACCTGAGTTCTATGAGTTTTTGCGAGAGCGTACTAAGTAGAGTATTTCTTAGTAGATAAAAAATGACCCCGAGGAGATGAGACTCCAAGGGGTCGTTTTTTTGACGTTTTGCGTCGGTTTAGAAGATCTGACGATTCTTCTGATAGCAAGCAAGCGCTTTGGCACGTGATGCCTCGCCAGTGAGCATCACAACTGGTGACGAGGCCAGAATCGAATGATTGTCGATGACGAGAACATAGCGCCCCCAGTCCCCAGTCAAAAACCCGATTTGGGTTGCCTTGTCACAGTAGTAGCGTCGCTCGTAGCGGATCAGATCCGCATTGGTCTTGTATTGTCCGCTGGCAATTTCGACGTCAGTCATAGGTTTGGCATTTGCCGGAGGTCTATTGATAGCCATGTAGAAGAAAACAAATGACACACCAAGCAGGGCACCGAGCGAGGCTCCAATCCAACCCTTACCATTCGTGCAGAAAAAGCCAAACCCGAGCCCTAAAGTTCCAGACATGACGAGGGCCACAACCGCGAAACCATTGTAGAAAAGAACATTCGTAATCATTACCTGTCTCCCTGGGCACTATGCCCGAAATGTTTTAGATACGACTCTCGCATCTTCAACCGTATAGTATACTCCTCTTTTATGCTTTTGTCAAGGGTAGAAGGTGACTTTTTGCCTGAAATAGGGGATAATGAGTAAGTAAGTATGCCCGCCGCCGTTCCGAATAAAGCCTTTTTCTTAAGAGGTATAGAGTTTCACGGGTGACGCCTTCGGCTCGAAGGAAATAGTGTAAATAGTAATAACTGAACTTTGGCGGGTGCTCATAAACGTACCTGTTCATAAAATTCACAGACGTTTATGGCAAAAAAAACACAAACAGTATTGGTGACTGGCGGGGCTGGCTTTATCGGGGCAGCCACGACTAAGGCCTTGATAGATCGTGGTGACCGAGTAGTGATGATCGATAATTTCAATGATTACTATGATCCGAGCCTCAAAGAAGACCGTCTCACTGTATTCCTCAAGGGCTACAAAAAGTCAGCTAAGTGTCCGAATGGCTATACCCTGTATCGTGGTGATATCCGTGATGAAAAACTTCTCGACCGGATTTTCAAGAAAGAAAAGATAGATAAGGTGGTCCATCTTGCTGCTATGGCTGGTGTACGCTACTCGCTTACCAATCCCAGTCTCTATGTGGATGTAAACATAGTAGCTACGACTAAACTTCTCGACAGAGCTGTCGCCTACAAGATCAAGAACTTTGTTTACGCCTCATCTTCTTCGGTTTATGGTAATAACACCAAGGTACCATTTTCTGAAACTGATCCAGTTGATACCCCTATCTCACCCTACGCTGCTACCAAGAAAGCTGATGAGCTTATTGCTCACGTGTACAGTCATATCTATAAGCTCCCAACTACTGGACTGCGTTTTTTTACCGTCTATGGACCATGGGGAAGACCGGACATGGGTGTTTTCAAATTCATCGAGAATATTATTCAAGGGAAAACGATTGAGGTCTACAATCATGGCAACATGCGACGTAACTTCACCTACATTGATGATATTGTAGCGGGTGTGCTGACCACTCTTGATGCTGACCTCAACTACGCCGTCATGAACATTGGCGGAGATAGAGACGAGGCTCTGCTTGACTACATTGCTCTGGTAGAAAAGCACACTGGCAAAAAATCTAAGCAGAAACTAATGCCTATGCAACCGGGTGATGTGCCAAGTACCGTGGCCGATATCCGACAACTACGTAAGCTCGGATGGAAACCGACCACTCGCATAGATAAGGGGATTAAAAACTTTGTCGAATGGTACAGGGGATACTATAAGGTTCAGTAGGGCCTGCCCAGTGTGACAATTTCAAGAAAGGTCTTGCTATTATTCTTGAAGAGGTGAAATAGAGAGTACTTATATGTATAGATGTAATGAAAAGTTTATATTAAACAACTTGAAATAGTACCACTGGGTATGGAACTACTCACACTACACAATCTTGCCAAGACCTACGAAAACGAAGGCGTAGAGACCAAAGCTCTGGTCGGAGCTACTTTTACCGTGAACCAAGGAGAGTTTGTAGCTATCATGGGGCCGTCAGGATCAGGTAAGTCTACTTTGATGCAGATACTCGGTCTACTTGATCGTTCAACTGGAGGCACTTATGAGCTCTCTGGTATTAATGTTGAGAAATTGAGTGACGACGAACTAGCCCTGCTTCGTAATGAGAAAATAGGATTTGTTTTTCAGGCTTTCAATCTTCTGCCACGCACAACAGTAGCTGAGAATGTTGAGCTTCCTCTTCTCTATAGCAATCAGTCTCAGGGGAGTACGAAGGAAAAAATTGATAGAGCCCTCCTATCAGTCAGTATGGAACATCGACGAGATTATCTCTCAAACCAACTTTCTGGTGGTGAAAAGCAACGTGTGGCTATCGCGCGAGCGTTGGTCAATGATCCAGATATTATTTTTGCTGACGAACCGACTGGAAACCTTGATTCGAAGGCGGGTCTCCAGGTGATGAAGATTCTTCAGACACTCAATAGGGCAGGCAAGACCATTATCCTTGTCACTCACGAAACAGCTACTGCTGAACACGCAGAACGTATTCTCCGTATGCATGATGGAGAGATTGTCTCTGATGAGAAGGTGTTACAGAGACGAAATGCTCTCGATGCCACTGACCTCATCAAATAGACTATGAAAATTACTGGCCCTCTTCGTATTGCTTACAACTCACTCCTTTCGGCAAAGTTGCGGTTTTTTTTGACGGTGTTGGGTATCATCATCGGTGTAGCAGCTGTCATCATGGTTATGGGTATTGGCGCTAGCGCTCAGGAGCTTGTCTTATCCCAGGTCAAGAAAGTAGGATCCGATCTGATTGGTATCCTTCCGGGAGCATCTGAAGAAGATGGTCCACCAGCTTCAGCCTTTGGAATAGTGACCACTACGTTCACAAATAGTGATCTTGAGAAAATTCGTGAACGAAGCAATGCGCCTCATCTGGTAGCTGTTTCCGGCTATGTTTCTGGTAACGCTACCCTTGAAACCAAACGAGATAATAGAGAAGTCAGTTTCCAGGGCGTTTCTCCAGATATGGTAGCCGTAGAGAGTCTGGATATTGCAGCGGGAAGATTTTTTCTTGCCGATGAAGAAAAAGACCTTTCCCGTGTGATAGTACTTGGTGCCAACAGAGCCAAGGAGTTTTTCCCCAATGGCGATGCCGTGGGACAGACGGTAAAACTCAAAGACACGCCATTTCAGGTGGTAGGAGTGCTTGTGGAGCGTGGTTCGACCGCTTTCTCAAGTCCAGACGACTATGTCTATGTTCCTCTGGTGACTGCCCAGAAACTACTTCTGGGTATCAACTATCTCAACTTCGCTCGCGCCAAGGTCGATGATGTGGCCAACATTGAACGCAGTCGAGCCGATGTGACAGCTCTTCTTCGTCGCGAACATGATCTTGAAGATGATGAAGAATCCGACTTTTCAGTGAGAAGTACTGCCGCCGCCCTGGGAGCCCTCACCTCTATCACTAATATTTTGAAGTATTTCCTGATTGCTATTGCATCACTTTCTCTTTTGGTTGGTGGAGTAGGTATCATGAACTCCATGCTTATCTCGGTGTCTCAGCGGGTACGCGAGATTGGTCTTCGCAAAGCAGTAGGTGCAAGACGAGGACACATCATCACTCAGTTTCTGATTGAGTCTATTTTCATCACCCTGGTAGGTGGAGTCATCGGGATTGTTTTTGGAGTGGCTCTGACTTTTGTGGCGAGTCTGATCATTATCAAACTTGGTTACGAGTGGCAATTTTTTGTACCACTTATTTCACTGGCGCTTGGCTTTGGGGTCTCATTGTTTATTGGATTGATCTTTGGTATTTATCCAGCTCTCAAGGCATCGAAAGTGAGCGCTATGGAGGCACTGCGTTACGAATAATCCTGATTCTATGAAAAAAACACTACAGTCACTGCGGTTTGCTCTCCGTACGGTTGGAAGTCACAAGACCCGTACAGCTCTCGCTCTCTTAGGAGTGATGATTGGAGTTTTTTCGGTGGTAGTAGTGATGGCGTTGGGAAGTGGTGTCAAGAACTTTGTCTTGGGACAGGTGGAGAGTTTCGGGACGGATCTCATCCAAGTAGAGGTCAAAGTACCCAATACCAGCACTTTCTCCAATGACAATGCTTCATCACGAGCTCAAGGTACTCAGATTACCACCCTTCTCCTTGAGGATAAAGATGAAATCAAAAAATTGCCGAATATTCTTTCGGCATACGGGGGGACTATTGGACAAGAGCGAGCCACAGCCGGGTCTATCGGGAAGCGTATCCTCTTATTTGGAGCCAGTTATGAAGTAGCTTTTGTCGATCAAAAAGCCACCCTCGCCGAGGGGAGATTCTATACAGAAGAAGAAGATACTAGTCAGGCGCGGGTGGTGGTGCTTGGATCAGGAGTCAAAGAAACTTTTTTTGGTAGCGGTGAAGCGGTGGGTGAAAGTATTACCATGAAGGGTGAGAAATATCGAGTGGTAGGCGTGCTTGAGAGTCGTGGTGCAGCGGGATTTTTTGATCTCGATAGTCTCGCCTATGTACCAGCCAAGACTTTGCAGAAAAAGATTCTTGGTGTCGACTATGTCCAGATGATTTCGGTACGGATGAAAGATATTTCTCGTGAAGAAGAAACTGTCGCTGATATTGTCGGACTTCTTCGTAAGCGTCATGATATTACCAATCCTGACAAGGATGACTTTTCAGTTACCTCTACCAAACAGGCTCAGGAAACATTGGGAGATGTACTTGGTTCCCTCACTATTTTGTTGCTAGCCCTTACCTCCATTGCTCTGGTAGTTGGTGGCGTGGGGATTATGAATGTGATGTACGTTTCGGTGACAGAGAGAACGAGCGAGATTGGTCTTCGTAAGGCTCTTGGTGCTACTTCACAAGATATTCTCACTCAGTTTCTTTTTGAGGCCCTTATCATCACTTTGCTTGGTGGCCTCATCGGTATTGTCCTTGGTGTAGGAGCTTCTCTTGGACTATCAGCTATTTTCGAGGCGCTAGGATTTGCTTTCCAATTGCAGTTTACTTGGGCAGCCCTTTTGTTGGGCGCTCTCTTCTCTCTGGTGGTGGGTATTATTTTTGGGTTGGCTCCGGCGTATAGAGCAGCCCAACTCTCACCTATGGAAGCTTTACGAAAAGACTAGGATGTGGTATGGTGAAGGTTCGGTAATCTTCACAATTTAGTAGGAGTAGAGCATGAACTTAGTAAAACCAGCCCTCTGGAACGAACCCATACAGGCGCTCGGTGTGCCTATGGGAATCGTGTGGCGTCTACAAGATGTGTACAGAGTGACTCTTGTGAGACAGCTGTACTCCATAAGAAGACCTCGTCTGAGTTTTCATGGATTTCAGATTTCGGAAATTCAGATTCTTCAAGATATGCTTCAAAAGCATGCCTTGCAGATGATGAGTCTGACCAATGAAGAGCGAGTGGTTCTGCTGAAAATGAAGCTGACCAAAGAATCTCTAGTTGGTGCAATTGGTTTGTGTCCGGAGATACGGAAACGGCTTGAAAGTTCTTATGAGGTGAAAACCATTAGGGAACTCATGGAACATGGAGAGGCCAGTCTCCATGCTGCTGGTTTTACGTCGGCAGAGATTGATTTGATTGAGCAGAGACTCGTTAGTCATGGTTTTGTGTAGTCAAAGAAGGGAGAATAATTGATGACGCACATGAAGAATATAAGCTCGGCCCGTTCTCACGGAAGTCGTCGTATTGGTCCGGATACAAATCTGGGTATGTTGCAAGACTTTCCAGACATTCATTATCTCAAACCTTTGGGAATTCGATTCGTTAGGGACTTGGAGATGAGAACCGAGAAGGCCTTGCGGAATATGGGGATTCGTCTTGATCCAATCAAGCGGTACTTGTGGAATAGCTATAGCTACAAGCTCACTTTTGCAAGTGAATAGAGAATAGAAACTTTTTTAGAAGGAGAAAGTGCAGATGACACGAGATGATGAACGGCAGTTAACAGTTCGTGATTCCATGAGCAAGCTTGGAGGGTTGTCACAGGCGGAGTGCGCTATTTTTCGGAGCCTCGGACTCTCTCATATTGGAGATTTCGAACATGTTAGCATCGACGATCTCGAAGGGGCGGGAATCGAAAAAGCAACTATTGAGACTCTCAACGAGTCTCTCAGGGAGCATGGTTTCAATGAAGTCTTGTAGGGGAGAAGGGGAATGTCTAGCAATATATTTCACCAGCCAGGGCTTCAAAGTCTGGCGACTCTTCCCGAGGGAGTATCAGATTTTCTTACACTGAAAACTTCAAGGGAGATTCAACGCCAGCGACTTCAAGCTAAGTTGGATGATTGTTCTGATTGGCGCGTAGCCAAGCAGATACAAGAACGGATTGATAGGTTGAACTCAACCTAAGGGGAAAGGGCTACGGTGTGCAGCGCATGCCGGGAGCCTTTTTTTATACTTGAGACAATGCTAAACTGGATGATATCTATGAAGCTTCCCGTTTGGAAACCACTCTATATTTTTTTGAAAATTCTTGGCCTACCAGTTGAATGGGAGGTTTCTGTTGGGAGTGC
>CAZLQC010000011.1:0-25997 GCA_964561695.1 uncultured Bdellovibrionales bacterium
ACCGCCCCAGTATACTGAAGGGGCGGTTTTCATTTTTAACTCAGAAAAATATGCCACATATTCATACAGAACCAGGGCAAGCAGATTTTACGGTAAGTGTTTTTGTAGTTTGTGATGACAGAGTACTGTATCGGTTCCATGATAAGGTTCACAAATGGTTGGTTCCTGGAGGGCATATTGAGCTTAATGAAATCCCTGAGCAGTCAGCTCTCAGGGAAGTATTTGAAGAAGTGGGACTTACCGTTTCTTTGTATAACCCAGCAAATCTTTCTTTAGCTACGATTACGGAGGATTCAGAGGCAATTGGGAGAGAGGGTTATAGGGAAATTCTTCCACCAGTATTTATGAATATCCATCCAATTCCCGGAGGAATACATAGACATGTTGATTTTGTATATTTTGCTAGTTCAGAGAATATGGAAACAGTAGAGCCAGAAGGTAAAGAAAAAAGTGGAGGACTACTCTGGCTAACTAAAGAAGAGCTGCTTGCTCATCCGGATATTCATGAAACTATGAAAAATTACGGAATCAAAGCGTTAGAACTTCTTGGAACATAAATTAAAAACAACCCTTGCGAGGGTTGTTTTTTTGGCTTATTAAGGCCAATAGAGTGGGTCAGGAGCTTCTCCAAAGTATTCTTTGTAGAGAGCCTTGGTCTTGGTATAGGTCTTCGTTTCTGCTCTGGGTTTTCCAAGAGTGGCTTGGATACTTTCCCAGGTTTCTTCCGTATCTTTGCCACGTGGCGGGTTGGGATCATGATGGACAAACCCACCAATAAACTGACAGAAGTCTCGGTAGTATCTCGTGAACATAAGCATCTCATGCCAAGCCCAGTCGACTCTTCCAGAGGGTGCCACAGCACTGTCGCTGATGATAGAAAGATAGAGCATACGTTTGGCCTCACGCAGAATGCTAAGCGCAAATTCTTTTGGTACATCATGAAGTCTCACTACGCGATCAGTGAGGATGTCAGGGACTTCATAATTGTCTACTTCGAGCAGGGTGACAGACATGAGAATAGTATACATGAAAAAAGAGAGGGAAGGCCCTCTCTTTCAAATTTACTCTGTTGGTGCTGTAGTGCAAGCAGCGCCCTCTGGCTTGGCTTCACACTTTTCACCTTCTGCTGTGCATTTACCACCCTCACATTTGTCTCCTTCTGCTGGAGTAGCGGGTGCTGTAGTACAGCTTGATCCCTCTGGCTTAGCGGTACAGGCTGATCCCTGCATGTCGTCTGTTTGCATGTCGTCCATACGATTTTATTTAGTTGGCTTAGGCCGCAGAAGCGACAAATATACACAAAGTGCATACCTAGGTTAACTATATTACTCTTTGTTTTTTTATGCAAGTGTAGAACTGTACCCTTGCCAATAGCTTCTAAGTTGGCTATAATCACTTTGTTTTACATTCGTGAAACTTTAACAATAGAATATTCCGACGTAGCTCAGTGGTAGAGCAGATGGCTGTGAACCAATAAAAACGCAGCTCTAAGGGGAAACTCTTAGATGAACTTTTCGGGATAACGGTGAAGGCTAAGTCCACCAGTTGGCGGATACGTTAATACCGTGGGAACCCCATAATTCGTATGGGGGCGCCGTAGAGACTAGATACCGAAATACCTAAAGCAGAAATGCAATGGTAAAGATATAGTCCACGCGTCTGAGAAATCAGAGGATAAGTGTAACCATTTGGTCGTAGGTTCGAATCCTACCGTCGGAGCAGCTAAAACGAGGTTTAACAGCGCCTCGTTTTTTGTTACCCCTTGTTGGAGTTCGAACCGAAGTAGTATACTGAAACAAATGTTATAAACTATGAAACAATACAAATACCTTGGTATTATCACGGCGCTTTATATTACCTTTCAGCTAATTTCTGATGTCAGTGCAGGAAAAATAATTACATTATTCTCCCTACCAGTTTCCGTTACTGTATTGTTCTTTCCTATCACCTATGTATTAGCAGATGTGGTTACTGAGGTTTACGGTTATGCTCGTGCCCGAAAACTCCTATGGACTGTTTTCTTATGCTCCGTTATTGCGGGTCTTATCTATCAGTTAGTGGTATGGCTTCCTCCGGCCATGGGCTTTGATGCTAATGAGGCATATACTCGTGTTCTTGGTTCCGTACCGAGAATTCTTCTTGGTGGATGGATCGCCGTATGGGTAGGGGGTATTGCTAACGATTATATTCTTGCCAAAATGAAACTCTGGACTAATGGTGAACATCTCTGGATGAGAACTATTGGGTCAACGGTAGTTGGAGAGGGTCTTAATACTACCCTCTTCTATGTTATCGCTCTCTATGCAGTTATTCCTGATAACCTACTTCTTAGTTCTATTCTTGCAGGGTGGGCCATCAAAGTGGCAGTAGAAATCGTTCTTACCCCTTGGACTTACTATGTTATAGGGAAACTTAAGAAACTTGAGAATGAGGATTACTATGATAAAGGTACTGATTTCAACCCTTTTATTATAAAGTCGTAAAAGGTTCGAATGTTGCCCTCTAATTTTGTGGACAGCTATGATACATGATTCGAAGTTCAGAACACCAGGGGAGCCAAGATTTGGATAAAGAAAAAAGAGGCTCTCATAGGCCTCTTTTTTGATACCTAAAGTAGGACGGGAGAACCTGGTATAATAAGAACATATGACTACAAAATATATTTTAGTAGGAGGGTACCCACAAAAAGGACTCAATGGAGGAAAAGCTTTTGCTCAGGAGTTGGTAAAAGACTTTGGAGAATCAGTAAGTATTCTCGTCTGTCTTTTTGCGCGCACTCGAGATGTTTGGGATGAGGCATACAATCAGGACGTAGAGGCTTTTAAGAGACATTTGCCTGAGAAGAACTTAGAAGTAGTGATGGCTGACCCGGAGAAGTTTCTGGAACAACTGAGGAAAACAGATGTCTTATATTTAAGAGGAGGGCATAGTACACAGTTGCTCGTAGATACACTTAGCGGGTATCCTGACTTGAAAGGCATGCTTCAAGGTAAGACGGTAGCCGGTTCATCGGCTGGAGCTGATGCAATCTCTCAATACTACTATGGGCTTGATACACCTGATGAAATCAAGGAAGGATTAGGGCTTCTTCCTGTAAAGGTAGTGGTTCATTACCGATCTGATTACAATGCCCCAAACATTAATTGGGATAGAGTAGATGAGCTAATGGTGAGTACTCATCCAGAGCTTCCTACTTTGAATCTTACAGAGGGACAATTTGAAGTCAGTACCGTTTAAGAAAGATACAATTTTGTTACTATACTCTATGAACTTCAAAAAGATACTAATTGTAGTAGTTGCTGTGATAATTGTTGGAGTGGCTTACTATGGATTGTCACCTCTTTTCCATAATCCAAAAGCTAATGACCCACTTCCAATAGCGGAAAGTAGTGAGATTAGGACTACCTCACCAGTCAGTCTTCAGGGTACCACGGGTCATCCAGCTTCAGGTACGGTCAGGGTAGTGGAGGCTGATGGCAAAAAATATCTCCGTTATGAAAACCTGAAGACTATTAATGGTCCAGATATTTATGTCTATCTAGCTAAGGATCTTACAGCCAAAGAATACGTAAGTTTGGGTAAAGTGAAAGCTACAGAAGGCAATGTAAATTATGAGATTCCTGAAGGTACGAATATTACCGATTATCCATACGCTATTATTTGGTGTCAGCAATTCGGAGTATTATTTAATTC
This sequence comes from uncultured Bdellovibrionales bacterium, assembly GCA_964561695.1. Taxonomy (GTDB): domain Bacteria; phylum Patescibacteriota; class Minisyncoccia; order Moranbacterales; family UBA1568; genus UBA1568. The sequence continues at coordinate 3,694 of CAZLQC010000011.1, forward strand.
AGCAAAAGTAAACTAATGAAAACTCTCAAATGTGATCTCTGTGAACACGAAGCCCAAGGTGAAACTTTCGAGGCATGGATGGAAGCTCTCAAGCCCCATTATGGAGAAGCTCACGCTGATGTAATGAGTGATCCTAGTAAAACCAAGGAAGATATGATGCAGTGGATGAGGGAGAATAGGGTAAGATTTGACGCTACTGCAGAGTAAAGCACGGAGGAAGTTAAGGAGGTCCCAGGGCCTCTTTTTTGTTACCATAAGTAAGAGGTAGAATCTGATATACTGGAAGTGTAATTTTTATTATTAAGTATATGCAAAGCGGAAAATACGTAGACGGATTTGTACTCGTCGTTCCAAAAGATAAGGTAGAAGAATACAGGAAGATGGCTGAAATGGGTCGTGATTCTTGGATGAAACATGGCGCTTTATCATATTTTGAATGTAGTGGTGATGATCTTGTTCCACAGGAAATGGGTGGGGAAAAAGCTCGTGCATTTACTGATATGGCTGGAGCAACAAGCGATGAGACGGTGTGGTTTTCTTTTATCACTTTTGAATCTAAAGAACATCGAGATAAGGTGAATGCAGAGGTAATGAAGGAGATGGGTGAACAAATGAAAGATGTTGACCCGGCGCAGATGCCAGTCGATATGAAGCGTATGACATATGGTGGATTTAAGGTTGAAGTTGAAGGATAAAACAGGTTTTAATATAATTCATTAGACCAAGCATTAAAAAAGAGGTTCGGATGAACCTCTTTTTATTATTTTAGACAAGTCTTTCCGACTCTTAACCCTGGCGTGCCTTATCAATAGTGGCGACGTCGATTTTTTTCATAGTCATCATGGCGTCAAAAGCACGCTTGGCCTCGGCACCACCAGCTGCCAGGGCGTCAGTGAGTGTACGTGGTGTGATTTGCCAGGAAACTCCCCAACGGTCTTTGCACCAACCACACTCACTTTCCATACCACCATTGCCAACGATAGCATCCCAGTAACGATCGGTCTCTTCTTGGCTATCTGTAGCGATCTGAAAGGAAAATGCCTCAGTTTGCTTAAACACAGGACCACCATTGAGACCAATACAGGGAATACCGCAGACGGTGAACAGTACAGTAAGGACATCACCTGCTTTGCCATCTGGAAAATCACTTGGTGCATAAAAAACAGCATTTACAGAACTTTCGGGAAAAGTAGCAGCGTAAAAAGTAGCAGCAGCTTCTGCATCTTTATCGAACCAGAGACAAATTGTATTCTTTGGGGTCATATTTGTGTATTTTATGTGTAGTGTCATTATACCGAATTTTCTCATATCAGGAAAATTGGAGTTAGAGCCTGGTATAATTTGTGTATGAACATTTCAAAGACAAAATTTGTTAGCCTTTTTCTCATCTGCGGGTTTAGCTTTCTTTTTATCACGACTACGTTTTTAGGCTCAACAGGTCCTCGAGGTTTTCCTAAGCACCCAGATTCACTCTTGGGGACGGCATCACCAGTGGCTTGGAAGAATACCGTATCAACAATTATAATCCCTATCAAAATTGTTCTGATAGGACCCCTCTTGTTTGCTAAGGATTTTTTGCAGGATGATCCGCCACCCCCATTTATCGCTATCTATCTCATTTTTTACTGGACGATTCTGGCCTCAATTATCCATTATTTCCTTGGTAAAACAAAAGGCGGGATTCTCTGACGTTATTGACTCATACTTCACATAGGAGTATTCTGGTTTGTTGTCCTTTCACATTTTTTTACTGTCTGAAGTGAGTGAAACGAGAATGATTTTTCGTTTCCGAACGAAGGAAGGTAACAGAGGGTAAATACCCATTATTATTTCGAGGAGACTTTTATGCCAAATCCCAATATCTTTTTTGAGAATCTTGGCTTGTGGCCAAAGTGGAAGCTCCCCTCAGAGGATGCTCTAAGGGTACTGCAACACCTTAATTATCCTGATGGTGAGATGAAGCCAAGGTTGTATATCCAATGCAATCCCAACGGTTCTCAAAGTGCTTCGTTGAGCCACAGTGATTACGCTCTTGGTTGGGCTACTCGGGTAGCAGTAGTGACGTTGGATGAATTTGTAGAAATTGATGAGGAGGTAACAGCAAATTGTATCCCCTCTATCACAGCGTATCGTATTTCTGAAAAGGGGCGGGAAGCTATTGTCCAATCGATATCACGTAACGATTTACGAAAGCTCCTTATGCGAGTTGTGCCTAGAATTTTAGAGAGAAACTACAGGCTAACCCTTGGAGAGCGGTGAGGCTAACAGCCAATACCCGCTTTTCTTTTTGCCAAAAATAGATTCAAACCTGGTATACTAAAAATATCCAAATACCTTGTATATACTATGGCTAAAAAAGTTGTATCAACCGGTGTGGTGCATAGCGTGCCAGCGGATTGGCGCAAAGCTCTTATGACAACACCAGTAGTTCACACTCTCTGGCAGGATATTACACCATTGGCACGTAATGAATGGATTTGCTGGATTCTCGATGCCAAAAAACCAGAGACCAGGGCGCGTCGCATCGAGGTGGACCTTTCGAAGCTTAAGAGCGGAATGCGTCGGCCATGCTGTTGGGCTGGTTGTACGCATCGTTCTAAATAAGCGGATAGAGAGAATTTTCAGCAAAATAAAAACGTTCCGATGTTATGTCGGAACGTTTTTATTAAGAGTTCAAGACTATGAGAGGTGCTTAGAGACGAGCTTCGTCATCTCAAACATATTCACTACCGCTTTGCCACCGAAGACTGCCTTCAGCGCCTCATCTGCAATGATGTTACGCTTGTTCTCTGGGTCCTGCAGGTTCTTGCCCTTGATATAGACCCAAAGTTGCTTAACTACTTCTGAACGGGGCATTGGCCCGTCTCCAACTACAGCCGCCAGTTCTGGACTGATTTTCATCGGCTTCATGAATGCACTGTTTGCTGCCATGTTTTTTACATTAGGGGTTACAAGACTAATTGTATACGGATTTTGGTATTTGCCTAGGGGGAGTGACAAAAATGATTATCCCAACTGTCCTGACAGGGCGCTTCTTCGACAACTCTGGAACCTTAGTGGAAGCCGTCGTGCACTCATAATAAAGATGGGAGCGGAGATATACCTGACAAATACTTGACCTGTCTCTTAAGAGGTGATTGACTGGAGAAAATTGTCGTTTTCACAATCAGGGAGAAGAGACATGCAGTGCGTCACTTGCCAAACAAATGAGGGAGTTCACAGCTATACCGTGGTCGCTTTCATTGATGGGGAACCTCAGAGCATTCCCTATCCAAGCTGTTTTTCTTGTTTTTCAAAGCAGGGAGGCTTTTGTAGTCGTTGCCAGAAGGAGAGAGCCCTTTTTGCTTTCCCCAGACAAGAACAGAAAGATGCACATGGTATCGTCTTAGCCATCCACTGCGTATGTGCAGAATGCTGCATGGATCAGGCTTTGACTATGGCGATTGAAGAAGGACAGTATTTGGTCAGTTGCATAGAAGTTGGCTGTACGGAAGAATTCATCGCCAGCCTCGATCACCTTGCTTCAGTTTATGAATTTAAGAGCAGGGAGAGTTGGCGGGGACGTTTGTTTGGAATTTGTTTCAACGCAGCTATGTATGGTAAATCACCCGAACAAGTTGTTACTGAATTTATCATGAATAACCGACCATACTTTCATGAAACCCCCAGACCCTCAGTAAACTAGACCCACCCGTCGTACCAGAAAACCTGTGCCGGCGGGTTTTCTATTTTTGAAGAAAATTAATGAGAATCTGATATAATCAGTAAATAGACACCTTATTAACTATCAAGAACATGCATATCGTTTTTTTTGAAATAGAGGAATGGGAAGAAGAGATTTTGAGAGACAAGTTACGTGATCATGAATTGCAGTTTTTTCGCGACACTCTCAAGCCAGAAAACGTAGAAGCTTTGGCTGAGTGTGATATCCTCTCGGTTTTTATCCATAGCCAAATTACTCGAGAGATTATAGCGGGTATGCCTCGGCTCAGACTTATTACTACGCGGTCAACTGGCTATAACCACATTGATCTTGAAGCGGCGAGTGAACGGGAAATTCTAGTTTCAAACGTACCTACCTACGGTGAACACACAGTGGCTGAACATACCTTTGCTTTGATACTGGCTCTCTCTCGTAACATTCATAAATCACATGTTCGTAGATTGAGAAACAATTTTACTATCGAGGGTCTAAAAGGTTTTGATCTGCAGGGCAAAACCCTTGGAGTAGTCGGAACGGGTAAGATAGGGGTACATGTTATTCAGATTGCCAGAGCCTTTGAAATGAAAGTAGTGGCTTTCGATGTGTTTCCTCATGAAGAGCTGGCTATTAAGTATGGCTACGAGTACCTACCCCTTACTGAAGTGCTGGCTCAATCAGATATTATTTCTCTCCACGCTCCGTACGTGAAAGAGACGCACCATCTTATTAACAAAGAGAATATTAAGCTGGTGAAGCCAGGAGCCATGCTTATCAATACTTCACGCGGAGAGTTGGTTGATAATGAGGCACTCCTCTGGGCTTTAGATCAGAAGATACTTCGTGGCTGTGGTCTTGATGTGATTGAGGGAGAAGAATTAGTAAGAGAAGAGAAAGAACTGCTCTACACGAACTCAATGAGTATTGAGAAAATGACAGAGTTGGTAAAAGATCATATGTTGCTTAGTCGTGACGAAGTTGTTTATACTCCACATATAGCTTTTTTCTCAGAAGAGGCCCTCCAGCGCATTCTCAGTATGACCATAGAGAACATCAGAGTTTTTGTAGAGGGAGGACATCATAATGAAGTCATTCTTCCAAAAAATAAATTATAATAACAAGAAATTATGACTAAAGCAGCTCAAAGCATAGTAGCCTTCGGTGTGTACGGTGTTCTAACAGGACTGGGATTCCTCTTTATGCCCAACGTAGTGCTTGGGACATTTGGCTTTATGGAAACCTCGGAATCATGGATACGGGTAGTCGGCTGTCTCGCCTTGGTCATCTCTTACTACTATATTCAGGCGGGGCGTCAGGAATTGACATCATTTTTCAGATTCACTCTTCACACTCGTTCAGTGATTTTCTTCGCCTTTGCTGGGTTGGTAGTTTTTGGGTTGGCAGAGCCTATGCTTATCATCTTTGGCGTAGTAGATTTGCTGGGGGCTCTCTGGACAGCCTGGGCCTTACGACAAGACCAAAAAGCAGCCTAGTAATACTCGTGTAGTTACTCAAACAAGCCTTTTACAGGCTTGTTTTGATTTTTACAGAGCTTTTGTTCGTTGACAGAGAATGTTGTCTCCTATAGACTGTGAAATCCTATTTATAAAAGTAGGGAGTTGGCAAAGCCAACAAACAAGAAGGTTTTTTGACATTTGAAATTGAACAGTAGTGAGTAGAAATACCAAGCAGGAGATTTAGTCATGACGGTACGTAAACATAAAGCACTTCCCCTTTCAGAAGCCTTGAGGCTCATGAACCGCTATGTTCCGCAACAAGGAAGACCTCGAGTACTCTTTATGCCAGGACAAGAGCGCTATCAACCAGAGACACTCAAAAAATATCTGGGCTATGATCAGTGGGCACGCTGGTTGGTGATTGTTGAATGGTATTGGCTGGAAACACTGGCCGAGATTGGGGTGATGCCCCAAGAAGATGCCAGACTTCTGACCAAGAGCCGTCTGGTCGCTCTGTTGGTCAATATCAATACCAAGGATCAGGACCTAATTGAAAAGGAGACCAAGCACGATATTCTGGCATTGCTGGCATTGATGCGAGCCAATCTACCAGACAATTTACATCGATGGCTTCATTATTGTGCCACTTCCTATGACATCATCAACACCGCCTATGCTTTGCAGATGAAAGTCTGCTATGAGGTTGAGTTCATTCCGAAACTAGAGGCCATAGATGCGTTGTGGCGTGAAAAAATCTGTGATACTGCCTCTGTACTGCAAGCAGGCCGAACACATTTGCAGACAGCCCTACCAATAACAGTAGGGTGTTGGTTGGCCAACCTGCACAATCGTTTCGTCGCTTCCGCACGTAGGGCATCGGTACTGGCCCGCGAAATACCAGGCAAATTCAGCGGTGCGGTGGGAACCTCGGCTTCTCAGCGGGTGCTGATGCTTAATCACCATGATGCTGAGGCTCGGCTGATGCATACCCTTGGTCTTGCAAAGGCCGAGGTCAGTACTCAGGTGACGCCACCAGAAGCGGTTGCTCGGTTTTATTACGAGCTGGTCTTGCTCTCAGGAACATTGGCCAATCTCGGAGAGGACACCCGTATTCTGCAAAGTTCGCAGTTTGGCGAGATCCGTAGTGCTAGTTCAAGCTCGTCAGCTATGTCGCACAAGGAAGCCAATCCTATTGTGGCCGAAAATATAGCTGGCATGCATACCTTGATTGTCACTTCACACATGAATATCACGCTGACGCTGGTGACTGATTTGCAGCGTGACTTAAGGGCCTCAAGTGTGATGCGGGCTTACTCGGAAATCATGGTCTATGTGTACCAACAGATGCTCAACACCGAGAGGCTTCTCAAGAGTATCCTCATCGATGAGACGAGGTGTCGTGAGAATTTCGATCGGCAGGGACGCCTCGTCGTGGCTGAGCTTCTACACCTATTCCTCCAAAGAGAGGGGGTACCGGAAGCTCATCACTTCGTTAATAAAGAGGTTGTCCCTCGAGCAAGGGAGCTTGACTGCAATTTGTTCGAAGCGGTGAAGAGCCTGGTGTCAGCAGAAGGTCCTATTACCAAGGCGATAATCAATCGCCTCGAACAAGACCTGGTCCACCAATTTTTGGTGATGCCAGAAACATACTTGGGTGATGCTGTCAGCAGCGCTCTCCGTGAAGCACGAAACAAATTGTAAGCCTACAGCGGTAGGTAAATTGGGGGCGTCAGCAGCAATGTTGGCGCCCCTTTTCATAATTGACAGTAGGCTTTGACTCTGGTTAACTACGTCTTAATAGTTTGTTTAACATCAAGGAGTCAGAGAGATGGCCAAGGAGATGACTAATGAACGAGCCATTGACTATCTCGACGGACTTTCGGAGGATAAGTTTGTCTTGCATGGGGCTCATAAAGAGTATGATCTACTACGACCAAGTCAGCCGGATCAGCCACATCTGATCCCTGAATATAATCAGTGTGCGGTCTACGGCACTTTGTTCACGGAGGTAGCCTTAACATATGCAGTCATTTCTGAACCGAGAGCTGACTGGGGATGGGAGTTCGACCCTGACAAAAAGCCACATCTTTTTGTTGATGGTCCTCCGTGTTTGCATGCGGGGATAGGCTATATCCATATCCTTAAACGCAGTGATTTTACAAAGATCGTGGCGCCTGGATTGGTGTGTTTGGCGTTTAAGGAGGTCGTACCAGTTAGGGTTATTGCGGTACAGCCTAATATTTTGGAGTTACTCCAGAAACAAAGCAGACTGCAATTTCTCTAGGATAGAGATAGATGAAAGGATTTAGCGGTGATAACAGTACGAGAAGGTTTAACAGCCCACATTTATCATAAAGTGGGAGGCAGTAAGAAGGTCCTATGTGGCTTTTCTGATGAAGTGCCAAACCGATGGCCGTCAGGACATGTTTGGTATGGTATTGACCAACAGCAGTTCGTCAACTGTACCAAGTGCCTTGAAGAGGCAAAATCAATAAGCTAGCCTGCAGAGAGAGTTTGTAGGTGAAGGAGCGCAAGAAAGCGGTGAGGCCAACAGCCAATACCCGCTTTTCTTTTTGGTGAAGCTACAAGTGGCAAGTTTGGCAGAGGTGGGTTTTCCTTATGAAGAGAAGAAATATATACTGGAGGAAGCTAGCGAATATTGATTTTATGAAATATCAGAACCTCTCTCTCGTTCTGCCCTGTTACAATTTAGAAAAAATCATTTACCAAAACATCAAAACGGTACATGAATGTCTAGCAAGTCAGTTTGGAGAATACCAAATAATTGTCGTAAATGACGGTAGCTTAGATGCTACCCAAGCTGAGCTGGAAAAAGCTAGGCATGATTTTGGTATTACGGTAGTGCATTATCCGGAAAACCGAGGAAAGGGGTACGCTGTCAGGCAAGGTGTCGCTAGGGCTAAACATGAAATTGTAGGCTTTCTAGATGCCGATCTTATTATTCCCATGCATGAGTTAGCGGTTTTTGTAGAGTGTATTGAGAGCGGTTATGATTTGGCAATTGCCTCTCGACTTCGTCCTGGGGGCAGGGTATCAATACCAGTGCTTCAACACCGGCTCTTGATGGAGAAAATCTTCCGTTGTCTGCGGATTATGATTATCGGTGTCAGTAAAGTGCGTGATACCCAGTGTGGTTGTAAATTTTTTACTAAAAAGGTGGCAGAGGATCTTTTTCCTTTGATGCGAGTCAACCGTTTTTCTTTTGATGCTGAACTGATATTTCTGGCCCAGAAAAGAGGCTATCAAATTGAAGAGGTACCTATCACTTTGCAAAATCCAGTACCAAGTAGTGTCCGTATCTTGAGGGACTCACTGGTGATGCTCCGAGATCTTTTTTGCATCCGCTGGTTTGATATGAAGGGTTACTACCAGCCAGCGCCAAGGGGAGGTCAGTCCTGGTGGAAGGATGCCAATTGCCACATCACGTTTGATGATTTTGGTCTTAGTCCAAAGACCAATAGAAATATTCTCACCCTTGTTTCCGTGTTGCCTCGAACTCGGGTAGCCGTCTTGATGAACGGCAATTTCAGTCAAGATGAAAAAGAACAACTGATAGCATCGAAGGCGGTACTGGATATCCATCTTGATCGGGATACGCATCTGAATATTCCTTCCAAAGGGTCATTTGTACTGAGGATAGTGGGGTTTCTTCATTCAAGGAAGCAACCAAAAGAAGTGGCAGATATTTGGCGCCAACAACTGGAAGCGTTTGAGCGGGCTTTTGGTAAGTATCCAGAAGCTATTACCACGCATGAGCATGTTCATTTTTTTCCGAGCTATTTTCAAAAACTACTCGCAGTAGCAAAAGAAGCGGGCGTATCAGATATTCGTCTGGCTCAACACTCGAGTCGAAGCTACACGCCGATAGCATTGATACTGAATATCTTACGTCGAGTGAACCGAGAATCTTTCCGAAAATCTGGATTGCGCACCACGGAGTATCTTTTGAGCTGGGACTGGTTAGCATCATTAGCTCATCCCCAAAAGGAGATTGCGCACTATCTGCGCCTTGGTTCTACTGAAGTAATTTTTCATCTAGAGCATGATGAGGAATTTGTTTTCTTGAAACAGTTGGCTTCATAGGACGTATTGGAGGTTAGTTTGCTACAATGAAGAAAAACAAACATGAAAAAACCGCTCCATGAAATGAAACGCCCAGGCCTTATCCGTCTGATACTAGCTAGTATCTCACTGTTTTTGGTGTGGGGAGGAGTTTCCTACTATTTTATCGATTTTCAAACACAACTCTTTTTTCTTTTAGTTTTCTTCGGGGTCTACTTTTTGTTGGCGTACTTATTTTTGCCACGCATCATCTATATCATCGTTCTTATTTTTCGTCGATCACGTATTCCACGCTATACACATGCTCCTGATGGAGTGTTGGCCGATCCAGTGAATATCATTCTTTTTGGTCGAGAAGAAGATTTGTGGCGGGCTTTTGAAGCGGCTGGCTGGAAACAAGCAGACGCTATCAATCCGAGAACGGCCTGGAGGATGTTTCGAGCTTTTTTCTTCAACAAAGCCTATCCAAGGGCTCCATTTAGCCCCCTGTTTCTTTTTGGACGTGTTCAGGATTATGGTTTCCAGAAACCTATTGGCAAGAGTCCTCGTATGCGGCATCATGTGCGTTTTTGGGCTGCTAATATCGAGCCAGAGATAGATCTCGAAAACCCACTCTACTGGCTGAAGAGTAAGGAAGTAGATATGAATAAGCCGTTGATGTGGGTAGGGGCTGCCTCTAAGGATGTTGGCTTTGGTTTGACACGCTTTACGTATCAGCTGACTCATCAAGTTGATGAAGAGGTAGATAAGGAGCGAGAATATATCATCGACTCACTTCTGGGAGTGCGAGCTATTACGGATATTAAGCTTTTTGCTACTGATGCTTTGGTGAGGGGGAAGTATGTTTCTGATAGTCGAATTATCACAGCCTATCTCAAAACTTTATCTTAGGGGTTGCCGAGATATCTTTTTTCTGTCATACTAGCTGGTACTCCATGCTCTCCCAAGAGAGCTTTTTTAGAATAAAATAATGGCTGATAACGTCGTTTTACGCTTTGATCGCGTCTCATATGAATATGACCACGGCAAACCCATTTTAGATGAGTCGAGCTTTTCGGTGCGTCGAGGAGCTAAGATTACGCTGATGGGGCAAAATGGTGCCGGCAAGAGCTCTCTATTCAAGCTCATTATGAGGGAGATGAAACCTGAATCAGGGAGAATCTCGCTTGATAGTGACGCTACAGTAGCAATTGCTCGTCAGGTGATGGATCGGGAAAAGCTTGATTTTACTATTGAGCAGTTTTTTGCAGAAGCTTTTCCGGAGACTCGTTATGATTTACGAGCTCGTATCAAGGACGTGCTTGAGATAGTCCATCTCGAAGCTCCTTTTGAAAAACTTGTCCGTGCTTTCTCTGGTGGCCAGCAGGCTCGTCTTCTCCTGGCCTACGCTCTTATCCAAGAGCCAGATATTTTACTCCTTGATGAGCCGACTAACAATCTGGATTATCTTGGTATTGAGCATCTGAAAGATTTTCTGATCAATTCAGAGAAGACGTGTATTGTTATTTCTCACGATGCTGATTTTTTGAACTCCTTTACCGAAGGGGTACTGTACTTAGATATTTTCACCCATCAGATAGAGCAGTTTACGGGTAATTACTATGATGTAGTCGAAGAAATCAAAGTGCGGATTGAGAAAGCTGAACGAGAGAATGTCCGTTTGGAGCGTACTATCAAGGAAAAGAAAGATCAGGCGAACACCTTTGCTAACAAGGGAGGAAAGCTCCGTGCGGTAGCTAAGCGCATGCGTGACCTAGCCGAAGAACTGGAAGAGAACAAGATAGATGTCCGTCGCGAAGACCGTACGCTACCGAAGTTTACTATTAATTGCCCCGATGTGACTGGTCCCATCGTTCACATCAAAGCGGTTTCACTTCTTGATAAGGGGGAATCTGTTCTCAAGTCTGTTGACCTGACCCTGAAACGTAATACTCATCTTCTGATTACTGGTCCCAACGGTATCGGTAAGACCACTTTCTTAGAGTCACTCGCTAAGGCAGATCCTCAATTAGTAGAAATCTCACCTGACGTTACGGTAGGTTATTATCGTCAGGATTTTTCAACACTGGATTTTGAGGCGACTGTTTTTGACACTCTCATGGAGTCAGTCAAAGAAAAAAACAAAGAGCTCGTCTACAAGCTCGCAGCCAAGTTTCTTTTTCCAGCTAATCTCGTACAAAATAAAGTGAAGAGTCTTTCAGAAGGCCAGAAAGGGCTTTTGATGTTTGCTAAACTCTACGCTGAAGAACCGAGTGTCCTCGTTTTTGATGAACCTACCAATCATATCAACTTCCGCCATATTCCAGTTATTGCTGAAGCGCTTGATGAATATAAAGGCACTCTGATTCTGGTTTCTCACGTCATGGATTTTGTGGCTCAGGTCCGGATAGACGAAGTTCTTGACCTAGAAACCCTTCTATAGAAGGAAAGTGGTATACTGAGGATACGAGTAACCATTAAAAACAAGACTATGGAACGACAAGAAATACTCTATCTACTACTCGGACTGTCTCTTGGTGTTATCCTTACAAGTATTCTTTTTTTACGAGCCCCAGCAGCTTCTGAACGAGCCCGTGAACTCGGTATTCATACTAAAGGTCAACAACACAACAGTGCGGGAGATCAAATGAGTATGGACGCTATGACGGAGACTCTCCGCGATAAGACGGGTGATGATTTTGACAAAGCTTTTATCGATCTGATGATGGAGCATCATGCTGGTGCGGTGGCTATGGCTGAACTCGCTTTGAAGCAAGCAGGTCATGAAGAAATCAAAGCTTTGGCCGAAAACATTATCGAAGCTCAGAAAAAAGAAATCAAAGACATGAAGGAATGGTATAGGGCATGGGACTTTGGTATGATGATGCCACGAAGGATGCATGATGAGGTCAAGATGCACAACTACTAGGTTTACCCGGCACCAAATTCTGACAAGAACCTTTCTATGCAGAAGAGCGTCTAATTCGTAGGCGACAGAATTGGTGCGAGGGCTTGCTTTTTGGCTTAAACAGTGCTATAATAGACATACAAAACAAAAATTTGGATGTCTCAAGTACTATTTAGCAATTCAAAAAAATTTCTCGCAGCGAAGAACGCCCTTTTTTCGCTGCTTTTCTTTTCTTTAGTGGTTAGTCCAGTGTGGGCTCAAGAAGTAGACCCTAATTCGGAGGTGATACCAACGCCCGTAGCTCAAGAAACAGTGACTTCTCCACTGGTTACTGAGCCAGAACCCACAACACCAGAAACGGTGGTTGTTCAATACACCCTTACTTACGCTACTGGAACAGGAGGAACCCTGACGGGTAGCACTTCTCAGATGGTAGATGAGGGAGGCGATGGAACCCCTGTTACCGCTGTTCCTGATACGGGATACGTCTTTGCGGATTGGAGTGATGGCTCAACAATCAATCCACGTACTGATATAGCGATTTCTGCTGATCTCAGTGTTACCGCGAATTTTATAGTAGAGCCCACCCCCGAAGAAGTGATAGCTACTCCAGACGAAGTGGATGTGAGTGCTGATCTGGTGCATTATACAGAGTACCGACTCTATCAAAAGTATGAGAAGCGCGAGCAGTATCGCAAGTACTTACGCTATCGTGAGTTGGTCAGTAAGTATCCATGGGAAAACCGTAAGGCTGAAAAAAAGGCTCTTAAAAGCCTGAAGAAGGATTACAAAAAGTACCGCAAGAATCCAAGTCGCTACAGTTATCTCAAGACCCGGGCTTCTGACTACGCTAACTATGGTAGTTTGAAGAACGAGTATTTCACGGTCAAGCCTTTTGCAGGCTACGCTAGTAATATTCTTTTTGATAAGGATAGCTACAGTAGCTATAAGGACTATGGAACCGAAGAAAACCGCTTAGGTTTTGAGCGTTACAAGCAGGCTATTGCTCTAGGTACAGTTCCAGTCCCAGAAGAAGATGAAGAAGATCTTTCAGTTTTGGGACCCGAGATCACGGTGGGTATATTCAACTATCTACCCAGTGACCTCAAAACGACATCATTTAGCATTAGGGGGAATGTGCCCTTTCGAGTCCTTGACCGTGACGGCAAGGTTCAAGCTACTATTGCCGCCGATACCAAAATTCGCGTGAAGTACTTAGGTGATAAGAAATTTCTTGTTTATTACTCTGGTACGGATGCGCAGATAGCTATTATTTCAAAAGAAGTACGTTTCTCCGCCGAAGAACAGTACAAAGATAGCGTGGTTTTCGATGTCAGTCGTCCCAATTCCTCATTCGACCACTATCGAGGTTCTATCCGTCTGCGACACTACGACTCACCAGATGCTGATGGTGACCGTGTCTGGGTTATTAATAAGTTGCCACTAGAACACTATGTCTGGGGTATGGGAGAAATCACCGGTACCGGACCAGAGGAATATAATCGCGTGATGACGACCATTTTCCGTACCTATGGGTTTTGGAAAATACAGTGGAGTACTAAGTACGCGGCTCAGGGCTTCAAAGTAGACGCTACTTCAGGTAGTCAGATCTACTACGGTTATGACTGGGAGATAGCTCACGACCGTATTCGTACAGCTGCAGAAGTAAGTCGGGGAACACTGGTCTTTTATGATAACGAAGTGGCTTTGACACCGTACAGTTCCTGGACCGATGGTAAGACGAGGCGCTATGAAGATGGTCACTGGGGCCACAACTGTGCAGACTATCGCAAGAAAACCTCATCTACCTATCCATGGCTTTCTTCAGTAGATGATAGCTATGGTAAGAATCCAGACCTGAGTACCTGTGAACTGGCTAGTCGAGGCAATCATATGGTAGGTCTTTCTGCCAACGGAGCGGTCAAGATGGCTCGTGATGGAGGCTATGATTATCAGAGTATTCTCAAGCACTTCTACACGGGTATCACTCTTGAGAAACACTACTAACAGGTCGCTTGTTCTATGCGCTGGTTATCCAAAATACCGTTTGTCATTTTAGGTCTCTTGATTCTTCTTGCGTGCGGAAGAATCTTTTTCTTTCCAGGAGATCGAGAGGCTACACAGTCCAACACTTCCTACAATGAAGTTGAAACAATCACTACAGATCCTTCTATAGAACAGGGCAGCGCCGAAGCAACACTACCAGAAGAAGTGGAATCTGAAACCACCCCAACCACCACTCAAAATCCCACCAAAAAAGTCACTCCTGAGATTTGCGAGCAAGAATGTGAAGGTTTCTCAACTATCCCAGCCGAACAGAGCTACTGCCTCACTTTCTGTGGCTTGAATCAAGAAGGGTACCTAGGAAAAGATTGTGGGACACTGGCTAGTACTGAGCGCGACGCCTGTTTCAAGGAACAGGCTATCAGGGAGCATAATCCAGAAACCTGTGCTAGGATAGGTGAGAGCTCGCTTCGGCGGGTTTGTGAGGCTCGGGTAGCCGAAGAATTATTTGATTGATATGCAAGCAGAAATAACCTACCAAAAGAAGCATGAAGAGCTTGTCCAAGCTCTTTTTGAGACGGAAACATTTGAAACATACAGGGCTAATGCTAACAATGTAGAGGTGGGGATACTCGCACGTTTCCTGGGAGCAATATTGGTCACTACAGGCAATCTGTTTTATGGTAGTAAGCCATCCTATGGGAAGTTTAAGGCGCTTGAAATTGTGGCGCGTATACCCTATCAGTCATGGGAGGTAGCCACCTATATGCTGCTGACATTTTTCTTCTCAGATGAGCAGAAAGCTATCCGTCTTTCGAGAGCATCTTATTTCACTCGGGTTGCCCAAGACAATGAAACCATGCATGTCGTCTTGATGGCTTGCTTGGCTAAGAAGTACCAAGCAGATCGTTTTTTGTTACACACAGCGATACCGGTGCTTTTCTCTCTGGTGTACTCAGTTTCTATTTTTCTTTTGTTCATGCTTCATCGTCGTAGTGCCTATGAGCTCAACTATCTTTTTGAAAGTCATGCCTTTGATCAGTATCAGTATTTCCTTGATCAGGAGGGTGCGCGTCTAAGGCTGGCTCCAGTCCAGTCTGAATTTCTTCAATTCTATGGACGGCATGTCAAAAACGAGTACGAATTGTTTCTTTCTATCAGAAATGATGAATTGATTCATCGTAACCAATCGATAGTTGAACGCGACCGTAAGTTAATTGCTAACCGCTAATACCCCATGAATAAAGGAGGACATCCTGTACCGCAGTCTATCTCCGGTCTTCGAGTGAAACGCAGTAGTGCTGGTCTCGGTCTCTATACAAATAACGCCATCAAAAAAAATACTACCATCATTGAGTATATTGGCCATCGCATACCGGCCGATATTGATGCCACTAATAAGTATATTTTTAATGTCAGTAAGAAAGTCGATAT
This sequence comes from uncultured Bdellovibrionales bacterium, assembly GCA_964561695.1. GTDB lineage: Bacteria > Patescibacteriota > Minisyncoccia > Moranbacterales > UBA1568 > UBA1568. The sequence goes on from CAZLQC010000011.1 coordinate 19,259, forward strand.
TGACGGTAGTCCACGCTGGAATACGATGCGCTATGCCAATCATAGCTGTCGACCCAACTGTGATGCTATCAATCGTCGAGGCAGAATATTTTTAGTAGCAAGACGAAGCATTAAACCGCATGAAGAACTGACCTACCACTATGGCAAAAACTATTTCGAAAGCGTTTACATCCAAAAAAACGGGTGCCTCTGTGCGAAGTGCCAAACCAAAAAGAAAGGTACCAAGTAGTACCTTTGACCCTAAGCCCAAGACCTCAGCTCTAAAGGCGTCTGGACCAAACCCCAATTACACCAGACACTATGGGGGAAAAGCTACCAAGACCAACAACACCAAAGAAGAGTATCCGATGCGTCTGAACCGTTTTTTGGCGCTTCGCGGTATAGCCACCAGACGGAAAGCTGACGAGATGATTCAGTCTGGCGAAGTCTTTCTTAATGGGAAAAAGGCTTTAGTAGGGGATAAAGTCAATCATCCAGATGAAGACATTGAGATTTATGAGCCTGGTTTTCGTGAGAAAAAGGCTTTTGAGTATGTAGCCTACTATAAACCGCGTGGTATTATCACCCATACTCCTCAAAAGAAAGAGCAAGATATCAGAGCGGTTTCTGGTCATCCAGATCTTTTTCCCTTGGGACGTCTTGATAAAGATTCTGAGGGTCTTATCGTTTTGACTAATGATGGACGAGTGACTGAGCGTTTGCTTCACCCACGGTTCTCTCATGAGAAAGAATATGTGATATCTATCAACACGCCTCTTACGGGTCAAATGAAGGATGCTTTGGTGCGAGGGGTTACCAGTGAGGGTGAACGTCTGACGTTGAAGAAGCTCGAGGTTTTGGATCCAGCGACCATCTCTATTATTTTGACTGAAGGCAAGAAGCATCAGGTGCGGCGTATGCTTGAGAGCGTCGGTGTACACGTCACACGTCTGGTCAGGGTACGCATCATGAACATTCATCTCGGATCACTCAAGGAGGGAGAGTCACGAGAACTCAAAGGTCCAGCCCGCAAAAGTTTTCTCCGAGAAATCGGACTGCCGAATGGCTAAAAGAGCAAGAATCCTTGCAATAAGCCAAAAAACATGCTATAATAGAAGTACAAGAGATAAAAACGGGTGCTCAACAGTCTCAACTGGGCACGCGTTTTTTCTTTAGTTAAGCCTCTAAGACATGTTATGTCAGCCAAAAGTAGAGAAACAAAAACCAAAAATCAAATACTCAAAATAAACCTTCCTTCTCTAGGATCAATCCCTGACTTGAGTCAGGTGCGTCTTTCGGGAGATATTTTTTACGGAGTTTTCATTGGACTGACGTTGCTCCTGTCAGGACTCATCATGGGGAGTGCCAATCAGGTGGAGGCAGTCAGTGAGCAGGTAGAGACCATCCCTCTTTCTGAAATGCGTCTTGAACGTGATGTAGCAAAAATGGTAGATGGCTATCCTATCGAAGCCATGCTTCCATATATTGTGAAGCATGATAGAAATACGGCGGCATTCATCATTGGTATCGCTAAAAAAGAAAGTAATTGGGGTAAGCGTATTCCTGTTACCGAGAATGGTGAGGACTGCTATAACTACTGGGGCTATCGTGGTGAGGGGAGTCGGGGTATTGCGATGGGTCACGGTTGCTTTGGCAGTAAGAAAGAAGCGGTCAGAGTTATTTCTAAACGCATTGATAACCTCATGAAGGAGTATCATCGAGATACAGCCGAAGAAATGGTGGTTTGGAAGTGTGGCTACAGTTGTGCGGCTCAGAACCCGGAAAGTGTCGAGAAATGGATAGCTGATGTAGGGTACTATGCTGATCAGGTCAAACAATAGTCATTTTCCCTTTACAAAAGCAAAAAAAGGTGCTATAATGGATAGGTAATGGACTCACAAAGCGTCCAGAAAGGGCAAAACGGGTGAACCCCGTTTTGTTTTTTTATCTAAGAATATGCTTAGAAAGCACAAAAATAAAAAAAATACCCATAAACAAGCCTTCAAAAGAGTATTAGGAGCTTTGTTTTTGGCTATTCTTGTCCTTGGTCAGCATCCAGTGCTCGCAGAGGCTTCTAGTGTCAGCTCTGGTGCTCTTCTGCGCTTGGCCAATGAATCTCGCAAGCAGGCTGGTCTTCAGGAGCTGAAACAAAGTGACCAGTTGAAGCAGGCAGCTGAGGCTAAGGCTAAGGATATGTTCAAGAATGACTACTTTGCTCATACTTCACCGAAAGGTCTAACCCCTTGGCACTGGATCAAACAAGCTGGTTATCAGTATAGTTTTGCTGGTGAGAACCTGGCTATTAACTATGAGAGCGCAGAGAGTCAGCATAAAGCCTGGATGAAAAGCGCTACCCACCGAGCCAATATTTTAAGTGATAAGTACCAGGAGATAGGAGTAGCTGTTGTAGCAGGTAAGATTGACGGTAAAGAAGCTCTGGTCACGGTACAAGTTTTTGCCAGTCCTAAGGTAGCGCCAGTTGTCACCAAACCCAAAGAGTACCTACCAACAAAAGAGACTCTGGTGGCTGATGTGAAGGGTGTTGAGGCAGAGCTTCGGGAAGTTGTTGTTAAGGAGCCATCAAATGAGGTGACAGCAGCAACTCCAGTCAGCATGGTGACTTCCCTGACAGAGCCAACCACTGCCCCAATAGTTATACGAGAAACTACTCAAGCTCCAAGTGAGCTTACGCTGTATATTTTCCTTACAGTAATTTTGCTCCAACTAGTCATTATAGCTACTACTATGCCTTTCCTGTATCAGGCTAATCAGAGGCTTTGGACCCTGAGCAGGATAGCGAAAATTAAGATTGAGCCTGTTGTATGGATACCAGAAGAAGCCTTTAGTGGTATCCACGCCTTTGATATTCATCGTCCAAAGGCTTTGTAGAAGCCTAAAATAATAGACAGTCCGAAAAAATCCCTTAACAAAGGGATTTTTTTGATATCCAAAGGAGGATTTTGGCTCTTGACAGCTGATTGACACAGGAATAGTCTTTAGATATCGGTGGAGAAAGTCTTTGGGCTTTTGTCATACGGTGTGAAAAAATAACAAAAAGAGGGTATTTAACCAAAAGAATCCCGTTTGTCAGAGTACGTAAGTATCAATCTACTATCTTATTAAGTAACCATTTATAAGTTTATTTTTTTAATACGTTTCGTATGAACTCATTCCGAAGGGTGATAAGGAAGGGTGTACTGCCTTGTCTCCAAAAAACTTTTTCGCTTAGCGTCGTCCTCTCTTTAATTATGCAACCAATGGCCGCTCCAATTTTACTTGGGGCGTTTGCTTTTTCTGTGCCGACTAAGGTAGTAGCACAAGAGACTGAGCCAACAGAAGAAGTTGCTCCTGAGCCAGAAGAAGAAAAAGAAGTAGTGGTGGAAGAAGAAAAAACTGAAGAAGTCGTTGTTGAAGAAACGAAAGCAGATGAACAAGATGTAGTCTCAGAAGAGACCACCAGTACCTCTGAAGCTGACACCCCAGCTGATGAAAGTATAGAAGGAGATACAAAAGAAACCCCAAAGGAAGAGACTCAGACCTGTCTCAGTGATAATGACAGTGTTACTGATAGCTCGAAAGACGATTGGGATTGGAATGAAGATGAGAAAAAGGCTGAAACAAAGGAAAATGTGAAAATCGGAGTCAAGTACGTTTTTCCTGGTAATGAAGATATGACAATCACCTTTACTTGCCTTCCAGCTGATACCAGTAAGTTGAAGATAGAGCAAATTAATGCGGAAGATATCAAGTTGCCTGAAGGTATACGGATTGCCTCTCCATACGCTTACGATATCAATACAGAAGACATGAAGAATGGGGACTTCAAGTATGATCTTTCTCTACCAAAGGAAGACAGTAAAGAAGTGGGAATTGCTTACATCGAAAAAGATGTTGAAGAAGTAAAGGGTAAGGATGTTGCCGAAGAAGATGTCAAGAAAGTTGATAAGAAAGATGTTGATAATGATTCCGACACAGTAGAAGCATCAGACCTGGATCATTTTACAATTGTTTTCCCAATTGTTCTTACTGATAAAAATCCAAAAATCGACATTTGTCATGCAACTGCATCTAACACGAATCCATATACTCTGAATAATGTGAGTGTGAACTCAGTCGATAACCAAGATTTTTGTGAGGTAGGTCATGGAGAAAATGGCCATGGAGATCATGCAAATGACATTATTCCGCCATTTACTATGGAGGGTTGTACGTATCCTGGTAAAAACTGGGATGCGACAGGACAGGCTATTTGGTATGATGATTGTCGTACAGAAGGCTCTATTACAATTATCAAGCACGCAGATCCAAAAGACGGTCAGGATTTCCCATTTACAGTGACTGGCACGGGTTTGACCAACTTTACTCTTGATGACGATAATAATGCCACTCTTTCTAACAAGAAGGAATTTAATAATCTTTCTGCTGGACAATATTCAATCACCGAGACCCCTACAGAGGGGTGGCAGGTGAGCTTTGTTTGTACGAATGGTACAGAGCAGGTATCGTCGGTAGCACAAAATGGTAACGTAGCCAACATCACGCTTGGAGCAGCTGAGGATATAACGTGTACTTTTATCAATGTCAAAAATCCAGCAGTCTGCGGTGACGGAGTAAAGAATGATGGAGAGGCTTGTGACTATGGTTCTGCTAATGGGTCATCATCTTGTTCGGAGACGTGTCAATTTGTAGCCCCAGTCTGTTCTGTAGAGCCAACCAGTGTCACTAATGGTGAATTTGAGTCTCCAGATGTGGCCAATAACCAGTGGGACATATTCTCAGATGCGGCTGTTCCGGGCTGGTCTGCTGAGTGGTACGGAGGAAGCTCTACTTTTGGGGCCGCTACGCGTCCAGAGCCAAAAATTGAACTTCATGCTGGAGTAAATGGTTGGACGAATAGTGATAACCAGTACATAGAGCTTGATACTGACTGGGATGGACCGAGCGGATCACTCAATGGTGAGCCAGCCTCGATCTCTCTTTACCAAGATCTGCCAACTGTAGTGGGGAATAAGTATACACTTTCTTGGGAGTATGCAGGACGACCACAACACAGTAACAACCGTTTGAAAGTAGAAGCTGGTGGTCAGGTATTTGATAGTGGAGTGATTGGTGGAGGTGGTGACAATACAGTTGACTGGATTACACAGACTCTTACCTTCACAGCGACCGACAATCTTACTAGAATTCGTTTTACGGAAACAGGCACACCAGATTCACTGGGTATGTTTCTCGATAATGTACGCCTGAGTTGCGAAGAGTCTCTTCGAACTACCGATGTACAGGTTTGTAAAATGGATAATCATCAAAAACCTCTTTCTGGCTGGACTTTGATGCTTGAAAAAGAGACCATCCAAGATGATCTTTCTGTACCAGCAACTTCATCAGCAGGAGTAAATTCGGTAGCGCTGGTTGGAGGAGCATCCTATATTGCTAAGACCAGTGGGACCTGGTCGAATCAAGGAGGTGCTAACTTGGTAGATACTGAATACTCAACCACCGATGGATTTGCCACTCATTTTGATGGTTATCCTGGCTACCAGAATGATATTTTGGAACTTCAAATCAATGGCACTTTTGATCCAAATTCCAACTGGGGAGCTTATAATAGCGCCCACAAGTACGCTCAGTCATTTGTGCCGGCAGTAGGCGGACCAGCTAACTTCCGGATTTTTGATGGCACTGGCACGACCCAAAATGAAGGTTGGTTTGGTGATAACAGCGGTAACCTGTCAGTAGATATTGTAGAGGGCTATGCTGGCATTACGGGAGAAAATGGTTGTGTTACTTTCGAAGATGTTCCATATGGTACGTATACCAAGAATGAGATCCTTCAGGACGGTTGGCAAAATGTTTCTGGTATCGAGTCTGTGAATGTAGATAGTGAACACAAGAAATTTACTATCACAAATAGGGAAACTCCTAAGCCGGCCAAGATTTCTGCTACTAAGGTGGTTTGTGATAATGAAAGCTATCTCCCAAATATGAGTGGGGGAGCTAATATTACAGGCTCTACAGCTGCTGATTTTGTGGCTTTGCATCCAAACAATTGTCACATTGAGACAGACTGGGATTTCCAGTGGGATAGTACAGGCGGTTCATTTGGACCTTTCCAGACAGACACCTCTTTGCTTCCAGGTTGGCATACCTTCTCAGGAGTACAAGTGTTACCTCTCGGTGTCATTGGAAACAAGGTAGAAGTGCGCGAAGTATTTCCAGATGACAGTTATGTTCCCTTTACGAATGGCAGTGATGTAAGTGCTGAGATTTACTGTTCTGATGACGTAGCTGGCTATGACAACTGGGAGTGGATTAGCAATATTCAGGAGGACACGACGTATCACTGTGTAGCCTTTAATGCTAAGAAAAAAGGTACCCTTAGGGTCATTAAGAATTTGATCAATGGCGACGGACAAGAGAAAGACATTGAGGACTTCTCTTTCCAAGTTGACGGTGCTTCTGCAGTAGCCTTTGAGGCTGATGGTACTAATGAAATGGAAGTCGCTCCGGGTACGTATAATGTCACCGAAGTTGCTGATCCACTGTATGACACAACATATCAGTCTGGTCAGTCTAATAGTTGTAGTGAAGTCGTTGTTCCGGCCGGTGGAGTAGGTACTTGTACAATTACCAATAATGACAAGCCCCCGGTTCATGTTGTAGCTACCAAAATTGTCTGTACCAACGAAGCAGATTTGCCTAATTATGGAGAAGGCGGACCAAACATTACTGCGAGTACGGCAGCTGATTGGATAGCAAGTCA
>CAZLQC010000012.1:0-5058 GCA_964561695.1 uncultured Bdellovibrionales bacterium
GCTATTTGGTTTTGGCGTAAATATTCATATCGACCTATCCATCTTTTTGGTGGAGCAGGTATCCTTCTTTCTTTTCTGGGAACTATTATCCTGCTCTGGATGCTTGTAGAGAAGTTTGTCATGGGCAATGCTATTGGTGATCGTCTCTGGCCTATTGCTGGCATCTTCTTTGTTCTTATGGGAGTGCAGCTTTTTGTAGCAGGATTGCTCGCTGATATGTTGGTACGAAACTACTACCAGGTTCATAGCCGTATGAACTACAGTGTTCGGAGTACTCGAGAACAATAATTATCTCTAACTCTTTCCTGAGAGTTTCTTAGGAAGTCTTTTTTATGAAACTACATCGAGGTAATTTTGAAAGCAATCTACTCTTTCTCCAAAAAAGCGGTCTTCTCGGTAGTCCTAAGCGGATTCTCGAAATTGGTTCTGGTCGTGGCGCTCTGGTTCGCAAATTGCTCGATCTTGGTCATGAGGTGACTGGTACAGAGGTAAATCCCGAATACATGGAGTATGCGGAAGATCAGTATGGAGTAAATCTAGTTTCTATTAGTACCGCTTCTACGGATTTACCCTTTAGGAGTGAGAGTTTCGATATTGTGGCAAGCTTTGATGTTTTCGAACACATTCCTAAGACACAGAAACACATCGAAGAAGTGAAACGTATTCTAGCTCCCGGCGGAAGCTACCTAGTGTGTACCCCGAACAAATGGACCAATATCCCTTTTGAAATTTTGAAAGAAAAAAGTTTCACGAAATACAAAGAGTATCACTGCTCACTTCACAACTACTGGCAGATTCAAAAACGTTTTCATGACGCTGGATTTAGTACGCGCTTTGTGCAGGTACCTCTTGTCACCCCATACTTCATCGAGAAGATGCGTAGATACCTTGGTGGGTTTGGAGTGTTGCTGGTTCGTGTACTGAGACCAGATAGTTGGCCGGCTTGGATGAAGACAAACTTTTATCTGGTAGCGACTAAGAAATCTTGAATATGAAGCTGACTTTTATTGGGACAGGCTATGTGGGACTAGTGACGGGGGCATGTATGGCTGAGTTGGGACATACGGTTATTTGTGCCGATGTTGATGTCAAAAAAATCAATGGCCTCAAGAGAGGTAAGATGCCCATCTACGAACTTGGCCTCGATGAACTAGTAGAAAAGAATGTAGAGAATGGCAGACTTTCTTTTACTACCAATGTCGGTAAAGCAATCAAGGAAGCGGAGGTGGTCTTCAGTGCCGTAGGTACACCAGAGGACAAAAAAACAGGCAAGGCCGATCTCCAGTATGTGTTTGCGGTGGCTGAGACTTTCGCCAAAAACTTGAATGGTTATAAGATTCTGGTCAACAAATCGACTGTACCAGTAGGCACAGCTGACGAATGTCACAAGCGCATTAATAAGCTTGCTCAGGCTGGTGCAGAATTTGATGTTGTCTCTAATCCAGAATTTCTTCGCGAGGGAGCGGCTATCAAGGATTTTCTCAATCCTGATCGCGTAGTAGTAGGGGTGAGTAGTGAGCAAGCTAAGACTTTGATGGAGAAAATTTATCGGCCAATTGCTAGAAGTGGTCGACCAGTAATCATCACTGATATCAGGAGTGCCGAGCTCATCAAATACGCCTCTAATGCTTTCTTGGCTACCAAGATTAGTTTTATCAATGAAATAGCTAATTTCTGTGAACGTATTGGTGCCAATGTCAAAGAAGTAGCACGCGGTATGGGTGCTGACGACCGTATCGGTTCACGCTTTCTCTATGCGGGTATTGGCTACGGCGGGTCTTGTTTCCCGAAGGATGTACAGGCTCTGATAGAAACAGGTAAAGAGTATGATTTTGATTTTCAGATTGTACAGGCGGTAGATCGCGTCAATGATGTTCAGAAGATGCGACCTTTTGAAATTCTCAAGAATGAATGGAAGAAGAATTTGAGAGGTAAGAAGATCGCTATTTGGGGACTGTCATTCAAACCACGGACTGATGATGTTCGTGAAGCTCCAGCCAAAGGAGTTATCGAAGCCTTACTCAAGTCTGGTGCTAAAATCCAGGCCTATGATCCGGTGGCTATGGAGAGTTTTGAGACAGCTAATAGTCATATGAAGATAAGGTATGCTCCCTCTGCCTATGAGGCTTTAGAGGGTGTAGATGCGCTTCTGGTGATGACTGAGTGGGATGAGTTTCGTACAGCTGACTTGGCTCTAATGCAAAAAACCATGAAAGGTAACCTTATTATTGATGGACGCAATATTTTCGAACGAGGCGAAACCGAAGAGGTGGGTTTTACATATTACGGTATCGGCGTCTAGATGAATACCATGAACCCGAAAATATTAGGTCAGAAAATATTTGAACCACAGAGTCTTTTTGGAATAGTTTTATTAGGCTATCTCTTTTTTGCCTTTTGTCATTTAGGGAGTTTCGTGACTGCTGATGAGGGTCACTGGACCTACGAACGTATTCCAGCCTATTTCGTAGCCTGGGAAACCATGGATCTTGAAGAGACGTTTATTAACGACAAGCCCGGGGTAGCACTGGCTTTGGTCAATCCAGTAGCCACAGCTCTCTATCCAGACTCAGAGACTCACTGCTCTACAGGTAAAGACAAGATCATTACCTGCAGAACAGCGGATTCCTCGTCTCTGTACAAGGCTTTCCGTATACCAATCGTCTTGGTTAATGCGCTGGTTTTAATTTTTCTCTTTTTCGTTATTGGACAACTGACCAATCCATGGATTGCACTTTGGAGCACACTCCTTATTGGCCTATCACCACCTTTAGTGGGGATTTCACAGATAGTTAATCCAGACGCCTTACTCTGGTCGTTTGCGAGCGCGAGCCTGTTTTCATTTTTTTGGTGGCTCAAATCGGGGTCACGGCGAGCAGTAGCTTGTGCGGGTTTATTTCTTGGTTTGGCGATGCTCTCTAAGTATGTCGCTCTTATTCTTATTCCTTTTTATCTAGGAGTGATTATTCTTCGCTTTCTCATTCTTAGTGATGATGAGTTGTCTGCGCCGCGAGAAACGCTCTTGAGTGACCTTAAGATGTTGGCTCTAAGTATTGTGTTGGCCTTGATTATTTTTGCTTGTTTCTTACCAGCTCTAGTCATTCATACAGCGAGAATAGGGGAGTTTCTGGGTACGGTGGAAGGAAAGAGAATGCTTTTTGGTATAGGATCCATACCGCTTTTTGTATTTCTTGTTGATACGTATCTTTGTAAGAGTAGAGGTTTGTTCATTTTGCGACGTTTTTGTCAGCGTAGCCAAGACTTTTTTTCTTTGTTACCAGTGGTTTTATTTGGGATTTTTGTTCTTGTCATTTTGGTGCGGCTTGCTTTTCCGGAGCTCGCTATTTTTATCACGGTACGTTTCGATACCAAAGAGTTGAGCAGTGCCTTCGGTCTTCTTGGTCGAACGCTTACCTGGTATGAGGCGATCCTTCTTAATCTTACTCCAGTAGTCTACGCTCTGACGCCCGTTACCCTCATCGGACTTTTGTTTCTTGTGCTAGAGATGCATCGTAAGAGACTTTCGAGCTACTATTTTTTTGCGGTCAGTATTGCAATTTTTATTATTCTCTACGAAACCATTCTTCTCTATACGGATGTTCTGGCGACTATTCGCTACAGTGTTATAGTATATCCTTTACTTGGTTTTCTTGGCGCTCTTGGTTTTTGGCATATCACCAGAATTTTACCCTTTCGCAGGAAAGAGTTGATCATTACGGCAGTTCTTTTTCTTGCATCGATTAGTAGTATCATCAGCATCAAACCGTTTTATTTTAACTATACAAACTTCTTGCTACCAAAAACCCATGTCGTGACAGATGCTTGGGGCTATGGTGGGTATGAGGCGGCAGAATATCTTAATGCTTTGCCAGATGCTAAGAATCTTACAGTCTGGTCTGATTATTACGGCTTCTGTGAATTTTTTGTTGGTAAGTGTCTTACGGCATATAATTTCGATAAAAATACAATCAGTCCAGACTACTATGTTTTGACCAGACGAGGACGGATCCGTTACTGGTCACGCTATGAGATGTGGGAGCGTAATTCTGGTCTTATCGCTTATAAATACTACGATAGATCTGATCCAGTCTGGGAGTTGATTATGGCCAATAATCCCCAGAACTATATCAAAGTTTTTAAGCTAGAGAAGTAATTTCTCACTTGACGGAAAGCTGGAAAAACAGTAGAGTACTATGAAATCACTTGTTAGAAGGGATGTACCATGGATATGGAAACAAGTCCCCTCGATCAGGGGATGCTCAATGAATCTCGGTTCTTTGATATTATTGAAGAGGTTATTGGGGATGGTAAGGCGCCTAAATGGCTCTATTCCATCAGACGTGCTAATAGAGATGAGGATAACGCTGGGGTGGATGGTTTTGTCAAAATCCGTCAAAGACATAACCCAGATGAACTCATTGTCGTTCCATTTCAACTTAAGTCCTCGTACGCCGGAGTCTTGGAACACCTCAAGCAAAATAGGCTATTCTGGTTAGATGCCCTACGGTACTTCATCATCAATCCAGATATACCAGATGGTAGAGTAGCAAGAACCTTTTTTAATGAGCTTGAGACTATCCACAAAAATCGTGAGCGGTTTGATCGTCTCATGAAACATCTGGAAGGTTATAGCCGATCTCAGTACAGGAAGGGCAAGAAGAATGAATCCAGACAACGCGCCAGAAGGCCAACTAAGGGCTCGTTACAGAGCTCTTACCAAACGAATGCGAGACCCCACAGGAGATAAAACTTTCAGCGCTATGCTGAGTCTCCTGGAGGCAGCACTTAATTTAAGTGATCGACAAGGGCCAGAGAAGAAGGTGATGCTTTCTGCTGGCACGCCAGGTCCCAATAGAAAAGTGGTTGAAATACCACTGGCAGAAATCCTCGGCGACATATGAAAAAAGACCGGACCTAGCAATTGCTGGGTTCGGACTTTTCTTTTTTAGGCTCAATCTTGCTATACTAAAGCACATGGAGAGTGGCTCGGAAGTTTTAGGTACGCTTTCCTATTATACACCTAAATAGACTATTTGTCAAGTATGCGAGTCCTCTTTC
>CAZLQC010000012.1:5068-25371 GCA_964561695.1 uncultured Bdellovibrionales bacterium
TGGGGGCGGTGCTGCCAATGCTACAGAGTATCTCCTCAAAGAATACAAACAAAATAGAACACTTTTTGTCGATCTTGTGACCTCTTCTCCAACCAGTACCCGCCAAGAAATGTGGCTCGGAGAGAACATCTGTGTTCATGCTCTGCCTATTGGCAAAAATGGTAATAATCTTCATCACCAATCCAAAAAAGATCTCATAGTCTATAGTTTCAAGGCTTATTGGTATGCTAAGAAGCTTCTTAAGGCTAATCAATACGATGTCATTCATGCATTCTTCGGAGTACCTTGTGGGGTGCTCGCTATGCGTCTGGGCAAAAAATTTGATGTTCCGTACATCGTATCGCTTCGTGGAGCTGATGTGCCAGGCTACAGTGAACGCTTTGCATCGCTCTACAATATTTTGACACCGCTTATTCGTCTCGTTTGGCGCGAAGCCTTTCAGGTAATTTCTAACAGTCGGGGGTTAAGAGAACTTGCCCTTACTAGTGAACCAGGGCTCAAGATTCCGATTGTCCCGAATGGTGTAGACACCAAAGAATTTCCAGTTAAAGCAAGTGATACATTCTCAGGTGAGTCGTTTACCGTACTCTGTGTTTCACGCCTAACCCCACGTAAGGGGATTCGTTTTTTGATACAAGCTGTAGCGTTACTCCATCCGCGTTATCCCAAACTCCGACTTCTTATTGCGGGTGAGGGGGGCGAACAAGAAGCATTGATGACTCAGGTCAAAGATCTTCACTTGAATCAAGAGGTGCAGTTTTTGGGTCGAGTAGAACACAATGAGCTGGTACATGTCTATCAGGGAGCTGATGTCTTTTGTTTACCATCACAAAATGAAGGCATGAGTAATACTTTACTTGAAGCTCTGGCTACAGGGCTACCTATTGTCGCCACGGTAACTGGAGGGACTGAGGAATTAGTAGTTGACGGAGAAAATGGTTACTACGTAGAAAAAAATAACGCAGAAGATATTGCAGATAAACTCACACTACTCATTGAGGATCGTGAGAAATGCGTAGCTTTTGGTCGAGCGAGTAGGTTGCGAGCGGAAGCACAAAGTTGGCGGGCGGTGGCAGATGCTTACAGTCAGGTCTATACAGCGAGCGTGAACAAAAAGTTATGAAAAAAAAATCACTTAACATCCTCAAGGTACTGATTTCTTTGGGCCTAGTCTATTGGTTGATTCAGAAGCTTGATTGGCAACTGGTTTTCAACGAGCTTCAGAGTATTAAGATAGGCTACGTAGCGCTGTTTATCTTGTTGCAATTGATCGCTATTGTTTTGTCATCGAAGAAGTGGCAAGTGATAGCAAGGTTTCAGGAGATTCACTTTACGGTCTGGGAGGGTTTTCAGACCTATCTGACTGGGACGTTTATCAACAATTTCCTGCCCTCGACTATTGGTGGCGATATCTACCGAAGTCTCTGGCTAGTGGGGAGGGGAGCTCGTAAGAGTCGAGCTTTTTCCACGGTTATTTTCGATCGTTTCCTTGGGTTAATCATGACTTCAACACTGGCGCTTGTCGGAGGATTTTTTGTCTGGCAATTTCTGGATCTACCAGCATTTTTGGTCTTATCATATACACTCGTGCTGGGGCTGCTTATTTTTTTTGGTCTCTGGATTGCCTTTGAGCGTACCGTGTTTGTGCAAAACTTAGTGACTCGTATCCCATGGCAGAAACTACGTAATCTTTTCGAGGAGAGTCTGCGTTATAACGCGATGGCTATATGGAAAACAGCCTCGTTTTGGACGACCTTGTTTATGTTAGTAGGTCTCGGACTCTCTAACTACGTCTTGTTCCTCGCTCTGGGTTACACCTTGCCATTCTTTCCCTTCTTGGGATTAGTATTTCTGATGGCGCTCTATGTCAGTTTTCCGATCTCTATTAGTAATATCGGAGTCAAGGAATGGGCTTATGGAGTCTTATTTGTACTCCTTGGTGTCAGCTTCGAGACCGCTGTGACTGTAGCTCTCCTTTCTCGTATTCTCCAGACAGGTATCTCTTTGTTTGCTCTGCCCATCTATCTGAGAGAGGCTTCTCAGAAACTCTTGGCTAAAAGTGAACCTTAGACTTACTGTGGACGACCTTCGTAGCGGAAGGCGCGGACATAGTGTGAGGGACGCTCATTGATCTTGACTTCGAAGTCAGGATTTTCTTTATCGTAGAAAAGATGGATTGGAATGACAGTATCTTTGTGGCTGTCATAGCTCGAACGAATCATGTGACCAGTACGTATCTTACGGGCTGATGAGATGACTATGTAGTCAATATCTTGATCGGTGATTACCTCAGGATTGTTACCACGCTTGCAACGACCAACGAAAAACTGGCACACACCGTCCTTGTCTGTCCAAATGAGGGTGGATTTAGCATCAGGAAGAGTGTTGAGCAGAGTGGCTATTTCATAACTCCCTGGTCCCATGTCTTTGAGATCGATGTAGTACTTACTTGGGAGAAGGGAAGAGGCATAACTAAGAGGAAAGTGGGTGCGGGCCAGGGTGGTGACGCCTATGATAAGCGTGAAGAGCGTGATAATAAGCACTGCCTGATCTTTCTTAAGTCGGTATTTGCTCTCGATGAAGCGGGCAATATGAAAGAGTCCAATGCCACCCAGGAGTGCTATGAGAGGAAAAATGATGATTTGGTAGCGGATAATAGAAGCGACTCCATTGACGGTAGCACCGAGGTAATAGACGAGCGCAAACAAAATCATGTAAAAACCAAAACGGAGACTCTGACTTTCCCAGAAACGTTTTTTCCATAAAAAGAGAGTAGAGGCGAGGATACCCAAGAGGGCGAGAGGAGTCATACCGAAGGTAAGGGGGTAGAAATTGGTAACAAAAATACCAAAGAGGTCGCTCTTATCGCTAATGGTCTTGGGTGAGGCGATGAGTTGCATGAAGTTGTAGATAGGCATTCCAGACCAGGTGGTGACGAGAATAAAGAGGAGACTACCAAAGAAAATGAAGAGAGGGAGGCGAGCGAGAGTAAGGCGGAAATGACCGAGCCACTTGAGAGCAAGGCCAATCAACCGAGAGCTGTTTAGATTTTCATCGAGGAGAATCAGGAAGATAAGGCCCAAGAAAAGGGGGGCAACTTTGACAAAAGCCTGACTCAGGACAGTACCCTGGATGAGTTCCATAGGATCTACCCAGTTAGCGGGCAGAACTATGTAGAAAGTAGCTAGTGCTATAAATATGACAAAGCCAATTTGGAGCAGTGATTGAGTGAGATAGTGGGAAAATTCTTGGCGAGCGAGCTTGGGATGGTAGAGATATTCTATAAAGAGGAGAAGTAGAAGATAGACAAAAACAATGTTAGCGATGTATTTGGTTAAAAGAGCGAGACCGAGAAAAAGTCCAGCAAGAAGCAGGTAGCGGTAGTAGGCTCTCTTCTGAAAGACCAGGTAGCTCACGAGAGAAAGAGTCGTGAAAAGCCACAGGAGGGCGTCTGGGTTGATGATTTTTGTTACACCAATGAGGATAGGTGAGGTAGCCAGAAGGGCAAAAGAAAGTAGGGCTGTCCCACGACCCAGAGTGCGTTCAAGTAGGAAATAGAGCAGAGGGAGGAGGAGAGTAACAAAAAGAAGAATAGGGAAGCGGAAAGCAGCAAAGAATTGAGCCATATTGAGATTCCTGTTGATGAAAACCTCACCATCATGACGAACATCATCGTAGTCATCGGGCTCATAATTGAGAAGGGCAGCTCCAGAAAGAAGAGAGACGGTGATGCCGGGCTTGTCACTGACATCAGTCTTATGAAATTCACCATCACCAATATTATTCCAGTACTGCGAGATACGTCCGTAGAGCCAGAGTGGTTCGTCGACGGCAGCGTACTCACCAAGGCGCACAAAACCAAAAGAGAAAAAAGTCAGAGTGAGAAAGAGGACGAGAAAAAGGGTCGGAGCCCCCTGGGCTTGCCACCAGGTTTTGGCACTGAGGCCAGAAGTCGGGGTAATTTGATTTTGTATGAAACGATAGTAAAACAAGCTCGCTGTAGTGATGAGGGCGAGTCCCGAGCCTATCTGAAAGAGAAAGTGAAAATTTTTGGAAAAAAGGACTCCATAGAAAATAATAAGTATACTAGGGAGCAGTGTCAGCAAAAAAAGAAACACCTGGTTAATAAGGGATTTTTGGGCGTATTTGGGTGAGAAGAAGATGAGATAGATGATGCTGATGCCAATAAGAAGAAAGAGCCCGTAGAACAACGGGTTACCAAAGGTCTCAATTTTGAAAAAAGACAAGCTTTTGACCTGTTTAGAGATAAAAAAGAAAGCGACGACTGAAGAGAAGCTACTTATGATGAGAAGCGGATTGGCTAGGAAACGGGCTAGAGTTGGGGGCATAGCTTTTTGCTAATGAGTGAAAAATACGATAAAATAGAGTTACCTGAGAAGCAAGCAACTTGCTTCATTCTAGATGAAAATAAGCCAAAAAGAAAGTATGTCTACTACCATGGAACCCTTTCAAAAATATTTCTTCGGGGTCCTTTTTGTGGTTATTTTGGCTTTTGCTTTTTATATTCGTGTAGATCATTTTGAACGTTGGCTTCACTTTGAACTTGATCAAGCCCGGGACGCTATTGTTATTGATGAAGGTTTTGAGGGTGATTTTTGGGACCTACCTCTGTTAGGGCCGAAGGCAGGGGGGACATTCTTACGTCTCGCTCCAGCTTTTTACTACCTGCAGTATGTGAGCGGACTTATTTTTGGTGAGAATCCTTCGGGCATTGCCTTTTTTGTACCTATTCTTGGAGTCTGTCTCTTACCACTCCTCTATCTGCTTTTTCGGAGGGTTTACTCTCCATGGGAGAGTCTGGGACTTATGACATTGGCCTCAGTCTCTGTCTATATGGTGTTGTATGCTCGTTTTGCCTGGAATCCAAACCTGCTACCATTTTTCCTCACTTTGGGCTTCTATGCCTTACTGCGAGCAGTGGCTCTTGATGAGAAATATCGAACCGCTTGGTTCTTGCTGGCTATTTTTGGTCTGGTCTTAGCTACCGAGATGCACTTCTTAGCCTTTTTGGCTGTACCTGTTATCGTAGCGGTCTTTCTTATCCTCAAGAGAGCGCGTTTTTCTTGGCAGGCTTGGCTTGGAGCTCTCTGTATTATAATTATCCTTTCTCTCCCGGTGGTCTTAAATGAGATACGTACTGGAGGCAGTAATACCAGCGAGTTTTTTGGTGCTATCACAGAAAAATCCAATAAAGAACAACACAACCTCATAGAAAAAGGTATTCGTGATATTTCTGAGTTTGGTTTGGCCAGCGTGGTTATCCTTACTGGTTCTGAGAGCGCTACTTTCCCCAGTGTTTTGGTAAACGCCCAAGCATGGGGGACTATCTGTGATGCGAAGTGTGATAAGGGTAAGCCTTTGGGCATCCTAGGTATCTTGTTCTTTCTCCTAGGAGTAGTATCACTTTTTATGGGTTGGTGGAGGGCTCGAGATCGACAAACATCCGACTTTTATTTGTTAGCGCTCATTTGGCTGGGGGTAGCTTTTGTCCTCTATCTACCACTCGCTTACGCAGTGGCACCACGCTTCTATCTTCTTTCAGCGCCACTGTTTTTTATCATGCTTGGCAGTATACTCACCAATATCATTCCTGGCAGCGGGAAAATCAAACATGGAATCTTCTTCCTAGTTATTGTAGTTCTCTGTATCCTTAATTACCTCTATCTTGATCAGCGCTATACGGAAATGCAGAAAGCACCTTTCAATGCCGTAGAGAGTGCGCCAGATCGTATCTTGAAGGAGCGGGCGCGAGTGACGCTCGAACAACAAACAATCATCAGTTATTTTCTCCGAGAGAGATACCGAGAAACAGGCAATGTCCTTTATCTGACCAGTGAACCGCAACACAAGAGGGCTCTCAAGTACATTCTAGAAAAAGAGAATATTCCGATGAGTGGTTTCAATAGTACCAATCTCTATCGTCAGGGACTGTACTATCTGGTTCTGCGAACTGGGGGTAATATTGAGGCCAATTATGCTAAATACCTTGATCGCTTTGAGGTGATCCAGGTGACTCCGTTTGGAACACTGACTCTTGTTGAGCTCAAACCAAAAGAAGAGTTTATTATCGGAGAACGTCAGGATCTCAATGTACCAGCCAAACCAGCTGACTCAAAAGCGCCTCCGCGCTACACCTGGCGGGAGTTCTTTACGCCTGGCGCGAGCGAGTTTAGTGAGGATGAAGGTGAAAATGAAAGTATCGATGCTAACTAAGAATGACTATGAAACAATGGCTGTTTGCGAAGAGGGTATGGATTTTCCTGTTACTAATTGTGCTTCTTGGGACCGGACTGCGACTCTATAACTTAGGTACGAACTCTTTCGTAGCTGATGAGTTTCTCGATATCAACGCTACGTATGGTTATAGCCAAACAGGTACTTGGAAAGCTTGGGATTTCAATTACGGAGTGCCAGCCACAGCAAATATCAATGATGCTCGTGATGAGCGAGCCCTGGTTTACAAGTGGCAAGTAGCTCAGGTGTTTAAGGTTTTGCCACCGACAGAGGGGAATGCTCGTTTGATCAGCGTCTTATGGGGAGTGATTTCTATGCTCCTTATTTTTTTCGTTACCCAGTACTTTACAAAGAGTAAAGAGACGGCTCTGGTAGCCACTTTCTTGTTTGCCCTTTCGGTAAGCGCTATTACTTTTGACCGACGCTTACGCATGTACGCTATGTTTTTACCCGTGTATCTGGCTCTTGCCACCAGTCTCTATGCTCTGATGGAGCATGAGTATCGGGGCAGGTGGGGAGTCGTGAGAAGTCTGTGGCAGAGATACGGAGTAAACATCTTATTCTTGATCCCGACTATAGCTCTCGGGCACCTCTCATTTCTGACTCATCAGATTACCCTCACGATCGTGCCAGTATTTGGAGTCTATGTCTTGGTCATGAGCATTATTCTATGGCGGAGTGGAAACCGTAAGAATAAATACAGTATCCTGACCGCTCTTGGTCTACTCAGCTTACTAGGAGTAATCGTCACTGGTCTCTGGTCTAAGATAAGCTACCTCTTCGTCTTTTTTGATAACCACTATTCATATATTACCTATGCCTTCAGTGACTTTGCTCAGCCTCTGATGGGGATGCTTCTGGTTATTGTTGGAGCCTGGACGCTGATACAGACCAAGACTACTCACAAGCAGGGTGTGTGGCTGGCTGTATCTCTGGGAGTGCCTCTGGCTATGGCTATCTGGCTCTGGCATCGCAATGCTGGTCCTCAGTATATATTTTTCGTACAGTCATTCACGTTTATTTTGGCAGCCGCTGGAGTGAACTGGCTTCGTGTTCTTTTGACCGAGAAATTTAGCGATGCTAAGCGAGTGTCTTGTATAGTCCTTATTCTCGCTGCTCTTCTCCTTCCTAACTACCTGTATTTCCAAAAAGAGAACAATACCTACCATGAAACTTCTTCTGGCGGTAACCCTAACTACCGCAAGGTCTTTACCTATTTTAAGAAACAGTATGAGCCAGGAGAGGCTCTCATCACCAGAAACTTTCGCAACTACTACTGGAGCGGAGCCAAAGTGCCCGTTTATGACTTTGGTGGAGAGCTTTCAGAGCGGAATTTTTCTCTCGAGGAATTTCAGACTATCCGAGCCAAGCATCCAAAGGGGTGGGTAATTCTCTCAGAGAATGACTTAGACTATCTCTCTAAGGAATTCAAGAACGAACTCAAAAGCCTAGAACGAGTAAGTAATTCTAATGTTCGCGGTCCGGTAGAAGTCTATCGTTGGTAGGCTAAGAATATTGACCAGAACCCTATTTAAGGGTAGTCTTTTGTTACCAAACAACATTTTTTTGGAGGAACAAAATGTTTCATGTAGGGGGTATCAATACCCAAATCATTTCTGACGAGCAGTTCAGACAAAATTTGGCCGATACAGCTGAATACTATCAGGAACTCATCAGGGCGGGTCGCGGAGCACGGTTCAATGGGCGAGATATTTCAGATCTGACCATTGGAGAGTTTCTCTCGATCGATCCACCTCAGGTGTACCGTGGTACCGAAGTCCTACCTTTTTTCGAAGCGGTAGGCATATAACACACAGCCCAACAGGCCGTAAAAAAGAAGCGTCGTCCGGGTTCGCATACCCTGGCGACGCTCTTTTCTATATAAGCAAGTAGGAGCTATTTTTTAGGAAGCATCTTTGCGAAAGGGCCAAGATCCTGAGGCGTAAGGACTTTGGCATACCAAAGAAAGATAAGATGAAGAGCAAAGAAGCCAGCTCCTAGAGGAATAAAAAAGAAAACATTTTTTGGCAAGAAAAAAGCCATATCAAAAATAAGGACAGAGCTCAAGAGTGATATGAGGAAATCGCGGATAGGCAGTTTGATAGCAAATTCTTTGACAAGAGCAATCAGGATATAGACCATGAGGACGAGAGAAGTGAGGGTGACGGCCATGGAAGCTCCGGCAATGCCATAGGTTGGGATAAGTGTGAAGTTGAGAACAGAGGTCATAATAACGCCAAAAACAGTAGCGATAAGGGGGAGTGCGAGACGTCCAGCTCCAGCGAGGGCAAAAGCAAAAACATAAAAAACAGTCAGGAAGCCAGAACCGATGAGAAAAATTTGATAGGCAGCGAGAGCGCCTAGATAGCGACTGCCGTAGAAGAATTGAAGCACCTCAGTCCCATAGGCATAGAGAAGGGTCAGCATGGGAATGAGGATGATAACCATGAGGCGGAGAGACTGAGTGACCAGAGACTTAGTTTCTGCGTCAGTAGCATTGGTTTTGGATTTAGCAATAGCTGGGAGAAGGATGATGGTGAGGGCATAGAAAAGAAAGTAGGGGATGCGACCAGCAGTAATAGCAGCATTGTAGAGACCAGTGAGGAAGTCATCATGGAGGAGGGCTTTGACGAAGTAGAGGTCTACAGTCAGGATAAGCTCATAACAAAGAAGAAAGAGGGTAAAGGGCCAAGCGTAGTTGAGGAGTTGTTTGGCAGGAAATATATAACCACTTTCCTTAACGGGAAGTGTTGGATTGACGCGAAAGAGATCATAGAGAGAAGCAATAAGAAACACAGTGAGAGGGGCAGCGATATAACCAGCGACAGCACCGACCACGCCGTAGAGGTAGCCAAAGCCAATGATGAAAATGATACGAGCTAAAGCGCGCAGAGTTTTGAGGACAGCCTGGAGACGAAAATAGTGTAGTCCAGTGTAGAAGTAAAAGTAAAATGATGCTGCTGCGAAAGCTGGAATGATGAAGGCAGAGAGCTGGAAGAGTGAAGTGAGGGAGGCGTCTTGCAGAAGGGTCTCTGCAATAAAGGGTGAGAGAAGGTAGAAAACGAGAGTAGTCGGAAGAATTATAAATATCTGGAGCTTGATAGCAGTTTTCTTGATACTTCGGACTCGGTCAGGATGAGACTCGAAAATCTCAGCGAGGTACTTCGACATAGCTGTAGGAACGCCGTTGCCTATAAGGACAATGAGCATGGTGGTGAGGGTCACGATAATACCAAAACGTCCATAGTCTTCTGGACCCAAAATGCGACCCAGAGAAGCATGGATGACATAGCCGGCTATATTGAAAATAATCTCAGAGGCAGTAAGCCAGATGAGGGCTTTGTTGAAATTTTTCATAGATACAGAATCATTATACCATTTTCTGCTTTATAAGGTTACAATATGTATATGGAAGGAAGTAAAAGATTGGAATCACCAAAGGAAAATCCTCATGTTGCTAATGAGGTTTTTGGTCATGCGACAGAAGCGTCTCTAGAAGAGATTGATTATACAAGTGAGCCGTATCAGGAGCGAGGCCAGGAAGAGAGATATTTTCAGGATTACGTAGAGACGCTAGAGCTTACACCAGAGGATTTTGAGAAAGATATTCTTGATATTGGTGGTGCAGAAGGTGCTTTTGCGTACTATGCTCTTCAGCACGGAATCAATGACCACATAGTTACTCTTGAGCCTATGAAAACAGAGTCTTACAAGGGGATCGAAGTCTATCATGAACCTCTTGAACATAACTCTATACCAAAGGAAAATTTTGATTTAGTCGTATCAAACCACTCTATGCCCGGCTACCTTTTTAATTTTGAACATTCTTAC
Source organism: uncultured Bdellovibrionales bacterium (assembly GCA_964561695.1). Lineage (GTDB taxonomy): Bacteria > Patescibacteriota > Minisyncoccia > Moranbacterales > UBA1568 > UBA1568. The sequence goes on from CAZLQC010000012.1 coordinate 15,155, forward strand.
GAAGAGAATCTTGAGAGAATGAAGCTGGGTATAGGTGAAATGCTTCGAGTATTGCGACCAGGGGGAGAAGTGAGGATGCAGTGGTCTTTTGGAAAACTATACCCACCACAAAAAGAGTATGCTAAAGTTTCTTTTGAGGTCATCCGTTATTTACAATCTCTCGGTATCGAAACACTTTTTAAGGAAGATGAGCCTCAGTATGAACGTGATGCTGATGATAATAACACGCGAGTTCTTAAACGCTGGTTTCGAGTACGACTGATAAAACCAGAGTAAACTCCTAGACGTTAATACGAGCGAGAATGATTTGAAAAATCTCTGCTTCTACTTTGGTAGCATCAATAGCGATAAGATGCCAAGCCTCTTCTTTGCCATTGAATAAGCGGAGCTTCTCCTCAAGATACATTTGTCCCTGTTCAGGGACCCGACTGCGACTCATGATGTCTTCTGCATTGAGAGAGAAGAAAAAAGGATAGTCTGCTTTTGGTAGAAAACGAGAAAGAAATCTTACACCAAAACGTACCAAAGCTGAATCTTTGGCGAGGTTGAGATACTCTATATTAATCAGTGAATCATAGAAGGAACGATCAGAAAGGATGTAGTCATAGCCTTCGAGACGCAGATGTCGATGCCAGAAATGAAAACGAATAAAGTCTATGAAAAGAAACTTTTCTCGTAGAATAAGACTAACAAGAGAAGTTTCGGTAACGGCTTTTTCTTGGCCGGCTTCAAAAGATTTTTTACCTTTCAAAAAGCGACTAATTCTGTTAGCCAGAGAAAACTCAATTGCATGGAAATAGGCTACCTTATGGCCATTTTTGACCAAGTGAGCCATGAGGGGTTCAAGTTGAGTAGACTTGCCTGATCCATCTACACCTGTGAGGGCTATGTAAAGAACATTTTTCATATGAGTTATTTTTTATCCCAACCAAATTCACTATAAAAAATTCCCTGACTAATATTTTCTAAAGCTGACTGAATATAGGGGATGATATTTTTTGGGAGATTATCAAGATAATGCCACGAAAGATCATCACATTTATCTGGCTCACAGTTTGTAGGCGTACCTGTCCATTTTTCTGAGACATAGTAAGTATCTACGTAGACTCTTTCGGTCTCAGAATTACGATGCATAATATGTTGGACACTCGTATAGTCTGGATCTGGAGCGATACCAATTTCTTCTTTGATTTCACGATAGAGGGTAGTAGTAAAACTTTCACCCTCTTCTACGTGTCCAGCGGGCAATGAGTACATACCATCATTGAAACCAGTCTGAAAGCGGCGCTGAAGAAGAACAGAATTATCCTGTTTGCAAACAATATACGAAGCAATAAATGTATGAGGTAGGTGTGCCATGGAGCATTTAGTACATGATAACAGAAACAGGTTGGAGCTTGACTACTGGCTTCACGATTTCATTGGCCACCACGCTTTCGATGACATCTTCAGCTCGTTTGTATTGAGAAGCATCCTGCTCAATCACTTTCTCTGAACGACCATTGTAGAGTTTCACTCCACGAGACTGCATTTTTTGTTGGAGTTCTTCACGGCTCGTAGGTACTTGATCATCACTATTCTTGGTACCCTTGCCAGCACCGTGGTTGCAGGAATAGAAGCTCGACATGTTACCGTCCTGACCGACACACAGATAGGCCTCAGTACTCATAGACGTTGGGATGAAGGCTGGCTCACCAGTGTCCTTGAAGAGAGGATGATCACTCATCCGAGCAGGGCCATAAGCCCGACTGGTACCATTGCGATGCACCCAGAGGTTTTTTTCATAGTGTTCTTCTTGGCTCACTAGGATATGAGGCATATCGTAGAGGAGATCAGCATCGATCTCTCTTCCAAGGACTTTTTGGGCAGTGGTGATGAAGTTGTGGGTGATAGTCGCACGGTTGGCATGAGCAAAATTAGAACAAGCCTTGCGAGCCTGCATATAGAGGCTCCCGTCAGCGCCAGTACCATCAAAAGTAATCAGAGGTTCTTTCTTGCCATGGTCTGACTGGCGAATTTTCTCAGCAATAGTCTCAATCGTTTTACGATGAGGTGTTCGCCAGAAGAAGCGACCAAGATTCATCAGGATCGCAGTAGAGAGATGCTCACGCTTCTTGGCAGTGAACATATACATAGTGTACTGACCGAGGATACCAGAACCACAGTGGACCATGAGAAGATACTGACCAATACGCAGGTTAAATTTTTCAGCCACAGCAGGGTCAATAATATCAGTCACTTTCATGAGGTCAAGAAAGTGATTGCCAGCGGCTCCGATAATACCCGCACGGAACTGAGCAAAAAATAAGAAAAGTGAGGGGATAATATTTTTGATATCTCGTCGGCTTGGTGGAGTATCAAAGAAATTACCACGATCAATACTGTTTTCGGCTTCGTGTTTAGTCTTGATATTGAGGTAGCTTACTAGGGGAGCGACACCGAGACGGAGAATATCAATAATGACTCGAAACGGAAGGACGGTACCAACATACTTTTTGGTAGGCACTGTTTTGGTGGCTTCTTGGAAAATAGCATCAATTTGCTCGGGGGTGATGTTAGTATCGTCAAGATCAAGGCGTACCAGGCGCATTCCACAAGCAGGATCAGAGTCGTTTACTTGAGGGAGGATATGATGTTCTGAGGTGACTGTGGTACCGGTGGCATTTTTGCGTCCAGGCTTGGAGTGAACATCAGCCATGGCCGCAATGTGATGAAAGACGGCATCATTCCCGGCTACACTTTCGAGCTGGAGAAGAGTCTCACGTCCTGGCATCAGTTTGTCACCAATATGAAAAACTACCGGCACTTTCATTTTAGGTGTTTGGAGCTCACTTCGATGTTCATTTTTTTTGGTAAAATAATTTTCAAACATACACAATAAAATTTGAGAGTATTTAGAGTTGGCTATAGATATCAGCGTATTGACGAGCTGTATCAGTAAGGTCAAAGTACTCTTCAGCGTAGCGTCTTGCGTTTTGACCAAGGCGCTCACAAATGAGCGGATTATCCCTTAGATAAGCCATTGATTCAGTGAATTTTTGTCCTGAACCGGCCTCTATACTAACACATATTTCGGGGTTCGAAAACTCAGAAAACTGCGGGAGATCACTTAAGATAACTGGTGTACCACAAGCATAGGCCTCGATGATAATTAGAGGCACATCGAATTTGCCATTGAGATTTACCACTGGGAAAGCAATGACATCGGCGGAGTTGTAGAGGCTCGGCATATCAGGCACGGTGTCTGAATACGCGATGAATTTTTCTAAGCCAGCTTTTTGGAAAGCTGTTTGGACCTGGATCTTCTTTTCCTGGTCGCTAGCATTCTTGATACGGTTAGCAAAGACAAAACGGATATTGGTCTCGGGATTGTTTAGAAAAAAAGTAGTTAGTGACTCGACAAGCATATCGGTAGCGCCAAGCCGAGTGTACTCTCCGGGGTACATGACAAGGAAATGACTTTCATCAAAACCAAGTGAACGGATGAAATCCATATTCTTGGGAGCCTTCTGGTAGCGTTTGAGGTCAATGCCAGGGTAGATACGGGCAACATTGGTAAAACCGAGATCAAGGAGGGATTGTTTGGTACGGTCAGTGTAGACGACGAGCTGATCAGCAAAGAGCATAGAGCGAAGATCTGCTTCGCTATAGAGATCTTGACGGAGGGTAGCAACAGTTTGAAGGGTTTTTCCGCGAGTCGGGAAAGCGAGGTGTTTGATGAGACGGGTGTTTGTTTTGGTGGGAGTAAAGATATAGTGAGTGACATCAAAGGAGTTGTGTACACTTCGGAGGTAGCGAAAGAGAGCCCATTTGGCAAATAGGGTAAAGTGACCACTTGAAAAGATAGGGATCTGCTGAGTGTTCTCTTGGAGACCCACCAGAGGTGTTTGGGTAGTTAGGAGAGAAAGCTTGTGGCCAATCACTTCACGTCCAAGGAAGTAGGCAAAGTTTTTGGAAGCTTCATCCCAAGGTGGTACGAGAGGTCGAGTTGCGAGGAGGATTGATTTGGACATACCCGGTGGCACTACTTCAAGATTTTTATTTTTTGTATCAAATATATCGTGGGTCATAGAGTCAAAGTAATGTTAGTTGAGTGGGGCGATTTTTCTTACTTGCTGCTTGAAGTTGTTCCACCGGGCATAGGCGTTACTTATAGTTACGGAAAAGCTCTTGGGTCTCATCCTTGTGTTTGACCCGTACGATAACGTGTCGCTCAGAAAAGCTCTTCTCGGGTGTTATAAGAAGGACTTTGTTTTCACCAAGAGGAGCCTCGAAAGCGCCCTCGCTGATAAGGGTGTCGTCACCAAGAATTTGATATGAGAAGGCTGTATCCTCGGTGTAGTTGGTCACTACAATATCCACATTTTTATTGCGGTCAGGACGGATGAAAGAGACAGACCACCAATCTTTACCTTTTTCAGGGTTCAGTTCCGCAATATTTTGCTCAAAAAGAAAGGCAAAAGAGCCAAAGAGGAAAACTAAGAGAATAATAAAGAGAGTCGACTGTTTCATAGGGAAAGGTTCTTTTGGTAGATGGTGATGTAGCGAGAGCTATAAATTTTGGAAAATTTCTTAGCGGTATCAAACTGAGCGCTGTCTTTGACAGAGTCAACTACTACAAAATTAACCCCAGTAGCCTCAAAGCAACGTTCACCGTCTTTACTACTTGGGGTGGAAATCATGTAGAGGGTACAGTGTTCTCGGTCGGGATTGGTCTCATAGCGACCAAAGTAGGCACGCGAAAAAGGGTAGCTGTAGCCACGCATGAAGAAGAGTTTCATCCAAGCGTCACCAACGATAAAATTATGGTCTTTCACAATCCGGTCATCGGTACTGGTGTGGGTAGCCAGGAATTGGGTGGCGTGAATAGTAGCTACGATAGGTTCGGCCTTACTTTCTTTGAGGAGGGTAGCAGAGTTGTCGTAGTTGCCACTACTGATGATGAAGAGAAAAAGAAAGATAGAAGAAAAAAGACCAAGAACACGAGGCAGAGAGTTCTGGTAGTGTCGGAAGTAGGATATAAGAACGAGGAGAGAGAGGGAAGCTGTGATACCGATAGGAAAAGACAGGTAGGCCCCAATACGGCTCGATGGAATATCAACGAGTAGCCAATCGGGGTGAACAGTCATCACCAAAAGCACTGCTAGCCAACCGAGGAGAAAGCTACGAGCATAACTTTTGGTCTTAATAGCAAAGGCAAGAAAGAAAAAGCCGAGGAGGGCAAGGGCCAGACGAGGCGCTCCCACAGAGTTACTAATTTGTTCAAAAGTGAGACCAGTACGGGTAGTTTTGGTAGGGGTACCTACAGCGGTAGCAATAGCGTTGGTTTCTATGTAGGTTGGCATAGCCACCAAAAAGAAGAAGAGTCCGCTTACAATAATGATAGCAAAGGGGAAGGGTTTGAGGATGAGTGTTAGCCAGCTTTTGAGCAGCGGAAGAAGAGTGCGGATATGCAAAAAGATATGAAGAAGGATAGTAGCTACCAACACAAATAAGAGCATGAAGGTACTCAGATGGTGGATGTAAGCCAGGGTCCATGAGAAAAGAAGGCTGAGGCCTAAGAAACGGCTGTCTTTGGTCCGGAGTCCCCTATAAAGACACAGTAGAATAAGAGGAATAAAGAGATTCCCAAAGGTATTACCAACAACACCACCACTGACAAATTTGCTCTGAGGTGATGCCAAGGAATACAGTGGTCCAAATAAGAAGAGGGTGAGAAGAAAGGCATTTTCACCAGTCCATAGCGCGCTCTTGATAGTAGGTAATTTGATACCACGGATGAGATAGTAGGCAAGAGTAGCAAGAGCGAGTAGGCTCAATATATTGATGAGGTGCAAGAAAAGAATAGGCGCAGCACTGAGAAAGCTTACTTGTGAGAAGAGAGCAATAGCAGCCAGAGTGAGGTGTTCACCGATAATAAAATCAGCAATAGGTTCGGGTGAGGTGACTCGATAACCACTCGCGGGATCACTGACAATATTTTGCTCGGCGTAGAAGGGGAGATTCCCTGTCTCAGAGATACTCTTAGCCCAGTAGAGGTGATGACCGAGGTCTGTGGATGTCGGTAGAATAGTATCAGTCAGATAGACTGTTTTGATGAGGATGGTCGCTCCGAGGAGGAGTAGGAACAGCCAGGATTGCCTTTGAGAAAAAGTAAAGCTATGAGATGGGGGTTGTTCTTCTAAGCGTTCTTTGCGCGTCAGGAGCGAGAAGCACATGAAGAGGAGAGTAGTCAGCAGAGTGATAAATATAGAAAGAGTCAGCACGTTTAAGTTGATACCAGCCTTGCCAATGCCAATCATGCCAAAAATGAGAACTGATTGACTGAGAGCAAAAGAGAGGCACAATTTTTCCCAGAGAGTCAGGAGCGAAGATTTCTTTTCAAAAAGAGCAGACAGGACAAACCAACCAATACCAAAACAAAGTACGGAAAGTGTCACCAAAAATGGCAGAAAGGCGGTTGGAAACCACATAGAGTCTAGTTTAGTTTGCTTCTATTGTACCTGCCTTTGCGGGTTTGCCAAAGCCGTTACATACGCTTTGGCGATACGAGACCAGTGATAGTGCTCTTCAGTATAGAGAGCGGCCTTCGCACCAAAAGCCAGACGTGAGTTATCATCGGCCAAGAAATCAAGAATAGCCTTGCGATAGCTTTCTTTGTCACCAGGCGGGACGAGGATTCCATTTTGCTCATGAGTCAAAGCGTCTTTGAGGCCTTCGAGGTCAGAGGCAATGACAGGGCGCTTACAGATAGCCGCTTCCAGTACGGTAAGACCAAAGCCTTCCATACTACCCGGAATAGGGATATTGGGAGAGACGACCACGTCTACACTATTGAAGAGTATCTGCATATGCTCCCAAGGGAGGTTGGTCATGAGCTTCACGTTGTCAGCAAGATCACGTTCTTGGACTGCCTGTTCACAGAGAGGAAAATAATCACTGTCGCCCGGGGTGTTTTTCTTCACTACGGCGCCAGCAGCTACGAAAATAATATTTTTCGGCAGAGTAGGCATGACTTCTCGAATAAACCATTCAACCCCTTTGTGAGCGACATAGCGACCCGTCCGGAGAATGACGTATTTATCAGTGAGAGACATCCCGAGAAGCTGTTCCAACTCTTGGCGAGTGGTGGGACGAATAATAGCCTCGGGATCAACACCATTATGAATCACCTGTACAGCATTTGCATCTATACCAGCTCGCACAGCGGTTTGGAGAGTTTCTTCACTGACAGCGATGAGGCGATCCAGGGTTTTGAGGCAGGGAATATTAATCAGGGCATACATCTTAGCGAGAAAGCCTTCCTTGGTAGCAAAGGTAATATCAAGACCATGGAGGACAGAAGCTACTGTTTTAGATGGGTAGCAGACTTTGAGTACAGCACCAATAGGGGCGAGCACTCCATCACCAAGAAGAATGGCATCAAATTTTCGTGCTTGCCAAAGTGATTGGATGAGGACTCGTGGAATAAAGAAGGGTAGACCAGCTTTACCTTTGCGATTAGCAATAGTGACCGTCTCTGTAATCTTTGGCAGCCAGACCGAAAGAGCATAATTCTGGTTTTCAATACCACCAGTAATTGGCGGGTAGGCACGCGAGATAAAAAGGATTTTCATAGCTCGTTCCCTAACGGTTAGCGAGAATACTTATCTTTCTTGATCTGATACATGAGGTCCTCAGTCAGACGACGTGAAGAACGAATCATATCGGCGATGAGTGCGAAGACAAAAAATTGGAGACCAATGAAGAAAAATCCAGAAGCAAACCAGAGGTAGTTTCGGTACGGAGAAATTTTCAAGTCTTGGAAGTAGAGGAAGAGGAATACGACGAAAAGGAGAACACCGGCTAGCATCAAGAAGAGGCCTGGGATACCGAAGAACTTCATCGGACGAACATCGCGGATAGCACGGATGATGATGCGGAAGCTGTTATTGACATAGCTCCAGATGGTTTTGACCACACGGCTTTTACGTCCCTCAAAGTAGGTGACCATGACAGGAAGCCAGACGATTTTGAGGTTCTTACCTAGGGCATCAATGATGACTTCTTGAGTATAGGTGAAGTCTCCTGGCAGGTTGAGGCGCAGAAGGGTCTCCTTATTATAAGCCCGGAAACCACAAGTGAGATCTTTGATATTCACGTTCATGAAAGAACCGATAAGCTTGGCAGCCACTCGATTGAGAAGATTTTTGAGAAAAGGGATATTTTTGGCAGCTAGATGATCAAAACGGTCAGCGCTGACCATGTCAGCCTCATTTTTGAGAAGGGGTTGAATAAGTTTTTTGATATCTTCTGGATCAAACTGACCATCAGCATCAATATTGACCATGATGTCAGCGCCGTTTTCTAGCGCTCGTTCTACCGCATGACGGAAGGTCTTACCAATACCGCGATTGACACCGTTACTGTACACAAACTCAGCACCCGCTTCTTTGGCAACCCGAAAAGTATTATCCTTAGACCCATCATCGATTACCTGCACAAAGACCTCATCAATACCATCAATAGATCGCGGTATGCGCTTGATAGTGCTGGCGATTTTCTCTTCTTCATTGAAGGCTGGCAGATTGACGATGAGACGCATATATTTGAGTTCAAAAATTAAAATGAAACTACTAGCGATTTTTCTGGATGAAAAGTTTGGGACTAATACAATCAATATGACAGGTAGAGCGGATAGCCTCTACATCATCACGCTTACTTTTTTCTAGGAGGTCATTTTTACAGCGATTGAGTGCTTCCTGGCAGGATGAGCTTCGTTCTTCGAGATAGTCCCAGTTGGGTTGGTAGCCAAAATAGTTCAGGATATATGAGGCTACTACGATAAAGCCAGCGATCCAAATAACAGTACGAATAAGAAACCAAAGCATAGATTAACGGCCAATACCACGGTAAATAAACTTCGTCTCATGAGCGACAAAGGCCTCTCGATTGAGACAGTTTTTACCGTCGATAATGGCTTTGATATTGTTTTCTATCAACAGTTCTGGGGTCAGTGATTCGATGAACTCACGGTGATTGGTGGCGATGACGAGAGCATCTGATTTCTCAAGAATTTCTTCAAGAGATTGAGCAGAAGAATTTCCAGGCAGAAGCGGATCAAAAGTCTCCACAATGCACTTATGATTCTTGAGTTCCATGATGATAGCTTCGGCAGGGGATTCACGGAGGTCAGCTACATTGGCCTTGTAGGAAAGTCCCAAGACACCCACAGTACTATTTTTCATCGGTAGTTCCATGTCATTGAGAGCATCCTGGAGTCTATCTACTGTGTAGAGAGGCATGCCATCGTTGGTACGGATAGCCAGCTTGAGGAAGGCATGGTTGAAGCCAGACTCTTTGGCTCGCTCGACCAGGTAGTGAGGGTCCACAGGAATACAGTGACCACCTACACCGCATGATGGGTAGTGAGCCATAAAGGCAAATGGCTTCGTAGCAGCCCCATCAATCACGTCTTTAACATCAATACCCATTCTATCGAAAGACATAGCAATTTCATTGACGAAAGCGATATTGACGTTACGGAAAGAGTTTTCCATGATTTTGACAGCTTCAGCTTCACGGATGTGCTTCATCGGACGAATCTCAGCATCGATAATAGAAGAATAGAACTGCACAGACATTTCGAGTCCAATTTTCTCAAAAGAACCAACGACACGAGGGATATTAGTCACGTTCCATTTTGGATCTCCTGGATTGATACGTTCAGGACAGTGAGAGATGAAGATATCCTCACCAATAGTGAAACCATGTTTTTCAAAAATAGGTTTGATCACTTCTTCGGAAACATACGGATTGACCGTAGACTCGAGAACCACGAGGGCGCCTTTCTTAGTATTACTTGCTACCATCTCAGCGGCACCAATGACTGGAGTCAGATCCGGATGACGCATGGCATCGACAGGAGTAGGAACGGCAATCAGGTGGACGTCAGCATCGGCGATGTCACTGGCATCTGAGGTGAGGGTGTGAAGCGGGAAGAGGGCAAAGTTTTCTTCTAGGTAGTCATCGCTAAAAGGCTGTTCACCCGATTTGAGGAGAGCGATTTTGTCTGTATCAATATCCACGCCGATGACCTCATAGCCACGTTCCTGACAGCGCACAGCGAGAGGGAGTCCTACATAACCTAGGCCAATGACAGATACCTTTTTCAGCTCGTAGTTGTTTGTTTCTTGCATAAATTTTCTTAGGTATAACCCCTCTATTGTATAAAAAAG
>CAZLQC010000013.1:0-24017 GCA_964561695.1 uncultured Bdellovibrionales bacterium
CCAATTGGGACCCACCTATATTTTATAGGGAAAAAAGTAAATTTTTTTCCGATACCTACTTCTAGGGACCCAGACCCGCTTGCCCGCATTGAGGGCTTTTTTTGTATCAAAAAAGACTAGCTTCTCTTGCCACCAGAAACCAAAATAAAATTAGACTCAAGTTGGTCTTTGATTTCATCACTCAAAGCCTCATACTTGGTACCAGCTTCCTCAGAAGCTTGTTGAAATTCCTTATCAACTGCGCGGATATGTGGATGAACTTGAGTCGCCTTATTATTCATCCCAAGCAGATGAAGACCGCGAAGGGTCCTCACGCGAGACAACGCTACATATCCCTGGCCGTATTCAAAGACTTTTGAAAGATCTATGACAGCGGCATCAAGGCTCGTCCCCTGGCTCTTATGAATAGTCAGCGCCCAGGCCAGACGAAGTGGAAGTTGAGTCACGACTGCGAGCGCTTCTTCACCTTCAAACATTGACCAGTCCATTGGACCGACTTCGAGAATATTACCCTGCCGTGTTTTGACAATAGGGAGCTTACTCTCGGGATGAAAAGAAACAACTGTACCCTGCGTCCCATTCACATAGCCAGCGCTTGAGTTGTTTTTGGTAAACATCACCAAGGCTCCCACTTTGAGCTCAAGCCGTTCAGGTGAAAGACAGTTACGCTTGAGAGTCTCGACAAGATTTTCTCGTCCCTTGCCCTGCATTTGATAGGCCTTAGTCTTACCGGGCAATTGTCTCAATTCTTCCAAATTAATTCGGTCAACATCAAGGTTGTGTGAGTAGAGACGAGTGATACCAAGTGGCGCATCATCTTCAGTCACCATCTGACCACGAAACGTTTCGTAGTGGGTTTCTTCCAAAGTATTGGCTCGAATGGCCTTGAGAAGATTAAGAAAAGTTTTATCTTCTTGACGAAACTGTTCATGAAGATAGCAGACTATCGGAACAAGACGGGACCAGGCCTCACTCTCAAAAGCATACTGAGCGGATTCCCCTGCCTTGGTGACCGGTGGTAACTGAAAAAAATCCCCTACCAATACTACTTGCATACCGCCGAAGGGTAGTGTGGATTTGCGGACTACCCGACAAACCGTCTCAATCAACGTGAGTACTCGGCCGTCCAACATAGAGACTTCGTCGATGATGAGAACCCCCGCCTTACGGATACGCTTAGCCACGTGAGCAGTCTTGGCGATATTTTTAATTTCTGTTTCATTGAGTTCACGAGCTGTACCAATACCACTCCACGAATGAATAGTCATCCCACCAATATGAGTAGCTGCGATACCAGTCGATGCGGTCACGGCAAAAGGGATCCGCTTACTGCGAAGATACTCTGTATAAACATTCACTGTATGTGTCTTACCAGATCCAGCCTCTCCCGTGAGAAAGACACTGTGTCCAGCTCGAAGTAGTGCAAGAGCTGTATCTTGAGTCATAAGTATTCTTGTCTAAAAACCTACTCTATCACAACTTCCTACAAGAGGCGAAATGTCAGCGTAATCATATCTCCAGCGAGCAGATCTTCTTTCTGACGGACTATTTTCTTGAGGGCGAGCAGGTACGGACCCTCTTTAGTGGGAAAGAGGGTTGTCCGCCAGGTTGTCTCACCCACGGTCACTTCGACTGGTACAAACTGAAAACTGACTTTCTTCGTCGCTCTTTTCTTTACCTCTTCAGTCACTTTTTTATCCACCGAGACAAAATACCAGCTGGTAGCCTCGACTGTGTAGGCAAACATTTTGGCTTTGATGGTATAGGTCTTTTTTGTCGACATATTCTTAGAAAATATCAAATACTTTTTCTTTACTCTTTTGACCACGATAGAGTACTACGCGAGACGGACTGACTTGTAAATGTTTGGCCAGGGCTTTGGCAATAGCAATGTTTGCTTTACCCTCTATGGGACTAGCTTTGACGCTCACCTGAAAATGGTTCGGCGCTTTCTCAATGACTTTTGTTACCTTGGTTCCAGTCTTGGCTGTCACTTGTACGCGCATAGGTATCTATACTATTTTTTGTAATGCTTGGTAGAGTTCAACCATGGCACGAGTATCAAGCTCACAATAGCGAAGAAGGTTGTATCGTGTTTCTTCGCGACGTTCATCGGTCATGTTGCTGTTGATGGTTTTTTCCCATTCTGAGAGCGCCATGGTTCCGTTTTGAATTTCCAGACTCTTGTAGGTTAGCTCTGGGAGCATGACTGGAAGAACATTCTTGATAGAAAAACTGCCTCCGAATTTGGGATCAGCATAATACTGAGTGAAGACTTTCATCAAATCAAAAATACGTTCATTGAGGTCGAGGAAAAATTCGCTCGCCTCAGGATGAAGTTCTGCCAATTCCTTGTTGCGCCCCTTCTCAAAACTTTCGTACCAGACAACAACATCTCCTACAGGGCCAACTGTCTCCCGAAGCATCTTCACGAGGCCTTCGGTAGCCTGAGTAAAATCATGCGCCAAGTATTCAAAATGTTCGAGTGTGCCATCTGTATCTAATTTATGCACCGAAACTTGAAACACCACCGCCTGATTCGCTCTATACCCAGGCAAAAGGGGTATCGGCGAAGCATACGTCTCATAATCAAGGAAATAAAGAGGGAAAGTCAGCTTTGAGAGTTCCTTTTTGATAGCCTGCTTATTGATCACCGGCTGACCATTTTTGACCAAATCTACTTTTTTACGCTGGATAGGTGTCAGTGGAAAGTCTTCTGGAATAGACTCGATACTGAGCGCGCCCATGTCCAGCAAAGCCTCTAGTTTCTTGCCACTGACTATATGGTGTACTGAATAAGCCGGCACATCAGGATTGAAAAAGAAGAAAGCATCGCAACGTTGACCATTGGTTCGATAAAAACACGGACAGGTCTGGTAGATGATTTCTTCTTCAGCAAGCTGGTTGAGGGCTTCTTGGGTCTCTTGTGTCACTTCATCACGGATACTCTCTACGGCACTAGTGACGTTCTCAAAGACGAAGAGTTGTTCGAGATCGAGAGCTTCACCCCGACGATAGTCTTTGTTGATATAGATGATGTAGCTCTCACCAACCAGTTCGCTTCCGAGGACAGTCTCGACCACAATGGTCTGAAAGGTAACATCTTTGAGGTGATTGTGTTTGAGATCGCTTTTGATCTCAGTACTGGCTTTGACTTCATAGATATCCCACTTTTTGGTAGCTGTGTTCCACTTGAGAATATCGATTTTAGCGAACAGCCCCCTAGAAGTTTCGAAGGTCGCTTGGAAAATGGTTCCCTGTTGCGGTAAGAGCTCTTGGGTTTTCTCAACCAGCGCCTTATTGTGACCGCGAATGAGTACGCCTTCGGGAAAAAGTTTTTGGACATAAGCCTCTACCTCATCACCATCCTTGAGAATTTTTTCAAGAAAGAGTGAAAACTCTCCGGGCGTGTAGAGTTCGGGCTTGTTTTTTTTGAGCCACAGACTTTTGTGACAGAGAAGGTATTCTTTGAAATCAGTTTTGGTCAATATCATACAACCAATACGGTGAGGATTACTTTTTCAAATAAAAGTCGAGTGTATAGATCCAGTTCTCATCATCATCTTCACCGTTTTCACGGTTCATCACTTTTTGGTTGAAGAGCCAGGCTAGGTAGCCAGGATCTTTACTGGCCACTTCTTTAATCGGCTGGCCCGTATATTTACCAAAAGTAAACGTGCGAAACAAGAGCGGATGCGAGGAGATGTCTATCATCGCTGATAGGACTTTGCTTTCATCACCTATTTGCTCCAACATCTTTCCATAGAGAAACTCAAAGACGGCCACCAGAACCCGCACATCACCGAGGGCGCTGTGAGCAGTAGCATCTGGTACTTCTAAATCGAAAAAATAACGAAGGTATTGGAGAGCATAGCGCGGTATCTCATCATTCTCGTCGAGAGCGTAGGCCACTTTGAAGGTATCTATGTACTGATCTACCAAAATACCTTCGCGCTTAAGCATCTCCACATCAAAGCGGGCATTATGAGCCACCAATATATTTCCCCCTGCTAGGATCTGAATAAGGGCTGTTTTCATGCGAGATTCACCAAAAGACTCTTTGTCATCCACCATCCGGTTGGTGATATGAGTCACCGCCATGGCATCTATAGAGATAGGTAGCGGAGGCTTGAACAAAGCTTCCTCCTCAATCCCTTGGAAGTTGTAGGCCACCTGACAAAGCCGATCTTCAGTGGTCAGTCCAGTGGTTTCTGTATCAAGAAAAATGAGATTTTGTTTGGTCATACATGTGAAGATATGTCTTAGTATAGCATGCGGACAAGATGGTATACTGAGACTATACTATTAAATCATTCCCCCTATGGAACAATTCAAACTTCCTCTCACACCAGATGCCGAGGCAGATAACCAACGCATTCTGGAAGAAATTGTACCGGAACAGACTCCTGACCTAGAAGCGCTGACCCGCCCCGAACTCGAGGCCCTCTACAAAAAAGAAGTCGGTTTCGCGCGCTATCTCGGTCGCACAGATGACCAGCTCAAAGCGGCTATCAAAAATCCTAGAGAAGAAATTGAGCGCCTTCGTGAGGCAGACCGTACTGATCCCTGGGAAGATACCACTTCAATCAGGAAACCTCTTTAGTGCTATGCACAAAAATCTTCTCTACATCATGATAGTCGTCGTAGTACTTATCATAGTAGTGATTATTTTATTACCCAAAAAATCCACTCCTCTGCCCAAAACCAACTCGCAAACTTTACCAGAAGATACTGCAGCAGCTATCCAGTACATGCCCCTCGGTGACTCCTACACCATCGGTGAAGGGGTTCGTGAACAAGACCGCTTTCCCAACCAACTCACCACCAAGTTACGTGAGAAAGGGTACTCTATAGAACTTCTGACCAATCCCAGCCGTACCGGCTACACTACCCTTGATCTCATCGAACGAGAACTGTCAGTGCTTCAGGCTAGTAATGCCAACTTCATTTCTCTTCTTATTGGAGTGAATGATCAGGTACGCGGAGTTGACGTTGCTACTTTTCGCACCCGTTTTATCACAATCCTAGAAAAAGTCCAGGAGACTAAACCTAAAGCTCGTACTATAGTCGTCACTATTCCTAACTACAGCCTCACCCCGTCTGGAGCAAAATTTGGTAGCCCAGAAAAAGTAACAACCCTGCTAGAGCAGTATAACCAGGTTATTGTTGAAGAAGCTAAGAAGAAAAACATCCCCGTCATTGATATTTGGGATATCAGTGAAGGAGTGCGCGAAACACCAAGCCTGACCACAGAGGATGGTCTCCACCCAAGCGCCAAGCAGTACGCACTGTGGACTGATAAGATGCTAGTCACTGTAGAGAGCCTCTTGCGTTAGGCGACTTCCCAACTAGTCTCTTTTTTTCCACCAGGATGGATACTCCCCAAAACGGAAACACAACCCGTCAAAAATAGCAGCAAAGGCGATGAGCCAGGGTATAAAATTAAACAAGGTATCCGATGCTGAGTGGGCATAGCTATCGATGTATTGAAAAATAATAACCAACGGTAAGAACAGTAGCAGTATGGCTACGTAGCCCGCTTCCGATGCTGGATAGTAGAAAGCGAAAACTTTC
Source organism: uncultured Bdellovibrionales bacterium (assembly GCA_964561695.1). Taxonomy (GTDB): domain Bacteria; phylum Patescibacteriota; class Minisyncoccia; order Moranbacterales; family UBA1568; genus UBA1568. The sequence goes on from CAZLQC010000013.1 coordinate 5,575, forward strand.
CAAAACTTCTTTGGTCGGAACCAGTAGGTTTTAGGTGCTTTTTTCATTTGTTTTGTGGTTATGAAAGTAAAATAGCATAGCGACCATAGCTCCCAAAGTATCTGCTAGCATGTCTTTCTGAGCATCCCAAATATCACCCTGACTTCCTAGGTAAGCTATTCCAGCTTCTGGATTGGCCAAGGCTGCATATATCCATTCGATGAGTTCATAGCTCATGGCGATGGTAGCGATAGCAAAAACGGGGTAGGTAAACAGTAAGAAACGTGAAGTTGTTGTTCGATAACGTACCAAGAGCTCTGCTATGGCGTAGGCATAAAATCCTACGCTAAAATGAGCGATGCGATCAAAGTGGTTGCGTTCAAAACCGAACATCTCTGTAAACCAATCAAAAGGAACCAGCGCAAAGGTATAGTGGCCTCCAATAGTATGAAGATAAATAAGGATAAACATGAGAGCGTAGGCCGTCTGAGAAAAAACCAGTCCCCGCATGTACATACCTATAAGAACGGCTAGAATAATCCATACGGTGAAGTTTTCCACAAACCACGTCGCCCGATCTATAGGATTAATAGCCAGAACAAAAAACAAGACGCTGTAGAAAGCGAGTAGCCATTTGAAAAAATCCTGTCCGCTATTCTTCATGAATAAATGTTTTACGAAACTGTTTTACTCCTTCAATATAGGTCTCCGGACGTTCATCTTCAAGGTCATCGGTATACTGCCAGTTCCAGGAAAGCTCTTCGCGTACATCAAAACCAAAGTATTCCAGTACGTGCTTCTGAGTTTCAAGAACTTCCTTACCACGCCAGTTCTGGCCCACGATGATAATACCAGCTGCAATGTCTTTAATGATATTGTCTTCACCCAAGGTTGAGTGACGATTCTCGAGCCAAGTTAGACGCTCAATCAGTTTCTGGTAGACAGCGTTGGTCTGTCCCCAACGTACCGAGGCAAAGAACACTACTGTATCACTCGCGAGAAGCACTTTGCTCACCTTCCAAAGTTCATCGTTAGGGTTATTGAGGCTGGCCCAACATCGGTGCTGACCCGAAGGATTTTTCTGATCATCGTGAAGTACAGCCTTAGCCATACCACAGGTATTCCCGGCATTGGTAGACACGTTACCTTCACACTGGACTATTCTGAGCTTGCTTACATCTATCAGGGTTACCTTGTCTCCAAGGTCATGTTTAAGCTCATAGGCCAATAGTGTACTCTTGGCCATATTACCACTCGGTTCGCCCTCCCAGCGACTCGAGGTGGTGAGAAAACAAATATGTTTGCGGGTCTTGAGAAATGCTAGGGTATCCCTATAACGCTTACGGTATTCTTGTGCTGTTTCTGATGCCATAAAAAACTAGCGCCACGTACTTAAGATATACCCAAAGATGAGCATACAAACTAACTGATAACCAGCAATAATAGCAAAAAGGATGAGTCGCTTCTTCGGAGTGGCCATATTCCAGATGAGATTACCAGCCACGGTAGGCACGATAAACCCAAGCCAGAGCCACACCGCTACTTCAATACCCGAAGCATCACTCCAGCCCTGCACAAAATGAGCCAGGATATAGAGTTGGACCAGGGTAAAGATAAATTGAGCAAGATAGAGCCAGCTCATCTCTTTTTGTTTGAGCTTCTTCTCTTCAGGCGCCAACGTTTCCCAATCTGGCCAGTCATTAGCCTTGCTAAAAGCTTTACCGAAAAGTAGCGGTCCGTACCACAGCATACCAACTACCATCGAGATTACTCCACAGACAACGATAAGGATGAAGTTCACTTCCATAGACATATGTCTTAAGAATTATTGACACTTTCATTCTACGCCCGCTTTAGCCCAAATACCAGAGCTGAATCAGATACAACGTAGCTAGGTTTTGAGCGATCAAAGCAGGAATACCAACAATGAAGTACCATTTGCGAGTCTTATGGCGAATAAGCATCATCCCAGCATAAATACCGATACTACCAAACATGGCTGCCAAGAAGAACAGCATCCCTTCTGAAACACGCTCTCTACCTTTCTGAGTAGACTGCATCTTATCCCAGAGCATGACAAGAAAAGCTCCAATATTGATGACTGCAAAAAGAACGATAAGAGGGTTGATTTCAAGATTCATAAAAGTATCTACTGTTTAACTTCCTGTATCATAACAAGTTTCTGGGTACGAGAGAGTTTTTTGATTCGGGACTCTTCTTTGGTAGCCTCCGAACGATTCTTGAATTCTTTCGAGTAGACCAGTTTCGCTGGTCGCCGGCCCCGTGTATACTTGGCACCTAGTGCTGAGGCATTGTGCTCCTCTACCCTCCTATCGAGATCTGTGGTAATCCCCACATAGAGGGTCTTATCAGAACACTCAAGGATGTAGAGATGGTACTCCATAATCTTACTTTTTTGAAACTACGAAATCTCTATCCTTAGCTCTCAAACCTCGTAAACTTCATGTCGTCTAGAAGGCTCTGAAGATTTTCTTTGATTGACTTGCTGTCGTCAAAAAGTGCCTGCCGTCTTTCAAGTCGTTTTTGGCACAGCTCGATACTCTCATCAAAGTGAGTGAGCTTACTTTTGATCTGTTCTGGTACCCCTTCTAGATTCCAGTACTGCTTCTGACCTTCAGCATAGCCTACTTGGCTAGCCGTCCAACCAATAGCCTCTTGATAGAGAGTAGTCAGTGTTGTGTCATCAAGAGTGTCAAGATTCGGTAACATCCGATCTTCACGAAAAACATTGTCACCATCTTTGAGAAATTGCTCTGGATTACTCCCTGCTGAACCGAGATCAGCTGCCCCGATAGCCCAAGACACCTCATGTGAACCCTGCTTAAGATTCGGTTGGGTCACCGTTCCTAGCTCCACGCTATAGCCAGGCACCGTCGCCATAATGGCTTCGTTGAGAATAGAGAGTTCTTCAGCAGTCAGCTCAATACCCTCTTCTGCAAGAAGCTTCACCACGTATTCGGCACTCTGTTGTTCGATAACACCACCATCACGAAACCGTTTCTGTCCGATGATAGGAGCTCCTTGTGGTGTCTCGTTACGCCAGGTATATGTCTGGATAATATCATGAGCATACCCGATAGTCCGAGTCAGTATTCTGATACGGTCAGAAGTTCCCTCTGATAGATATTCAACAGCCTTGTCGCCAACCCCGATACTATGTTCAGGGTTGTGATACTCCAGTTCTGAATAATTTTCACGCAATTCATCAATCAATCGAAGATTGACTCGCTCAACATTTCGTTCAAATTGTTTGATTTCATTCTCCGCTTCCGGCGTAGACGCACCTTCCTTCTGTTCCGTTTCAAACATAGCTCAAGAATAAATGGTATTTACCGCAGGGCAAGCCCTGCACCCAATCCCTTTCGTGGCAAGCCACAAGGTATTGACCATTAGTTAATTCTCTTCGCTCAGGAACAAAAAATCATTTTTGTTCCATTCACTTCAGAGAACTAATAGCAGCTTATACTGCCATAATAGCCTGCTCTTAAAGGAAAAGTCAAAATAGCCTAAGACTAGTCGTCGTGAGCTGGTTCATCGGCTTTGGTAACGTGTACCGTACCTGCCGGATGTTGTGGTGGCGCGTAGATCGTATAAAGCTTGAGTGGCGTGGTGCCGTCATTGATAACGTTGTGTTCAGCTCCTGCTGGGACAACTGCTCCAATACCATCTCCGAGAAAAGATTCCTCGCCATTGATCAGTATTTTTCCCTCCCCTTCCTCAATACGGAAAAACTGATCATGGGTGTCGTGTTTCTCAAGACCGATCTCTTCCCCAGGCTGAAGAGTCATCAGCACTAGCTGGACATTGGGCCCAGTATAGATAACCTGACGATAATTGCTATTGGCTAAAGTGAGTTCTTCTAGGTTCCCTACAAATCCGTTCATATGCGTAGTGTTAGAGAGTTATGCTTCTAGTATACTCCCCTGCCCCTAGAGTTCAAGCGGTTTGACAGGGTTAAGCACAGCTAATGGGTCTGTTTTCCAAATATCTGACACATCGGCATACAGCTCCAGCTCATTACCCTCTGGATCGAGGATATAGAGGCTGTGGGTGACCGTATGGTCAGCGGTACCTACTATGGTCACTCCCTTAGCCTGGAGCTCTGCTAGAGCCTCTCGGATGCTGTTAGTGTCATCTCCTATCTTGAACCCAATATGGTACAAACCTGGACGAGCGCCTCTTTTGGGTTCTACCGTACCACCAATCTGAATAAGCAGAAGTTCATGATGAGTCCGTCCTCCTCCAAATAAGGCTGTTTGGCTATCACGAGCAATCTCATGAAAACCCAGAGTTTTACCGTAAAAATCAGCCATCTTGCTCAGATCAGCCACAAACAGCACTATATGACCTAGCTCGTGAATTTTCATACAACGTCTTGATTACCAAGTACAAACTCTCCCAGCACGCTATGACAAGTACCATAGTCACCAAGTTCGTAGAGAGCTATGGCATTAGCGGTGAAAGAAAAATCCTGTTCTGGAAGATTGTCTAGGACACGCTCATCAGTCTTCTCCACCAAACGCGTCAGGGTAAGATGTGGTCTGTAGAGACCCCTTATTTCTGAAGCGCCATAGAGCTCGAGGTTTTCTTGGCGTTCGGGAGACATATCAGACCACTCTTCTTTGTGTTCAGTCCCTTCTTCTTTAGAATGAAACCCTCCAACTGCTTCAAGAACGAGAGTATGCAGTCTTCGTATTGGATCTTCATGTTTATAACTCATATCTACCCAGCGATTATCAATGAGTCGATAATGCTCTTGATGGAGACGAAAAGCCTCCACAGCACAAGCTACCTGTGAGAGCGCTACCAATACTGACGGCACTTGGGTCTCCTCAAGCGATACATGGTACAAGCTCACGTGCGGGACATGCTTCGTCGTATCCAGGGTAAAGCAGGTTTCTTTTTGGGTCGCGAGAAGTCGACTCACTGACCGGGCTACGGTAGCTACTTCTTCACTCACCTCTATAACTATATTGTAACCTTTAGTCATGCTGTTACTCTACACCTCCAGTATAGCATTCTAGAGCGGATTTTTGTGAAGAGCTCGACGGCGAGCCTGATAGTCTGGCAAGGTTTTCCCCACTAAAGCCCAAAACCGAGGACTGTGATCAAAAGCCTGCAGATGACACAGTTCATGGACAATCAGATAGTCAGCTAGAGCCTCTGGCAAAAGAGCTATCTTGTAGTGAAAGCTGAGATTACCTCGAGCCGAACAACTTCCCCAGCGCGTACGTTGATTACGAATACTGACTCGTCCATAGGTGAAACCATAAAATTGGTTCCAGTAGGCTAATTTTTCATGAGCAAGCTTACGAGCTTGTTCTTTATATTTCTGATACTGCCCTGTATCATCTTTGGCTTTCTCCAATTGACCACTCTGAGCAAGCTTACGGAGCTCAGCCAATACCCAAGCTTGCTTGTCTTCAAGCACAGCCAGAAGAAACCGCTTACTGATACGAAGTGGCCCTGTGACAGTAATTTCTCCTCGCGCCGAAATAAGAATGCGAACATGACGAGAAAGACGACTACGGCGAAGAGTTACCTCGAATACTTCCGTGGAGTTCTTGGGTTGCCAGGACTTTCTTTCTATTTGTAGTTTTGAGGGTGTACGAGTAAACATATCTTAGCGATGAGCTTTTTACCCAGGATAGCATAAGAGCTTTCGAAGATGGCCTATCTCAGGTACAATAGTCCTATGCGCAAGAAAAATATCATCCCAGTACCGGCTACTGAACAACTGGCTTTTACAGCCACCAAATATATTGGTTCTATCCCCTCCCTCATCCTCCACACTCTCTTCTTTGTGGGTATTTTTTCTTTGTACGTATTTGGTTATAGCTTCGAAACTATCCTACTTATCCTGACTACGGTAGTCTCCCTTGAGGCTATCTATCTCTCTATCTTTATTCAGATGACCGTCAATAAACAAGGTGAAATCATCGCTGAAGTCAGTGAAGATGTGGAAGATATTTCTGAAGAAGTGGAAGAGATCTCCAAAGACATTGATGAACTGCAAGAAGATGTCGAGGAAATTTCTGATGACGTGGAAGAACTCTCTGAAGAAATCGAGGAGGATGATCAAGAGGATGCCCGTGAACACGCCGAGGAAGTCGCCCGTATCGAAAAAATTGAACTGATGCTCTCTGATCTCCTGTCAGAAATCAAAAACATTAAAGGTAAGAAATAGTCTTGTGATAAAAAAGCGGGGCTCCAGCAAACACGTTGCTGGAGCCCTTTTGAATTTTGACTGAGGTCATCAGTCTGCTATTTGGCGACTGCCGGGATTCGTGGAAATTGAGAACGTCTCACCTCGATTCTGTTATCGTAGATAACCAGTTCAGCTGGATGATTGTCGTCACCGCACAGATCTGCGCCGTTGAGATACAAAAAGCGGTATTTTCCTGAACCCGAATGAAGGCTCACTGCCAAATCCTGAAAACAAGAATATTCGACCGTTTGGAAATGGATAGCATCCAAGCTAGCTGGCTGCAAGAATTCCCCACCTAGTGAGGGTTGCGGAGAACCCGCAACGAGAGCTTGCATGTTATACACCCCAAGGATGACATCATCCGTGGTGGCATTATTGATGACGAGTTCAGTCAGACCTGCATCAGACTTACAGGCGGTCGGAAGACTTATCAAAGCTCCCCCTAAAAGTACCCAAAGAACCTTTTTCACGCTATTTCCCCTTGCCTTATGGTCAGAATGACTCTACTATCATACTGATTTTTTGAGTTTTGTCAAGAAAAAACGACCCCGCCAAAGCGAAGTCGTCTTGAGTTCCGGAAATTCTTCCGTAGGGGCTGCCCATTCTGGCGTCGCCAGTGGCTCGAGGACAAGCTCGTTTGTTTTGCATATATCAATTGGTTCCCAGCCATAGAAGTAACTCTGCTGACCAATTAAGACTTCTGCATACAATTCACGCTGGCAAGTGACCATGACCGGATCATTGATAGCCACCATGATGTTACCACCAGACAAGATAACTGTTCCCTTGATGTAGTTATTGTCCCTTCTGGTCAAAAATTTTGACCGTTCAAAAAGAGAAATGACCTGCCCCTGTGTACGATTGACGATACGTAATTGGTAGCGCTCCGTAGCGACCCTACTAACAACGCCGAGCCCTGTGAGTGTAGCGCAACTGCCAAGAAGCCATACTACACATATCCCAAATATCCATTTTGCTAACATGGCGCCCTCTCCTTTCCGCAATCTCAGATTTCAAACACTAGCAACAGAGATAATCGCTGTCCTTTTGGGTTTGAGAATGAGTGACATGTTGTTACAGTAGTTGTTGATAAATGTTTCTGGTGGCGCTTCTGAATAATGCACTTCAACAGACAGCGCGCATGTCACCGTGGAAGTATTGATGATGGTAGTGCTTTTCGGTCTCAGTTGCATCTTAATATTTGCAACTTCTTGATACTGAAATTCTCCCGCATCATCAACGCCATACTTCCGTAACACCCTCACTCGAGTGATGATAAATTGCGTTTCATTCACCAAGGCAATAATGACATTCTTTCTCAAGACTGTCAGTTGATCCTTGGTTTCTTCTTTCTTATCAGAAGCCTGACAAGAAGTAAGCGCTACCCCGAACAAAGTTCCCAGCAAAATCTTTTTACAAGACATCTCCCTTCCCCTTTCCTTGTTAAGTCAACCATTTTCCTCAGCCTACAAGATGCCTTCTCTAAAGTCAAAAGCCCCGAGTTTCTCCGTAAAGAGAACATCGGGGCTGAGGTGGTGGCTGACAGGGTTGGGTCATTTGTTCGCCTGGGAAAACCCAAGCGTTACGACCGGTCCTTGCTTGCATATGTCGTGTGTCACGACGGACTCACGATAAGGCATACCAGCCTTCTTGGCTTCCTCCGAAGACAACAATGTGCCAACGGTGATTGTCATGAGGCAGTGATTCGGCTGAAGCCTCAAGTAAGGTGCAACATCAACCGTCTGAGATTTACCAGGTTCCAGATTGACTGGAAGTTTGGGGAGTCCACCTTCAGGAAGCTTATCCGCAGTAGGTTCAACAGCAAAGCGCCATTTCACCATATTGATTTTGGAATCAGTCTTGAAGGTGATTGGAGTAGGCTCAACTTTCGGCTTATTCACACCGACCGTCTGTTGAACACCGCCGATATTGGCAGCATACATACCGCCGCCAATAGCACTCAATCCAAACACGAATATCACAAGTCCTTTCATCTCTACTCTCCTTTTGTTGGGTATGTTTACCTAACGCTTAGAGTATACGCGGAACTCTCCAAAAATGAAAGAGAGGCCTGAATAAGGTAAAAAATAAGGGGCCGCTCAAACGAGACGGCCCCAACCAGGCGAAAGGGTGATGTGAAATTGTTATTCCTTCTGAGGCTGAGAGACGTCCTTCGATGACAACGGATGAGGCATCTGTTGCTGATAATTCAGCATGCTCATAATGAGCAGTACAGTTATCATGCCAATTGCCGCCACCGTGAGGCGTCCTTTCGTGGTGTTCCCCATAAAATCCCCTACTTCTCTCCTGTTCTGACCAATCTCAGAACCCATATACTCTACCAGGTCTATAGGTTTCGTCAAGAGCGTACCTTACTTCCTGCCCAACACTTTCTTCAGGTATTTCCCTGTATACGAAAAGGTCTTACGAGCTACTTCTTCTGGTGTACCAGTAGCCACTATCTCGCCACCGCCAATACCTCCCTCAGGGCCAATATCGATGATATAGTCGGCTGATTTGATGAGGTCCATATTGTGCTCGATAACCAGCAGTGTATTCCCCTTAGCCACCAAACGATCAAGAATCTCAATCAATTTCTTCACATCTTCATAGTGCAGTCCAATAGTCGGTTCATCGAGAAGATAGATGGTACGCTCTACATGTTGGCGATACAGTTCGGAAGAAATTTTTACGCGCTGAGCTTCGCCACCGGACAGAGTGGTGGCAGATTGACCAAGCTTGAGATAACCCAGACCGACTTCGTTCAATGTCTTCAAACGGTCAGCAATAGCTGGGATATCAGCGAAAAATGAGAAGGCCTCTTCGATAGTCATCTCGAGCACTTCATAAATATTTTTGTGCTTATAACGAATTTCCAACGTTTCTTTGGTGAAGCGCTTGCCATCACAGATATCACAAGGCACATATACTGTCGGTAAGAAGTGCATTTCAACAGCAATAAATCCATTACCCTCACAGGTCTCACAACGTCCTCCAGGACGATTGAAAGAAAACCTTCCTGGCTTCCAGCCACGCACTCGCGCTTCTTCGCTCGATGCAAACAGATCTCGAACATGCGTCCACATACCAGTGTAGGTGGCTGGATTTGATCGTGGGGTACGACCAATAGGACTCTGATCTATCATCACTACTCGTGACAAATATTCGGTCCCCACAAAAGACTTGCAATTGACTACCCTATTAGATTTGTAGCGACGATCAAAACGATTCTTCAAATTTTCATGGATAATCTCGTACATGAGGGTCGACTTACCCGATCCAGATACCCCTGTGATCACATTGAAGCGCCCTAGAGGAATATCTATATTCATGTTCTTGATGTTGAACAACTGCCCGCCACGAATCTTGAGTTCGCCTTTTTCCTTAGTCCGTCGAGTCTTGGGAGTAGGTACGCTTTCTTCATGACGCAGATAGGCCAGGGTCAATGAACCTGATTTGTTTTTGGGTGCCAAGAGGAGATCATCGAGATAGCCCGAAACAACCACCTCACCACCATGCACACCTGCGCCAGGGCCAATATCTACAATATAGTCAGAGGCAAAAATAGTATCCTCATCATGTTCAACAATAATAATCGTATTACCCAGATTACGAAGTGCTTGGAGGGTCTCGATAAGACGTTCGTTATCACGCTGATGAAGACCGATAGTTGGCTCATCTAAGACATAAAGGGCACCGACGAGTTGTGATCCGAGCTGACTCGCGAGCCTGATACGCTGGGCTTCTCCACCTGAGAGAGTATTGGCACGACGGTCGAGAGTTAGGTAGTTAAGACCCACGTTTAGGAGAAATTTGAGACGACTCTCAATTTCACGAAGAACGACCGAGGCAATCTGCGCTTCACGATCTGTCAGGGTCAGAGTTTCAAAATACTGGTAGGTAGAGTCAATCATCATGCTGGTCAGATCCACGATATTCTTCCCTCCTACTTTGACATGAAGAGCCTCTTCGCGAAGACGCGTGCCGTGACACGTCTCACATGGGTCACTCCCAAAAAAGTGTTTGGTCCCGAGACCATTACAATCTGGACAAGCTCCGTACGGAGAGTTGAAAGAAAAAAGACGTGGCTCTACCTCTGGGTAAGAAAAGCCATCGTACGGACAAGAAAACTTGGAAGACAACAAAAAACTTTCCTTGCCGATATGTACACGCACCAACCCATCACTTTCTTCGAGCGCACGCTCCACTGCTTCTGAGAGACGCTCACCAGAAGTCTCTGGAAATGTCGTAAATTCATCTAACCAAATCTCATCAACAATAAAATCAATATCGTGTTTCTTGTTTTTAGAAAGTAGGACCTGTTCACGTAAGCTCTTGCGCACTCCGTCAAGAAAAATCTCACTAAAACCACGGCCAAGGGCATTGTAGAGAAGTTGATAGTACTCCCCTTTACGACCACGGACTACTGGTGCTGTGATGATAAGAGGAATAGCCTCTTTGGTTTTCTTCTTACCAGCTTTGGCCACCTTTTCACGGACAATAGTAAGCATTTCTTCTGTAGAAAGACGCTCTATCTCCCGGCCACACTCAAGACAATGCGGTCGACCCACGCGAGCAAACAATACACGGAGGTAATCGTAGATTTCAGTGACCGTCGCCACGGTTGAACGCGGGTTACGACTGGCTGATTTCTGATCAATAGAGATAGCTGGAGAAAGACCGACGATCTCATCCACTTCCGGCTTTTGCATGGTGTTTAAGAACTGACGTGCGTAGGCAGAAAGTGACTCCACATAACGACGCTGACCTTCAGCAAAAATAGTATCGAAAGCCAACGAAGACTTGCCCGACCCAGAAAGTCCAGTAAATACCACCATCTTGTTCCTAGGCATAGCCACGGTGATGTTCTTCAGGTTGTGAGTACGGGCACCGCGAACTATAATCTCATCACTAGGATTGATGTTTTGGTGCTTATTGACTCGTTTGGTGGGGCTTGTCATAGTGCTTTACTCTAACATAAAAAAGGTCTCTACTCAAGAGTGGGATTCCTGATAAAAAAGCCTCTATATAAGCAAGATAGAGGCTTTTTTGATGATCAAGAATAGCTACTCTTACTGAATTGGTTCTCGGGTTGATTCCTGAGATTCTCCCTCTTCGGCGGAGTCATCTTCAGTATCTTCTCCCTCACCAAAGGCTGTCTTCAATTCTTTGCGAGCTGCCTCCATCGTGCTACGAAATTTTTCTTTAGCCGCTTTGATAGTGGCGTTACGAGTCTCGGCGAGAGCCTTGATATTGTCCCCAATCTTATCGGTATTCTGACGAGTATCTTGAAGAGTCTTACGAGCAGCTTCCATAGAAGCCATGAAATCAGAGCGAACCGTGGCCACATCGGTACCACTCTCACACTGACTCTTAGCCTTACTCACAGCTGTCTCTACCTTGCTCTTGAAAGTATCACGAGCCGTTCCAAAACCGTCTTTACGTCCGGCAATAAGAGCGTCGACTCCAGCACGAAAGTCACTGATAGCTTTATCTACTGATGCCTGACGAGCAGCCACGGCTGCCTCACTCGTAGTCTTGAATTTTTCTACAGCTGCCTTTTCGGCATCGGTATCAGCTCGCTCAAGAAGACGGGCGTACATAGCTTGACGACGTTCAGCTCCTTCATTTCTTTTTTCCTCCAAATTATCTGTACGCTTAGTACGACGCTCATCAATATTAGTCGCACGTTTTTCCTTGCGCTCAGTAAATTTCTCGCTACGATCATCTAAGCGTTCACCAATCTTGGATGCATGTTCAGTAAAACGTTCACAAAATTTAGCTTGACGCTCTTCTTTGTTTTCTTCTCGCCTATCCTGACGTTCTTCCATTTTCTGCTCACGGTTTTCCATGCGATCCTCACGCCTTTCTTGACGATTTTCCATGCGATCCTCACGGTTTTGTTCTCGCTTCTCCATGCGATTCTCACGATTACCGCCCATACCATCCTCTCCGCTACCACTCATACCCAAAACAGTCAGCGGACTGAGAGCTGTAGAAGCAATCACGATAAAAGAAAATACTTTATAGACTGTTTTCATCATAAGATTCACTTAAATTATTAAGGGTCTCACTATCTTCCTGGACTTCTCCAGTTTCAGCAGTTACCTCTGCCTCAAGGGCTGCCTCGTCAAGCCTCGCTTCACTCTCAATCTCAGCAGTTATCCCATCCACTGTGGTAGGGATTGGCTTCGGAGTTTCTGTTTTCTTCATCATGGTAGGTATCATGGTATCAGCATTCTTCATGCTTTGGTGTTGATAAACAAACACCAGAGCAGCTAATACTATGACAGCGCTCAGCGCTCCAAGGAGCATTTTTTGACGGTCCATAGTTTTTTATTTGTTAGATATTGGTCTCTCTAGTATACCACTTTTGTCTTATGCTGAGAAAATTATATTTCTTTCCTCTTTTCCTTAGTGCCGTTTGGCCTTTACTCTAGTGATTTTGACTTTTGGCTGAGCTTTCTTATTCTTAGCCACTTTGGCTTCCAAGGCACGGATTTCATCACGGATAATAGCGGCCGTTTCAAAATCAAGTTGTTCTACGGCTTTTTGCATCTCCTGATTCTTGAGCTCAAAGAGTTTGTCTGGGTTATTCTGGAAAACCTCTTCATCGAGTAAGACATTCGCTCGCACCGCCTTATCATGATCACTCTCCAACTGCTCAGTAATATCTTTGATGTTCTTAAGAATAGTCGTTGGTGTGATACCATGCTCCTTGTTATAGGCGAGTTGTTTGATACGGCGACGATTGGTCTCATCGAGCGAATTACGCATGGCGTTGGTCATGCGGTCAGCATACAAAGTCACATGACCAGCGGAGTTACGAGCAGCACGACCAATAATCTGAATAAGGGAAGTCTCAGAACGCAAGAAACCTTCTTTATCAGCATCAAGGATACCGATAAATGTCACTTCTGGTAGATCAAGACCTTCACGAAGAAGATTGACTCCTACGAGACAATCGAACTCTCCCTTACGAAACTGGGTCAGAATCTTGATACGATCAATGGTTTTGACGTCGCTGTGGAGATACTCAGCCTTAATATTCTTTTCCTTCAAGAAACGACTAAGATCCTCAGCCATTTTTTTGGTCAAAGTAGTAGCTATCACCCGTCCTCCCTTGGCTATCTCAATCTCTGTTTGAGTAATAAAATCCTGAATCTGACCATGGTAACCTATCGCATCATTTGGCAGAATACCTTTAACTTCTACCTCAGGATCTACGAGACCCGTCGGACGGATCACTTGTTCGGCAATATTACCACTTTCGGTACGCTCGTAGTCAGCTGGTGTAGCTGAGGTAAAGATAACCTTGTCTATACGTGGTAGAAACTCCTCAAACTGTAACGGGCGGTTATCGAGAGCGCTCGGCAAACGAAAACCAAACTCTACGAGCGTCTTCTTGCGCGACTGATCACCAGCATACATACCTCGAAGTTGTGGCAAGGTAACGTGTGACTCATCAATAATAGTCAGAAAGTCCGGCTTGCCGTCGGCGGTATGTGGAAAATAAGAAAGAATCGTCTCTGGTGGCTCACCAGGGAGCTTACCCGAGAGATGGCGAGAATAGTTTTCAATACCATTGCAGTAACCGATCTCCTGAATCATGGCTAGATCGTAGTTGGTACGTCGCTTGAGACGTTCTACCTCTAAGAGCTTGCCCTCAGCTTCTAATTCCTTGAGACGCTCTCCGAGCTCATGACGAATAGACACTACCGCTCGTTCTTGTTCTTCTTTGTTGGCCACGAAGTGCTTGGCTGGAAAAAGAAAGATAGCATTTTCTTCACTGTAGATTTCCTGAGTGACCGGGTTGAGCTTAGTGATACGACCCACCGCCCCACCGATGATTTCAATTAAATAAATATACTTCTCAGAAATAGGCATGATCTCTACTCGGTTACCCATGCTCCGAAATTGGCCAGGGTTAAGATCTGCATTGGTACGTTCAAAAAATATACCCACGAGCTTGTGTAGAAGCTCACTCCGACCCAGAGGCATACCTATTTCCAAACGCAGGTTGCTCTTTTCATATTCAGCTGGGCTTCCCAAACCATAGATACACGAAACAGAAGCTACGATAATAACATCACTCCGCGTAAGAAGTGACTGAGTGGAAGCATGACGCAGACGGTCTATCTCTTTATTGATCTGAGCATCTTTTTCGATATAGGTATCAGAAACTGGCAGATAGGCTTCTGGTTGGTAGTAGTCATAGTACGAGACAAAATAATGCACCGCGTTATCTGGGAAAAATTCCTGATACTCCTGAGCCAACTGAGCGGCTAGAGTCTTATTGTGAGCGATGACCAAAGTAGGCTTGCCGATACTCTGAATGACATTGGCCATGGTGAAGGTCTTACCTGAGCCGGTCACCCCTAAAAGCGTCTGCTTATCATGGCCAGCATGATAGCCATCTATAAGTGACTGAATAGCCAAAGGCTGGTCCCCTGCTGGCTGGTATTTAGATTTTATCTGAAAGACAGACATAGCTCTTTATTTGAACAGATTGATATAGCCTCGGCGACATGCCTGAAGAAACCTCTTCCCCCTTCCGCGATGAAGATAAAGCGTCACAAAGAGGGCTCCAATAAGAACCCAGACAATAACATCTACATACCACTTGTAGTCCTGCACCGGCTTCCAGGCGTGTTTCATAGAAGCTAGCCCGATATACCCCACCGTGAGAAAGAGGAAATCTTTACAAAAATTCCCCAAAAAAGAGGCTGTCAAATAAACCTTCAGATTCATCTTAATAACTCCACAAGCTATCGAGGTCACCGTGACAGGAAAAAATGGCGTCATTCTCATGAAAAAGAGAGCTACTCCATCACGATAGTGGTGTCCGCTAAAACGCTGACCAAGACCCTCTACTTCTTCGTGGCCCACTCCCAAAAACTTCTTGACGTAGGGTATGAGAATATCCTCCAAACGGTCACCGAGCCAATAATAGAGATAGGCACCCAACAGTCTCGCTATATTACCAATGAAGGCTAGAAATACCAGATAGAAAATGCTGTACCCTCGCACCAACGCCACTGAACCAGCCAATCCCATCACTAAAGAGGCTGGGATAAGACTGATAAGCTCTTCAAGGGCTGAGCCAATAAAGACAAACCAGGGCAATGGCACTACCAGTGCAAAACCCTGAAACCAAAGCTCAATTGCAGCAAAATACTCTGTCATTCAATCAAAATTAATACTCTCTTACAAAAGAAAAAGCGGTATTCTCTAGTATACCACTTTCTCTTATCCAATAGCTCTTTTGGCTTTCAAGGCGCTAATCAGAATTATTTGTCGAAGTCTGCTGGGACAAAAGTGAAAGCATGACCCTTCTTACCGGCGCGCCCTGTACGACCAATGCGGTGAACATAGTCATCATAGGTCTCTGGGATATCGTAGTTGATGACATGACTGACGTCATTAATATCAAGACCACGAGCAGCCACATCAGTAGCTACCAGGATAGTCACTTCATCACGAGTGAAACGCTTGAGGGCACGACTACGAGCTGATTGAGTCTTATCACCATGGATGGCATCTGCTTTGAATCCTCGCTCAATCAACTGTTTTACCAATTGTTCAACACCACGCTTGGTGCGACCAAAGATGATTACTTTCATGAAATCACGGTCGAGAAGCATCTGATGTAAGAGGTCGATACGGACATCGTTCTTGCTCACACGTACCACATCCTGAATAACATTTTGTGAAGTAGCACGAGGCTTGACGGT
Source organism: uncultured Bdellovibrionales bacterium (assembly GCA_964561695.1). Taxonomy (GTDB): domain Bacteria; phylum Patescibacteriota; class Minisyncoccia; order Moranbacterales; family UBA1568; genus UBA1568. The sequence continues at coordinate 21,517 of CAZLQC010000013.1, forward strand.
GAAGGTCAATGGGTTGTGCAGGAATTGCTGAGCCAAATCAGAAATAATCTTTGGCATGGTAGCTGAGAAGAAGAGTAAGTGACGTGGTTTCTCAATAGACAGAAGCATCTGCTTCACGTCTTTGAGGAATCCCATGTCGAGCATACGATCTACTTCATCGAGTACTACGGCCTGAAACTTACGAATATCGAGCTTCTTACGATCAATCAAATCAAGGAGACGTCCTGGTGTTCCAATTACAAAGTGTGGATCACGAGCGAGTCCTCGCATCTGCTCATCGAGAAACTTGCCACCAATACAGACAGTTGAACCCATTCGTAGTCCATGTGTGAACAACTTAAGTTCTCGATCAATCTGCTCAGCCAATTCTCGAGTTGGAGCAATGATGATAGTACGATGCTTAGGATTCTTCAGTGTTCGGTCGATAAGAGGCAACAGGAAGGCTGCTGTTTTACCAGTACCCGTGTTGGCTACTCCAATGACATCACGTCCTTCAAGGATGACTGGAATAGTCAGACCCTGGATAGGGGTTGGATGAATGAGTTTACGATGCTCAATATTTTGCTTGATACGGGCATCCAGATTGAAATCATTAAAATGAACTACTGGACTCTCGATTACCGGAAGATCTCCCTCAGAAACCTCTCCCTTGGTAATACGCTTTAGATCAAATCCGATCTTCCCCTGTTTCTTCTTATGTTTAATTTCCCCGCGACGCTTGTTCAGGAGGACTTTCTTCTTTCCGGGTGACACGGTGCGCGAACGCTTGCCACGAGTAATAGGTGCTGACATGATGTTAGTTCTACTAAAATATTATCTTGCAAAAAACGGCAAGATAATACACGTAAAAACATGTCTTCACTTGCGAGCCAACCTATCCTGTAAGTTAAGAAGTGTTGGAAAGAGCTCCTACGGAGCAACGGCTTTTGCTGGCCATCAAAATGAGGCTAAAAAAGCTCATTTATGCGACTCTTTATTAAAGCAGGTTTTTTCAATCGTGTCAAGAAAAAATCACTGCTCTAGAGGGACGGCTATCATGCGTTTCTCTTTTTTGTTATTTGGAAGATGAGTAGCGCCTGTAGGATAGTCACGGATGGCGCTCCAGAGGATATCGGCCTGATAACGATACAAGGCGCCTCTTTTGGTGCCTGGATCATGGGTGATGAATTCTTGAGTCTTGGCATCATATCTCAGTATCACGAGCATGTGATTGATAGGCCCCGGTGGGGTAAAAAATGGATTACCAAGCTTCTGACCATCAGCTGGGACAATGAGAATAGTATCTTCGCTCAGTAAAGAAATGAGCTCTTCTGCATTCTTTGCTTCTATCACTTTGCTGTCTCGTATATCGAAATACTCTGTGAGTAGCATTTGAGTGTCTGCCACAGACGTATCAACCGAGTGTCCGAATTGTTTCTTTTGGTAGCCTGCCAAGGCCAATAACTCCTCTCTCGTATCTGCTGGTGAGATCGTGGTGTTACCTCGAAACAAACTCGCTACCATCAAGAGACTCGCCTCTTCACAGGCATTCTCAAATAAGGGATTATCCCACTCGCTATTCGGAGCCTGAACAATAAAGGGCGTCTTGAAAGGATCCCGTTTCACTTTTGGCTCTTCTTGTTTTACCGGTACCTCTACTGGTACGGATTTCGGTATCGGTGCTGGCTCTGGTGTAACCCGCTCTACATCAGCTACCGGCTCTACCTGAATGTCATGTGGTTTCAAAAGATAGCCTCTCTGCAAAAGCCAAATTCCAGAAAGTAAGAGCAGAAGTAGCCCTGTCCCCCAAATGATTTTATTCATACGCTAAGGTACGAAGGACACGTTCTTTCGTGAAGCGAAATATTTCTTTGATACTCGTTGGATACAGGCTCAGTGGCTGACTACAAAACTGATTGAAAGCCTGTTGGTCTTCTTTCGTTAAGGCTATTCTTTCTTTGGGTTGTTCTCCCATGAGGTAGTACATGAGTGATGCCTTATTTTCTACATGATCAAGTCCTAAAGTATGCCCGAATTCATGGGCAAGTACGAGAACCAAGTCTGTTTCTGTCTTATACTGATAGACATTCAGCTCTTTGTCTCCGTATTCTCCCTGATCAAAAACTCCTTCTCCCTGAAAACGTTCTGCAAAACTTTCTACCTGACTGTTATACTGTTCCACTATTTTCTGTTCCTTGCCAGCCAGACCGTTCAAACGGCCAGCCAGACTATTCAAGGCTAATCTCTTTTTTTCTATTACGGTAGCCTCCTTATTGAGATCCTTAGCCTCTTGCTTGAGTCGGTCACTATCACTTTTCGTCGCATCACCATGGGTATTGAAGTCCTCTACCTCGTTGTTATATTTTTCCAAACGACCCTTGTAATCCGCTACCTGCTCTTCGTATTCTTTTGATTGCTCTTCAAAATCTCCTTGTAGGGCTCGATAAGAAGTATCAATGTTTTCTTGCTCAGTATTGATTTTTTCTTCAGACATTTTTTATTACCCCGAAACTATTTCATCG
>CAZLQC010000014.1:0-23749 GCA_964561695.1 uncultured Bdellovibrionales bacterium
ATAGAGCTATCCCGTCCTAAGGGAGAGATCTGGGTTCGATTCCTGGTGGGGGCACTTTCTTCAAAGTCAACTCTTTCTTTTTTTGGCTTACCGTGCTAGACTGGTTCGTTACTAACCAAAAACAGATGTCACTTCGTATCACTAAAGTTAACGATCTTTTGCGAGATCTAATCGCCGAGGCTCTTACCAAAGAGGTGAGCTTTAAGCCTGGCGTTATCGCTACAGTGACTAAGCTGCGTGTGACTAAAGATCTTCGTCATGCTTATTTTTCTGTCAGTATTTTCCCTGAGAGTGAGGTTCACTATGTAGAGGTCACTCTCAAAAAAGAAATTTCTAAGCTAGAACGCTTTGTTCACGGTAAACTGTACATGAAACCGCTGCCTCGGCTCCATTTTGAAGTTGACGCCACCGGACTCAATGCTGACGCCGTAGAAAAAATTCTCCTTTCTCTCGACTAATATGCAAAATTATTCTTCTGAATTCAAAACTCTTGAGTACGTAATTGCGCAAGCAAAAAATATTCTTCTCGTTGCTCACACTCGACCAGATCCTGATACAGTTGGTTCCAATAGCGCACTTCAAGAACACCTTGTGGCTCTCGGGAAAAATGTTACCATTGCTTGCTATGACCCTTTCCCAGAAGTCTTGCTTCCTCTTGGCAAAAAAGAGTTTGTTCATCCTGACTCTCTCAACCTAGAGCAATTCGATGCGGTCTTGGCTCTTGATAGTGTAGATAGGGGATTTCATCTTTTTCGAGATAAGCTACATGATGATCAGGTCGTCGTGCTGATGGATCATCATCCAGACATAGAACTACATGGTGATGTAGTCATCATCGATAAAGACTATTCCTCTACTTCAGAACTCTTGTATTTGTATTTGAAACAAACAGGCGCTCGTATCACCAAGCCCATGGCTACTTATATGCTCGCTGGTCTGGTTTTTGACACCGGGGGATTCAAGCACTCGAAAGTCAGCCCGCAAGTCATGGAGATGGCTTCTACTCTGATGCAAAAAGGCGCTCCTCTAGAAAAAATTTCTCAGATTATCTTTGCTCATCAAAATATCGGCGCGCTCCGCCTATGGGGGAGAGCTATTGAAAAAGCTCGTCTCTATAGCACTAACGGTATGCTTGTCACAGCCGTTACGCGCGAAGAGATTGAACAGTGCCAAGCTTCCCGTGAAGACATCTATCAGCTCACTTCAATACTCAGTACTATCCCAGACGCCAAATTTGCCCTCGTACTGTCCGAACGAGACGAATACACCGTAAGAGGTAGTCTTCGCTCTATGGATCACCATGGGGTGGATGTCTCTAGCATCGCCCACCAGTTTGGTGGGGGAGGACACCACCTGGCGAGTGGTTTTGAGGTGCCTGGTCGTCTCGTAGAGACAGGTGCTGGTTTTGCTATACTGTAAGCATGACTCAAGTAGAAAAACTTTTAGCTCTCCATACTCGACATGCAGAGCAGAATACTTGTGAACTCAAAAAAACAGCTGCTCGAGCTGTCTTTGGCAGTGGTAACCCTGAAGCTCGTATTGTATTCATCGGAGAAGCCCCTGGTAAAAAGGAGGATGAAACTGGTGTACCCTTTGTCGGTACTGCTGGAAAATTCTTAGACGAAATGCTCGCACGTGCCAATCTCAAAAGAGAAGACATCTACATCACTAATATCGTCAAATATCGTCCGCCAGAAAACCGTGATCCTACTCCAGAAGAAATATCTGCTTGTAAGAGTTGGCTTCACGAAGAAATTTCTAGCATCAGTCCCATAGTGATCGTCACTCTTGGTCGCTACTCACTCAATCACTTCATCCCTGATGTCAAAATATCTGAAGTTCATGGCACAGCCTTTAGACGGAGTACTCCTGGACTAGGGGAGTGTGTCTTCTTCGCTCTCTATCATCCCGCTGCTGCTCTCTATAACGGCAGCATGCGCGAAACACTTATAGAAGATTTTCTGAAAGTTCCAAAACTGGTGAAACAGATAGAAAAAAAGAGTCTCTAAGACTCTTTTTTTATTAGTAGAAAACCAAGATATGGTTTTGATATCTGGTCAAAGTCACCAGCAATATACTTCTCAAATACCGGCCATCTTTTGTGATAAATGTAATTGATTTTTGGAACCCCTAAATACTTTGGGAGAAACTCTAGACAGGCAAACTCTGAGAGAATGTAGTGGACCGCTATATCAATAGCTACTTCTAGCTCTGACGCTTCTTGGTCTGAAGTCAAAAGAACCTCTTTCGTCGCTAATCTGATAGCTTGTTGAAACAGATTATTATTTTCATACAAATCTTCTACCCTTCTTAGCTTTTCGGCATACAGTTCTTCTGATTCAATATCCCGAGTCCAATCAAACACTTTCACTTGAGAGTCATCATAACCAAGTTCCTGCATAGCGCGGCTGACTTTGTTACGGAGAGCATTACCTTTTGGAATAGCCTTATCTCTACGAGCACGGTTCTCACTATAACCAAGAGCTCTATAGGTAGCAATAGCTGGAACATCAGGAATAAGCACTCCTGTTTTGCCAAATTGATTCACCACTTTTTTCAGGAGAAAAACAACTGTCTCATCCTGAAAATAACTATTACCCGGACTCATTCCAATAACCGGGTAAGTATTTAAGTTAGTTTCTTTCATAAAATTGTGGGTCGGGAGGGACTCGAACCCTCAAGCCATAGGGCACAACATTTTAAGTGTCGCGTGTATACCATTCCACCACCGACCCATATTTACTAATCTTTTGAGGTCCGAGGCGGAATCGAACCGCCGTGCAAGCTTTTGCAGAGCTGTGCCTCACCACTCGGCCATCGGACCATCTATTTCTTTAGCTAAGGTATTGTAGTATGCTTTTTATCTTTTTATCAAGCCTCTGGGGCCTTAGCTCAAAGTACCGTGCATAAATGGCAACCTTTCTTTCAAGGTAGACATCTCTCTCCACTTTTCCATACATAAACTTAAAAAGCTCTACACTATCAGAAGTTGAATAAGATAACATATACGATCTATGCCCATTATATATTTTAGTATTTTTTACATCAGTAACTTGCGAAATTGCTAATGCTAAACCTTCCAAAAACTCTTTACTTCCACAGGTAAAAACTGATGCGAGCTTACTAATAACAACCTTTTGGATTATTCCTTTTCTTGTTGCTACACGAACACAACCATCACCATCAAAGTACCCTCTTATGAAGTGTGCGAGGTACTTTTTTGGAATACTTGGAAATTTTATCGTTAATGATTTGTTCGGGTAGAGTCCCAATTTTATAAGATCATTGTAAATCTCATGACTTCCAATTCTAAGTAAATATTTTACCTTTCCATTATCAGTTGTTGGTTTTTGTGGCACTATCGTATGCTCTGAGTCAAGCCACGTTTTAATCTTTTTAATATTCTCTCTTTCTACGCTAGATACTCGAATATATTTACCTCTAATATAAGATGCATCTTCCATACTACCATCAGCATAAAGATACCCCAGAGTGTACGCCATTTCCTGAGTCCATTTCTTAAAAAAGTTTTTATTAACAGCATACTTTATCCCCATACAAGAGGTTATATTGTATACTGCAATTATATATTGAATTTGTACTAAAGACAATGGGTACATTCCCTTACATAGAAGAGTGAGCGTCAACAAAAAACCTCCCAGAAGGGAGGTAGTTTGGTTAGTCCACCACTTGGGCACTAAGATGCTGACGTCCAAAAGCGAAAGCTTCTGATTTGGTCTTCACATAGATATCAAAGTGGTTTCCTTTGATAGCACCTCCGCGGTCTTCGCAACGGTACTCACCCATTCCTTCGATACTGATTTTGGTACCAAAAGGAAATTCTTTAGGACAAGCAAGGGTACGTTTTGGAGTCACCTTGAGTCCTGAGGCGGTAATACCATCAGACTTACCACATTCATCAGCGGCTGCTGTATAAGCAGAAGCATTGATAGTGAAAGATTCTTGTGAAAGTTTTTCCCAGAGGGCTGCTTGCTTCGTTTTCCAATGAGCAAGGGTTTTGTCCTCAAAAGAGAGAACCTTTTCTTCAGCAGGAGCCTTGTTGGTATCATTCTTGAATGTCCATTCGAGAAGATACGGATCCTGTGAATAGTTATAACTCTGTATAAGTGGCAATTCAGTGCTTTGAGCTCCTACGATACTCGTTTGAGCAAAAAATCCTGTAATACTGACTATGGCTACGAAAAGAAGTTCTTTTCGATATGTCATAAAGTGTCTTTATGGCTAAGTCACCGTGTCCCGAGGGACTGATGAGTCAAGTAACCGAAGTTAACTCAACCAGTGATGTTAGCATACTTTTGTATTTTTGTCAATACCAAAACCGTACTATTTGGCTTATATAAAGCAAAAAACACCATTTACTTAGGTGTTTTTTGCTTCTATGAGCGGGTAGGGGGAATGAACTGCTCGCTTTCAGCTGCACTCTGAGAACCCACGATTCTCAGCGCCACTCGACACGCTCGTGACTGCTCTCCTTCAACTGAAAAAAATGTTTTTCCGACCCTTTTCTCGTTCGATTCCTTGCTTACCCAGAAAAAGCAAAACCGCCCATGAAGGACGGTCTTACTTTTTTGAGCGGGTAAGGGGAATCGAACCCCTATCTCATCCTTGGCAAGGACGTGTAAGAGCCATTATACGATACCCGCCTTCGCAAAGTCTTCGGCGGACAAGCCCGCTTTGTACTCTGATTGACACTGTGCTCTATTTGTAATCTATTCTATCACTTCTGTGGGACTGGTTGGACTTGAACCAACGACCAAGCGGTTATGCTTCTCACTATTGCTTTCGCAACTTCTTTCAAATTTGTGAGCTGGACTATCCCTTCACCCTAACCTATAGGGTGTCTGCCGTCTAGTCTCTACACCTTCTCTTCGATTACTCTCAGAGCTTGGCTCGGGATTGTCATGTTCGCCAATTGGCGAATTTAGATTTCCCCGAATTTGACAGAGTATCACCTGGGAATTACTCCCCGGGCAGCCCTGCTAAGATCGTGCAATTTATGTTATCATGGAGTTATGAATAGTTACATAACCTGTAGCATCTGTGGCAAAGAATTATCTGGAAAGCAGACTCTCTTTTGCTCTACCTTGTGTAAGAATAAGGCTCATCAATCCTATGAAGCCCAGCAAACTCGTGGCCTAGCAAGAAAAACTCTCCTGTTAGAACAATATGGTGGAAAATGTTCTCTGTGTGGCTATAATAAAAATTCAGCCGCACTTATTTTTCACCACACCCATCCTCAAAAGAAAGAATTTCAACTTGACTTACGGTCTTTATCTAATCGAACACAAGAACGAATAGACTCGGAGGTTCAAAAATGTATCCTTATCTGCTGTAATTGTCATGCAGAAATCCACAACCCTCAACATAATTTACAATGAACTTTTTGAGCCGCCTGCTCTAACCAACTGAGCTACAGTCCCATTTTAGCTTTATAACTGCTGTATAACTGTCAGAAAAGGTACTTATACAGTAGTTCTCCACACCTTTCTACCCTTTCTGTGCCGAGGGGCAGGATCGAACTGCCGACACAAGGATTTTCAGTCCTCTGCTCTACCACTGAGCTACCTCGGCAGAACTTCTTTGTGGGCAATAAAGGACTCGAACCTTTGACCCCCTCGGTGTAAACGAGGTGCTCTAACCAACTGAGCTAATTGCCCATGCTTGCACAAATTGTTTCATTCTTCACTGTGCACCACAACGGGACGAACCTCGAACCGCAGATGATACTATATCACGAGATTCACTGGGGACGCAAATCGTTCTGGCCCTGTTGGAACGTGACGATGCCATCTGAAGATTTCTACCTCCCTACATCCCTTTGTCCGTATTTCGCCGATTGGAAGGAAAAATGGTGGACGGTGCAAGAGAGCGTTTGCGGAATCAAGATGATCGCGATATATACTGATCGATTTGATTCGCCTTCAGAAGATGCACTTCGGGCACCATTGCGAATCAATGGAAAGGGGCATTAGACTCGGGGGTTAGGAATGACAAGGGTTATCGAAATGATTTCTGAGAGGTGTGGCATATTTGGCACAGTCAGCGGAGCGCACCCCGCGCTGAGAGATGGGATGAGGAACAATGATCGGAAACGTCCACCGGGCTAGGATTTTCTGGACCCCTGAGGTCCAATGGCTGCCGGCGCGGTGGGTTAAACCTGCGTCGACTAATTGGCCGCTGGCTTTGTCGCCTGCGGCCATTTTTATACCCAGACCGATCGATTTTCACGCGTGTAGCAGGTGGGCGGATCCGTAAAATGAAAAGGGCCAAGGAACGTCCTACCGTTCCTTGGCCCCAGATCGACATCGAATTTCTCTGACAAACACCATGCAAAAGGTCGCTATGATGATTAAAAATCCGATGCCGAAACCGCTTGGTTTCCTCCTGTGGCTTATCGCTCTGATTGCGACGAGCTACAAATTTTTTCAATATCTCTCAGGGGCGTTAGCCGCGCCAGTAGCGCCAACCACCGCAATGGTCGCAGATCGTATGGCCCAATCCGATCACCAGATGAATGGCGATGTTCTGCAATTTATAGGAGCCTTCCTCTGGGGAGGGGTAAGGCAAGCCGGATGGTATGCTTGGACAAACCCATTGGAAATTATTGCCTTCATCTACACCTTACTCGGCGCACGCTGGGCCTATGGTGAAATCGCGAGATTTCTGAAAGTTTTCAGGAGATAAAAAGGAACTGTATTACTAGTATAATACAATGGTGCTCAAAATGACGCAAGCTGGCTTCCGCGATACATTGCGTAGAATTTCTATGATTTCAGATATTGTAGAGGTCATTTTATGCGTGATTGACATACAGACCACACGAGTTTCTCGAACTAATATCTGGCTTTAGAAAGCGAAAGATCGGCTGTACAAGCCGATTATGTGCGCCTGACATTTCGCGCCTCGAACCATTTGAGGTCTTGATTGAGAGCAGCAAAAAGCCGCATTTTATGCAAATGTGCATTAACGTGCACCACAGCGGGACGAACCTCGAACCGCAGATGATACTATATCACGAGATTCGCTGGGGGCGCAAATCGTTCTGGCCCTGTTGGAAAGTGACGATGCTATATAGGAATTTGAACATCCCTACGTCCCTTAGTCCATAAGATTTGAGCAAAATTAGCACCATAAAATGAAAAGGGGTCGGCAGCGATGCAGCGCTACCGACCCCGACCTTTGTCGCTTTGTCCACCCTGTCACCCACTGACCCTAGCGGAGTCGTCACAACAGTGAATAGAAAGGGCAGTCGTCAAAGGTCCTCAGCAACAAGCTCTCTGCCCACCATGAGCGGGGGTCGCCGTTCCGCTATGGAAAGAGTTTGGTGCCAAAGCCATATGGCTTAATTGCCTACAAGGAACCGTGAGTATTGCAAATTCAGAGTAACAGCTTTGTATAGAGTTGTCGATTATCTATACAGAGTCCTCTTCGTCATCTACCTTATCTGACTTACAGAGTTCAACACAGGCACGCAGAAAGGCTCTCAGTTCCTCTGTATACAGGCGTAGCTCATCTTCTGATGCTTGTGGGTGCCACTTACGTATAAGAGGGGATATTGCTGGAATTTCCATAGGTAGTGTGGTTATTGGGTAGGGGGGTCTATCTCTAGGCATTATGTCAGGATGACATAGAGATCCCATGGATTACTCGAACCTTGGTTTTCGGCTCAAAATAGCAAAAAACCGGCTTGTTCTAGCCGATTATGTGCACTGTGTATTTTATACCTAGAACCAATTGAGGCCTTGGTTTGGGGTAAAAGACTACATTTTATGCCAAACTCGCATAATGTGCCCAAGAGAGGACTCGAACCTCCAATCCCTTGCGAGAACATGCACCTCAAGCATGCGCGTATACCAAATTCCGCCACCTGGGCAAATGCTAACCGGAACCCACTTATTCTACAGTGTTTTCTACTTCTGTGGCAACACCTTCTGTAGGGGCCTCTACTGCCACTTCTTCTACTACTGGAGCAGGCGCTACTCCCTTGGCCTTACGAGAATCCTTAAGGGCCACTTCTTTCAGTTTACGGCTCAATACCTTGACTGATTTGTCACGTACAAAGTACAACTTAGCACGACGGGCAGTAGTTCGTTTTACGAATTCAATTTTCTCGATTTGGGTTGAATTCAAAGGAAGAACCAGCTCTACACCGACTCCTGAAGCTACTTTACGCACAGTGATAGTCTTAGAAGAACTCTGACCACCACGGGTAGCAATCACCATACCCTGAAACATCTGGATACGCTCTTTGGTGCCTTCTTTGATCTTACGATAGACCTTAATCACGTCTCCAGCCTGGAGCTCTGGGAGCTCTGGAAATTCACGACGCTGTTTTTTATTAAAAGCAATCAGTTTTTGGTTCATAACATTCGAAATATAAATGAGACTAAATTAGGCTTCTATATCGATATAAAGGCTTATTTGAAGTATTTTTCTCTGAAAAACAAACTTGAGAAATAAAAAAGCCTCACTCTCTCGTAGTAGAAAATAGGCTCTTCAAAGCCTCATAATCATAACCGCTTCCCTGAAATCCGTCAAGGCTTTCAGTCGCTTCTTTGAAATCTTCTCCTGGCATAGCCTCAAAGACATAACTGGTTCCCAAAAAATCGAATTCTAGACGTAGAGCATGAAGCATTTGACGCTTAATATCAGGGTACGCCCTTTGAGAATCACGGGTGCTATAGAGGGTATCCCCGAGTATAGCCTTGTGAAGAGCTTGCAGATGCACCCTGATCTGATGCATGCGTCCCGTTTTTGGCTTAAGCATTACTAGAGAAGCATCCTTAAAAGAAACCAGACAGGTATAGTTGGTAATAGCACTCTTAGCATTCTCAAGAGCTTGTCCAGTCTTAGAGCGTACGATCTCTCTTTTGAGACTGCTTTTTTGACGGCGGATAGGGAAAGTGATTACTCCGTCTTTTTCTTTGAAGGTGCCGTAACACAAGGCTAGATAGGTTTTGTGAATTTTTCTCTCTAGGAAGAGTTCTTTGAGGCCGGTGTAGGATTCTTCTGTCTTAGCTACCAAAACCACGCCTGAGGTGTTTTTATCAAGTCTGTGGACTATCCCAGGGCGTTCGAGAGACTCGCCAATAGAAGTGACTGCTGGATAGTATTCTCGTAAAAAGTCAGCAAAAGTATAGTCATTTTGACGGATGCCCACCCCACCATGCATAGACATAAAAGCTGGTTTATTGAAAACCAGAAAATACTCGTTCTCGTAGAGTGTTTCTGGCAGAAAACGAGGTGTTTCTTTGGCCAGTTTCTTAGCCTCTTCATCAGGAAGGCTAAATTGAAGAGTCTCACCCGAACGCAGTCTCTTACTGGCATCAATCGGGGTACCAAGGACAGCAACCTGGCCAGCTTCAAAAAGGGCTGTTAAGAAAGTCCGTCCTGTGAAGTCATTTTTCCAGAGACCCTTACGCTTGAGAGCTACTCGCACTACCTTATCGGCTCGCTCACCAGAGTAGGCTTTGGGAATTTTGTAGGTATAGGGTGTATTCATGAAATAGTCACTTGTATGCTGCTCTCACTTGTGTCACGTTTTGGGGATTTTGGCAAGTCTCCTGTTCGACTCTAAATTTTTAAGTTGTGTCTAATATATACAAAAAAGCACAATATGTAGTTGTTTTTATGAAAAATAACAAAAAAAGAGGGTGAATTTATGCCTTAAACAACGGATAGTTGACACGCCTTTTCGAGGCTCGTATTATACAAAAACGGCTTCAAAAAATAGAGGTCCAAAAGACACTAAAAAACTCTAAACAAACATTTTCATATGATGGAATACACACCAAAAGACTACAGTGGTCTCCTCGGACTCCCTGGATTGAGCGACGCTCTCCTCAACAATCACTTTACCCTCTATCAGGGGTACGTAACGAATACGAATACCCTCCAAAAACTACTGACTGAGGCAGAACCAAACTCTCCAGCCTATAATGAACTCAAACGCCGTTTTGGATGGGAATGGAATGGCATGCGTCTCCACGAACTGTATTTTGAAAACATGAGCAAAGAAAATACGGCTGTTTCTGAAAAAATCACTACTGCCCTCACTCAATCTTTTGGTTCAATAGAAACATGGCGTGCTGATTTTGTAGCAACGGGTGCTATGCGCGGTATTGGTTGGGTAATACTGGTGCAAGATGAAGAGACTGGCGCGCTATTCAATACTTGGATCAATGAACATGACTTAGGACACCTAGCTGGTACCAAACCACTTCTGGTGATGGATGTCTTCGAACACGCTTTTATGCTTGACTACGGAATCAAGCGTGCTGACTACCTCACTACCTTCATGAATGCCATTGATTGGACGGTCGTAGAAAAACGTTTCGTCTAAAAATAAAAAACAAAAAGTATAATACCTTAATCTGCCTTCTGGCTCGAACACTATGGCTATCGAAAAAATTCTGCGTCGCGATGGAGAACTCGCTCCCTTCAACCGCTCTCGTATTGAAAACGCTATTGCTCTCGCATGTGATGCAATCGGAGAAACAGATAAAAGTTTTATTCCTGAGCTGACCAATCTCATCGTTGCTGACATTGAACATGTCTATACTGAAATTTTTGTAAATCGCACTCCCTCTGTAGAAGATATCCAAGACATTGTCGAACAGAACCTTGTCAAAACCAACCGTTTTGAACTTGCTAAATCTTACATCATCTATCGTGAAAATCGTAAGCGTGAGCGTGAGGATCGCATGGAAAAACTAGTAGATGAATTTGAAAAGAATACTCTTCAGGTAACCAAATCTAATGGCTCTAAGGAACGTTTCGATATCAAAAAACTCCGTGTAGTATTCAATCGCGCTTCTAAAGAATTTGATGAGGAGTGTAGTTTTGAAGATTTGATGGAAGCTTTCAAAAAAAATCTCATCGAAGATATTCAGACTTCTGATATCGAAAAATTGCTTGTCAAAACATGTATTGACTTGGTGACAGTAGAAAATATTGCTTGGCAAAATGTCGCTGCGCGCATTCTTCTTGGCGGTCTCTATAAGCAGGCTCTCAAAAACAGAAATATCGAACAGTCTGATGTCTACTCACCAGCAAGCTATAAAGCTTTGTTTGATGACTATATTGAGCGAGGTCTCTACTATAAAGACTTCTACAAATACTATAGTGAGGAAGATATTCTTGAAGCCGGCAAACACCTCTCCAAAGAAACTGACGAGACATACGAATACACAACTATCGTATCGTTGATTAAACGTTATCTTCTTAACCCCAACAAAGTTACCAAAGAATTGCCTCAGGAAATGTAAAAGTCTATCGCGCTATTTCTCGCCATTCCAGAAACAGCTGAGACTCGTCTTGAGACCGCTCTCAAGATTTACAAACACTGTTCGGAACAACGCATCTCTCTTCCAACTCCGACCCTTCTCAACTCTCGCACCAACTATCATCAACTATCAAGTTGTTTCAAGATCAATGTTGATGATGATCTTCGTGGTATTTATCACGCTGTAGAAAACATGGCTCAGATTTCTAAGTTTGGTGGCGGTGTCGGTGTCTATCTTGGAAACATTCGTGCTCGCGGTAGTATGATTCGTGGTGTGAAGGGAATGTCTGGGGGAGTGAACCCGTGGGTGAAAGTTATCAATGACACGGCCGTAGCAGTGAACCAGCTTGGTGCCCGTCTCGGTGCTATATCAGTCACGCTAGATTTTTGGCATCTAGACATTTATGACTTTCTTGATCTCCAGACTGAGACCGGAGATATCCGTGCCAAGGCTTTTGATGTGTTCCCCGCTGTTTCTATTCCTGACCTTTTCATGAAGCGTATCGCGGAAGATGGTGATTGGACCTTGTTTGATCCATACGAAATCAACCACGTTCATGGTCGAGGTTTGCAAAACCATTTCAACGAAGAATTTGAGACTTTCTATCTTGAGCTTGAGAAGGATGAACGCATGACCATGAAAAAAACCGTCAAGGCTAAGGACCTCTTCAAAAAGTTTCTCAAGGCTACTGTCGAAACTGGTATGCCCTACGTGTTCTATCGTGATACCGTCAACCGTCTCAACCCAAACAAACACGCTGGCAATATCTACTCTACCCAACTCTGCACAGAAATTTGCCAGAATACTTCATCTTCTAAATTTGTTGAAGAGACTATCGAAGACGGTAAAATTGTTATCCGTTATGAGCCCGGCGATCTCGTTGTCTGTAACCTCGCCTCAGTTAACATCGCCAAGGTAAACGATCAAAAAACTATCGGCGAAGTATTCCCGGTATTACTTCGAGTCCTTGATAACGTTATCACTCTCAACTATTATCCAATCAAAGAGGCTGAGAGAACCGCGCTTCGCTATCGTAGTATTGGTATTGGCTACCTAGGGCTCGCTGAGTATCTTGCTGTACGAAGAATTTCCTACGATACACCAGCTGCTCGTGAAGACGTAGACCTACTCTTTGCCGAATATGCCTATCATACCTACCGAGCTTCTATTGATTTGGCTCGAGAACGTGGTCATTATGAACTTTTCCCAGGCAGTGAGTATTCCAAGGGCATCCTCTTGGGACGCCCTGAAGAGTGGTTTGTCGAGAATACAGCTCGTGGTGAAGAATGGAAAACCCTGTTTGCTGATATGAAAGCCTATGGTACCCGCTTTGCCTATCACACCGCCCCCGCTCCAAACACCTCAACTGCTGGGGTAGTGGGTACAACTGCGGCTCTTCTCCCTATCTACAAGCGCTACTTCGTAGAAACTAACCTCTCAGCTCCAACACTCCGCGTCGCTCCGAAGCTTTCTAAAGACAATTTCTGGTACTACAAAGAGTACGTCCACATGGATATGAATGATGTCATTAGTATGATTGGAGTAGTCTACAAATGGGTAGACCAGTCTATCAGCTTCGAATGGATGATAGATCCCGCCAAAGTCAGTCCAGCTCAACTCTATGAGTACTACATCAAGGCTTGGCAAGATGGCATCAAAACTGTCTACTACGTACGAAGTTTGTCTGGTGAAATCAAAGAAGATTGTGTAAGTTGTAGCGGATAACAAAAATATATTTATGGCAACTATAAGCAAAAACCCTCTTTTCAACCCTACAGGTACCGATGCTGTAGAAGAGAGGACTATCATCAAAGGTTCAACTACGGGTCTCTTCAACTTAAACGCCACCAAATACCCCTGGGCAAAAAGCTTGTACCAAGTCATGGTGGGTAATTTCTGGGTACCAGAAAAAGTTTCTGGACTTAAGGATGATGCTCGAGCCTTTCACAGTGAGCTTTCACCCGAAGAACAGCGTGCCTACAAGGGGAGTCTTTCATTTTTGATCTTTCTTGACTCTCTTCAGACCGTCAACCTCCCTCACTTCGCCGATTACATAACTTCTCCAGAAGTGAACCTCATCCTCTCTATTCAAGCCTATCAAGAAGCGATTCACTCTCAATCCTACGCTACTATTCTGGAATCAGTAGTGGAGAGCAAAGAACGCGAAGAAATCTACTACTTCTGGAAGGATGATAAGATCCTTCTCGAAAGAAACCGCCATATTGGACAGATTTATCAGGATTTTATTGATAATCCTAGTGACAAGACATTCTTCCGTGGTATTGTAGCCAACTTCCTTCTTGAATCTATCTACTTCTACAACGGTTTTGCCTTCTTCGATACTCTTGTGGATCGCATGAAAATGCTCGCCACCGGGCGCATGATTGCCTACATTCGTCGAGATGAGGTCACTCACATTACCATCTTTGCCAATATCTTGCGTGAAATCAAAAAAGAATTCCCTGAAATATTTGACGAGGCGCTTATTCGCGAGATGACCACTGAGGCTGTTGATCAAGAAATTGAGTGGAGTGCTCATATCCTTGGCAATCGTATTCCTGGGATTAACGGAGATACTACGGCGAGCTATACTCGCTGGTTAGCCAACAAACGTCTGGCTATGCTCAATCTTGATCCTCTCTACCCTGAAGCTATCGAAAATCCTTACAAACACCTCGATCGTCTTCAAGATGTGAACAGTGATAAGGGGAACTTCTTCGAAACTACTGTCGTGAACTACACTCAGTCATCAAGCCTAAACGGAAGCTGGGAATTCTAAAAGCTTTGAGGCACATACTCCCCAGAAAAAACCCTCCTCATGTAAGGAGGGTTTTTATGTAGAGGATATTACTATTCATACGGCACAGAAAAAGACACTCTTGTGATATAATCAGGGTATACAAATTCTATATGAATACAAAAATACTCTTCGCCTTTTTTTTCGTTTTCTTTTCACTATTCTCTGTTACCGGAGTCCACGCCCAACAAATGACTACCAGTCAGTGTGCTGCACAAAAATCAGTCACTGATGGTTCTGGGGGGACCTGTAGACTTATTCTCCTGGCCGGTGATGGCTGTAACGGAAAAGAGGTGCGTGTCGGTGACTGTGAAGATGGTGCGCTCTCTAGCAAACATGCCTGTTGTGTTGTAGGTGGTACAGCAGCTACTGGCCTGAATCCTGGGAGTAAATATATCCCCCTAGAAAAGATTCCCTTCATAGAAAGCGCAGTTACTTTTCAAGATTATGTAGCTGGTATCTACACGGTAGGTCTCATACTCATCGTGCTTTGCGCAGTCTTTATGCTCACTATTGGTGGTTTCACTTACCTGACCAGTGCTGGTAATACAGCCGCCATTAGCTCTGCCAAGCATATTATTTATGGATCACTTATTGGCCTTGTTCTTGCTCTGGTATCCTATATTATCCTCAATACTCTCAATCCTGACCTCGTTAATGTCAACATATCCACTCTTCAGCCTGTAGCTACAAGTACTAGCCCCGGGGGTGGGGCAGCAGGTGGAGGTGGAGGCGGGGGTAGTGTTACCAGTAATCTTCCTGCTCAAGAAGCAGCAAAAAAACTACTGGCACATCAAAACGTTACTCTAGGAACTAGTTCTGGAAATACTTGTCCTGGTGGAAATGCAAGTGCTAAAGATAACTTGAATCAGGTAGCAGCAGGTAAAGGAATGACTCGCTGTCCCTGCGGTGGTGGTGGTAGCATAGGGGCGTCTTCAACACTACTAAATAGCTTAGTGGATATAGCAAATGCGGGAGCAAATTTTCGAATTAATTTTATTGCAGGGGCTTGTCATTCTGGTGGTAGCAGCCATTACGGAGGTACAGCTGTAGATATTCAAAGAACACCAGCTTTAGACACTTTTTTTGCTAAGTATCCGAAAGTAAATAACGGTCCTACTTACCAGGTCAGTGGGGTAAAGGTGTGGTTTGAAGACAGCAGTCACTATCACGTGTCACTCACAGGACGCTAAAATTTTATTTTTCTATGAGAAAACTCTTCCTCAGCTCACTCGCGCTTTTTCTATTGGTTATCATTTTTTTGCTGGCCTATAACTTTGCTTTTAAGAGTAACCCCAATGATGCCAAGGTAGCTCCCTCTAAGAGCGAGGAGACTGTCCCAGAAACAGAAGAAGGTTTTGGTAAAGAAAAAGCTCCCTCTGTAGCAACAGCTGTCACCAATCCCATCAATGAAACTATCCTAAATGCTGTTACTGGTCCGAGTAATAGTATCTTCTACTATTCCCTTGATGATCAGGCCTTCAAAAAAGCCAGTTTTGAAGGTAAAGACAAGACGACTCTGATGACCAATCTACCCGGCAAAGTACTGCGCGTTAACTGGTCTAACAAGCGTGATGGTGCCCTGGTACTGATCGAGAGTTCGCCAACTCCTCGTTGGTATTCAATCAACTTTCCTACTAAATCGCTCACCCCGCTCAAGCCAGAAATTACCAAGGCCACCTGGGGATCTCTCGGAGATAAGATCTACTATCTTTTCAAAGATCCTACTACTAAGGAACTCTCTCTCAATCGCGCCAATGCTGATGGCAGTGACTGGAAAGAAATTACGAAAGTCGGTAGCAAGGATCTTTTTCTTGGTACCATCCCACAATCCAACCGTATTTCCTTCTGGACCAGGCCGAATGGCTTAGAAGAAAGCTTTTTTGAAGCTATTGATGCTGATGGGGGCAACCGTGCCAAGCTTTTGAATGGTCGCTTTGGAGGTGACTACCTGTGGTCACCCAATGGTGAACGTGTAATTGTCAGCACCTCACTTACTAAGGGTGGTCCGCTTACTCTCGCCGTTATGAATAAGAATGGGGGGGAACTCCAGTCTCTCAATATTCCTACCCTCATATCCAAAGTTGTTTGGTCCAGTGACAGCTCAAAGCTCTTCTATGCCCTTCCAGGCGGTTTGGGTGAAGCTCTGCTACCCAATGATTACTTTGAGAAGAACCTGGCCTCACAGGACACTTTTTGGCAAATAGACCTCGGTACAGGTACCAGTAGTCGTCTCCTTGAGCTTAGTGATATAGGGCAATCTTTTGACAGTACTGATCTTTCTTTGTCAGCTGATGAACGTATTTTATTCTTTACTGATAGGGTAACCAAGAGGGTCTACCGCATTGAGCTCTAAGTCAATTCTTTTTCCTCTACATACCAACAGGTGAGTAGCACGTGTAGCCAAAAAAGAAAGGCTAGGTCATTTCTGAAGTAGGGTGTATCAATAAATCCGTAGAAGAGAAAGCTCAGCCAGAGACCAAGAAGCAGTCCCCCCTCGGTCCACGTTCCCGTTTTTGTACTTTTGTAGAGCCTACCGATGAGTCTGCCAACCAGGATTATGAAGCCAGCTAAGCCGATAAGGCCAGTCTGTAGCCATACAGCCAGCACGAGATTGTGTGGTTGGGGTACAGCCCATTCAAGATAGGGTGTGAAGTATTTTTGATAGGTTAGGTATTCTTGTTGAAAGTTTCCAACGCCAATACCCAAAAACCAGTGGTCTCTTAGAATCATTGCCCCTGATCGCCAAATCATCACTCGTGAATCCAGCGAAGAACGTCCATTTTGAAGAAGAAGATCTTCCCATTTGTGGCTACCTTGCTCAAGAGAGAAGAGGATTATTAGCAACAAGATTCCTCCTATAAGAAGGTTTTTTGGTTTATAGTAGTTCTTACTCTCCGCTACTTGCATCCACAACATACTGCTAACTACGAGAATGGCCAAAATAAGAGAGAGCCAGGCATTGTATGAATGAGTAAGATACAGAACCGACAAGAGAATACCACCTACAAAGAGGGTGAGTATTTTTTTTGGCCAAGTGCTTACCTGATAGAAGAAAAAGATTGTCAAGAAAAGGCCTGGGGTGACTAGCAGTGCCAGAAAGTTAGGTGAATTATACGGAAAAGCGAGTCGTCCATCATAAGTCAACACACCAAAACTATAGCCATACAGGGCCGTGATGGCTATGATGGTAACTCCGAGTAACCAACTTCCATAAAAAAGCTCTCGTTCTTTTTGTTTTCCTTCCTGGAGACTATACAGAATAAGACCAAAAAGAGCGGGGGAGAGGACCCATGATTTTAGTTGCCCTAGTGAGGTGAGCGATGCTGGTTGACTTTGACCTAAGGTAGCCATTACTGCTCCCACTATAAACAAAACTCCTCCCAGAGCCACCCAGCGATCAAGACTCTTCCATCGACTCTCTAGCTGCTCCCGGCTTATCTTAGTTATGTTGAGTACTACAAAAATCAAGAAGAGTGCCTCTAAAAAGTAGATGGGCAAACCAAAAAAAGTCACTTTTTCAAGCGCTAAAACTAAAGATGCTGGTAACATAAAAAGGATAGCTCGAGAAAACTTCATAAGCTTCTTGTTCTAGAGACGCATTGGTAAGCTAGAAGAAGCGATACAGCAAACATGATATGAAAAGAAAAAAGAGGGGCTTCAAAAAAACCATGAAAGAGAAAATATAGGGTGCTGGTAGAACAGGCCAGAGCTAGGGGGTCCTGATACTGTCGCCACTTCCTAAAGCCTAACCATAAGGAGCTCCCCACAAAAGAGAGGAAGAGCGCCAGTCCAACAAAACCAGTTTCAACTACAATATCCAGGTATAGATTATGTACATAAATGGGTTCTCTTAAGAGAGCGTCCGGTTTAACCAAGACTGGATAGTTGCCTATACCCACGCCCAAAAATGGTCTTTCAAAACTAGCGTGTAGAGCTTCGTCGAGTAGCCGTAGACGTTCGATACGAGAACCATCCTCTGCTGATAGGCTTGAAAGTATCCTTGGACCAATGGGTGTACTAAAAAAAATACCTCCAATGAACAACATCCCCACCAAAAAATATTTACCGTATTGCTGATAACTCTTAGCCAGAAGAATAAAAAGGAGTACGCTGTAGGTTAACAAAAGTGCGACGTAGGCTCCTCTAGAAAAGGTGAGTACTGTGGCTATGAACACCACAAACAGACTCGCTCTTGCCAACAAAGTTTTAGCTCGCTCTTGCCAAACAAATACTAGAGGAAGGGCTAACCCGAGATACAGGCTCAGTGTATGTGGGTCAGGAAAAAAAGCAGTGGCCCGTAAATAGGTAGTCCCAAGAATATTAACTAGAAGACTTGGATATTCCTTCACTATCAAAGAAAAATTATCGCCCAGAAAAAATGGTAGCATCCTTGTATGCCAAAAAGTCAAAATATCATCAAGTGGGAGGAAAAATTGGAGACTCGCTTCTATACAAGCGATAAGAGCGATAAGTACCGCACCGAAAATAAAAGCTTGACTCATCTTGGCTAGCTTTTCTTGAGTAAGCGTTACCAAAATTGGAAACAGGAGTCCTATATTCAGGAGAAAAATTATCTTGCGCATACTCCAGGCTGGATCAAGTGCCCAGGATACGGAAAGAACGCTCCAAAGAAGCCAAAAAAGAAAGAGTGCCAAAACACCGAGAGCTCGTATTTCTATCTTTCTCTCTAGAAGGGTCCGTACCAACCATCCAAGAAACAGCCCTATCACAGCTACTCGTGCTATTGGTAAATCAATACTTTCAACAGGGTTTAAGGCAAAGCTAAAGGGGAGGAGGAGATAGAAATAGTAGAGAAATAGCTCGAGCATACTCTTAGTAACTATCTAAATTCTCACATCTTTTGAAAAAAGCTTTATTCTGAGTGAAAAGTTTGAAGACGACTGATGGCTACCCCTGGGTAACCAGAAGGAGTCTGAAGGCTTTGGAGCCAGAATAAAGCTTTTTTCAATGATGAGTGGTTTCATAACGGTGAGAATTTAGATAGTTACTTAGGTCAAGAAAAAGTGAAACCCTCTTAGTAAAATTTGTTCGTACCACGGTCGCATTTTTTGGAAATAGTACCTCTGTGACTGGTAGTAGGCTTTTTTCTGCTCTTTAGGTGACTTCTGACTCTTGCCACGGAAATGGGTAACCCTTAGATCTTCATAGACGTAGGCTAGGTAGCCTGCCTGTCTAGCCCTCTCACAGAAATCAACGTCCTCATAATACAGAAAATAGTGCTCATCAAAACCGCGCAATTTTTCAAAGGTTTCCCTTCGAAAAAAAAGTGCTCCACCACTTATCCAATCCACCTGCTTTTTTCCACTAACAGCTGGAGTCGCTCCAAAAAGATGGTTTTCAATCAGTCTCCAAAAATGAACCCGCTTACCAAAGCCGTACTCTTCTCGTTTGCCCTCTCCATCAAATAAGCTCAGCCCCATAAGAGAGTCTTCTCTGCCAAGGCATACCTCTATTTGTTCTAGTTGTTTTTGTACCCACAGGATATCGGGGTTCAGGAGTCCCACCAAAGAGGTTGTCGCTACTCGAACTCCCTGGTTAACAGCTTTGGCAAAACCAATGTTACCCTCACTCTGGATAACCTTTGCCTGATGTTCTAGGCCCAATTTCTCAACAACTTCTTTTTCTCGTGTGTCATTATTGACGATAATAATCTCATAACGAGCGGGGTCCTCATATCGCGCAATACTCTCAAGAGCTTTTGCTAAGTAAGAGCTACTATTATAGTTAACGAATATGAGCGAGATGGCTGGCAGTTTTTCGAGCATAGAAGTCTTGATACGCCTCTTTGACCTTACTTGCTTGAGGTCGACCGAAGAGGACATCGAGATGATTTTTTAGTCTTCTCAGTATAACATAAATGGCTTGATAGAAAGAAAAAGCTCCGTTTTTATGTTTTTCAAAGAAAACAAGACCTGAGAGTACTAGGTGGTATGTTTTGGTGGGATTGAATTGACTTTCTTCACTATGAAGGACTTGCGATTCTGGCACCACCACAAGTGGCACGCCCATCTTTGTAGCGCGCAAAGAGTAGTCGGCGTCTTCATAGTAGAGGAAAAAGGATTCATCGAGTAAGCCTATCTTCTGGATCATCGGTACTGGCAGGAAAAGTGCACAGCCAGTGAGAAACTTGGTTTCTGTATTCTTTGTTGGTATAAGCCCTTGATCGTGTTCTACTCTCATACGAAAAAAATTGATCCTCCCCCCAGAGAACCAGTTTTTATGATACTGATCCAAAATCAACGGGCTGAGGAGTACTCTGTCCCCCCTTTGCTTCGCCACTCTTACTAACGGCAGAAGGGCATCAGGCTCCGCTAGGGCATCGTAGTTAAAAAGCCAGACATAGTCAGCTTGTTTATCGATAGCATACTCAATCCCGCGATTCATACCATAACCAAAGCCGCCGTTTTTGGGAAGTGCTAGAAAGGAGTACTCTGGAAATCTTTCTTGCGCTTCCGCAAAAGATCCGTCAGTAGAAGCATTGTCGACAACGAGAATTTCTTTATTCGTATAAGAAAGAGCTCGTAAAGAGAGAAGTGTCTTTATGAGGCATTTTTGACCATTGTAGTTCAACACAACGATAACAACTTGACCCGCCATATACTTAAGGGATGAATGTTTCTGGGGCAATTGTACGCGCCTCTTTGTTTAGTAAGAGCATCTTTATTTCAGCATACGTGACTACCCGAGTAAGCCAAAGGCCAAAGATATACATGATGCCACCACCGATACCCGCAACAATAAACGAGTACCGATCAAGGTAATACATAGCCAGTGCCATTAAGAGTGTGGCGAGGAAAATACGTGGCAGTGGCTTAAATGATGGCTTAAATTGGATTTCTCGAAAGGCGAGTGTCCCTATCAGAAGAACCACTAGACACTCCGTTGCCAAAGATACACTTGCTGCTGCCATGTATGAGTACTTCGGAATAAGGAGTAAGTTGAGGCCAATATTCACAACAGCGGCTATCAATAGCGCTTTCATGAGTTTCTTCTGAGCATTACCCACCACCAGTAACATAGTGAAGTAGTGTCCGAAGAAAATAAAGCCGAGTGCAAATACCAAAACACGCAGTACTCGCGCAGATTCTTCGAAGCCTGCTCCGCTGACAATCGCAATAATTTCTGGGGCCAAAACCCAAACGCCCACTACCAATGGAAAAACGATGAGTAAGAATACCTTAAAAGTTTTATCAACAATGTCTTCAAAAAGGGCTCTATTTGTACTCAGGGTGCGTGAGAGCAGTGGTAATATAAGGCCCGCCAGCATTGCTGGAAAGAAAATAAGATTCTCCATAATCTTATAGGCTACGTTGTAAATACCTACATCGCTGTTGGTCTGGAGAACCGAAAGAATAATCGTATCCAGCTTAAAGTAGGCGAAGGTAATCAGGGCTGTAGCTGCTAGTGGTGAAGCCTCTCTCAAAAACTCTTTCCAGAACTGGGTGTCAATCTTAAGTGAGAACTTCACGAATGATCGACTCAGCCAAAAAACTACGAGGGCGTTAAAAGCAAGCGCTGCCAATAGTGTGCTTGCAACTGCTAGAAAACCCCAGTCATTACGAACAATCAATGTGACCAATATTACCTGCAACAGTTTACCGAAGAACTCTACGAAGGCTACTCGGTCCATAGCCAAGTTTTTCTGAAAAATTCCATTCAGTAATAGGGATGAGGAAGAAAAAAGTACTGCGATAGCAGCCACCACAATTCCTATTTTTAGGTCTGATTCGTAATTAAAGAAAAAGAGTACTAGTGGGGCAAATATGAGAAGCACGGCTGATGATAGTAGCCGTAAAGCCAACACTCTTCCCAAAATATACTTTTCATCAGCTCCCTCTTTAGATATTTCTCGCGCTGTCACCGGAGCTAGACCGAGGTCAACAATGGCGCTAAAAAAAGCAAAAAAAGCCAGTACGGTGGCGTATTTTCCAAAACCCTCAGGCCCAAGATACTCTGTAATCAAACGAATTGAATACAGAGACAGTACCACTGTTGAAAAAACCTTAAAAATAGAGTTCAAGACTACATTGTAAGCAATCTTTCTCGCTAATGGCATAGACAAACTTTTAATAATACCGTTACTCCTCTACTAGGCTTCTTTGGAGCTCTTCTTATCGGTAACAAAAATACGCATTCTTCGCTCTCTTCCTATTCCAAAACTCTCCGTTTGGATACCCTCCATAGAAACCAGTGCCGCATGAATAACCTTGCGATCATGTGATTCCATAAAAGGCAGAATTTGCTCTTCTCCGGTGGCTAGAACAGTTCTTGCTCGATCTTGTGCTTCATCGGAAAGCTTTTTTTCTTTTTCTTCCCAGTAACCATTTACGTCAACATAAACCTCTTTAATATCTTCTTCTTGTCCTCGTTGTTTACGCAAAAGAAGTCTCACTATATGCTGGAAGGCTTGTAAATGAGCTCCTGCCTGCCCTATGAGAAGACTCTGATCAGTGTCGAGCCTAATTTGAATTTGGTAGCTATGACTATTTTCTATCACCTCCACACTCCCTTGAAAAGAAAGCTTTTCGAGGAGTTCTGTCACACTTTTTTGGATTTGCTCTATTCTATTCATAACGCTGTGGTTTCTAGCTTTTCATCATTTGTCTTAGCAAAAAGGATTTTTTGTTGGATGAGCATGAAGAGTGTAGAGGTAAGCCAGTATAGGGAAAGTGCCGCTGGAAAGGTAAGTCCAATAAATAAAGTTATAGCTGGACCCATATACAACATCTGTTTATTCATTATAGCGCTAAAGTCTGGTTCTTCACTGACCACCTCTTTCACCACTTGATTTGGTCTATTGGCGAGTAGCATCTTTGTTTGGAAGTACTGAGCTATAGCTGAGAGTACCGCAAAAACTATACTCGGCTTGGCAAGGTCTACTATGGATAAGAGGTAATGATTAATAGTGCCTGGGTTTGAAACGAAACTATATAGATCACCCGCTTCTACTAAGAAATGAGCTCCTGAGATATTAATGATTACCCGATAAATGGCAATAAGGATGATTATTTGAACAATCAGCGGTAAACAACCTGAAAAAGGGTTAGCTTTTTCGGTACGATAGAGTTCGAGGAGAGCTTTTGTTTGTTGTTCTTTTTTATCCTTAAATTTCTTTTGTAAAGCCTTTATTTTTGGTTGTATCTCCTGCATTTTCTTTTGAGACTGAATCTGCTTACGAGAAAGCGGAAACATGATGAACTTTAGAAGAAGAGTGACTAGGATAATAGCAATGCCAAAATCCTGACCTGGTAGGGTGTCATAAAAAAAGACAAGAATATTGTAAATTGGGCGATAAATGATCTCGTGAAAAAGGGCTAACATAGTATTTTAGGTGTTTTTTTGGGGTATTTTGTTAAATAGTGCTTCTAGATCAGCTATTTCTAGCTTTTCAACGGGGTGGGTGGTAAAAAAAACGATATCCAATCCCTTGAAATTATAGCGCTGATTGTACAGTCCGACCATTCTACGTCGCAAACGATTCCGGATAATGGCGGTTTTGGCGTGTTTTTTACTAAAAGAGAAACCAAGCCGATCATTACCAAGCTCATTTGAGACCCATTTACAGGCATATGGCTTAAAAAAAAGAGGTTTTCCGAAGCGAAAAACCTTTCCAAAATCCTCT
>CAZLQC010000015.1:0-397 GCA_964561695.1 uncultured Bdellovibrionales bacterium
GTAGAACCATAACTGGTACTAGTACCGTACTCAACCCGTGAAGTGGCTGCTTCATTGGTGGTCCAGGTAATAGTAGCTCCACTGGTAGTGAGAGAACTGCTGGTAATAGCTGAGATGACTGGAGCGGTAGTATCTGGAGTTGGGGTGGGAGTTGGAGTAGGCAGTGGGACTGGTGTTGGCTCTGGTTTTGGAGCAGTAACCGTAGTAAAAGTCTGGTCCCCTGAGACAACGGTATTATTGGCTTCATCAATCGAAACTACACGATAGTGGTAGAGCGTACCTGCTGTTAGTCCAATAAGACTCTGTGAGTGCGCAGTAACTCGATTGGCATCATTAGCAGTTGTAGAACCATAACTGGTACTAGTACCGTACTCAACCCGTGAAGTGGCTGCTTCAT
>CAZLQC010000015.1:497-23638 GCA_964561695.1 uncultured Bdellovibrionales bacterium
TAGCTCCACTGGTAGTGAGAGAACTGCTGGTAATAGCTGAGATGACTGGAGCGGTGGTGTCTGTTGGTGCTGGTGCAGGGGTTGGGGTTGGGGTAGGTAATGGGACTGGAAGCGGTGGTAGTTTTGTGCCATAAACAAGAGCGTTCACTACTGGGCCATAAAATTCCGCTAGCTTACCTTGTCCACCAATACCCAAACCTCCACCGTCTGTCGGATGAAGACCATCTTGATACAAAGTCGTATCTCCTGCAGCTGCATCAGGTCCCATAGAAGGATGGTAGGCAAAATCAATCACAGCATCAATCTTGCTACCAGCAGCTGCTCGAAGCATATCGTTGGCTTGAGCTCGCATCGTATTGTGGAGAAGACTGTTGCTTGGATTAGATGCAATTTTTTGTGGCAAGATAGTACCTACAGCAACCTTAGATCCAGTAGCTCGTATTGCTCCTGTATAGGCGAAGAGGGCGTCTGTAAAAGCCTGAGCTGTCGAATAACCTGTAAGATCATTGGCGCCAATTAAGACTGTAAATACCTTCGGTTTAGCATCAAGAACTTGTTGTTTACGCCCTACTAGACTCTGAATACTTGAACCGCCGACAGCGAAGCTCTTAAACTTAACTGTTGGATTACCACTGGCATAAATCCCAGTATGATTACCACCCCAGAATACTGAGATTGAATCTCCTTCAGAAACAACATCATATGTAGTAGGGGTTGGGGTTGGGGTTGGGGTCGGAGCAGGAGTTGGTGCAGGCGCTGCGGCAGTCGTCGTAAAGGTCTGATCACCTGAAGTAGCTGTATTGTTAGCAGCATCAATAGAAACTACACGATAGTGGTAAAGAGTGCCAGCGGTGAGTCCAGTGATGATTCGTGAATGACTCGTAACTCGAGTAGAGTTGAGATCAGAAGTAGAACCATAACTGGTACTAGTACCGTACTCAACCCGTGAAGTGGCTGCTTCATTGGTGGTCCAGGTAATAGTAGCTCCACTGGTAGTGAGAGAACTGCTGGTAATAGCTGAGATGACTGGAGCGGTAGTATCTGGAGTTGGGGTGGGAGTTGGAGTAGGCAGTGGGACTGGTGTTGGCTCTGGTTTTGGAGCAGTAACCGTAGTAAAAGTCTGGTCCCCTGAGACAACGGTATTATTGGCTTCATCAATCGAAACTACACGATAGTGGTAGAGCGTACCTGCTGTTAGTCCAATAAGACTCTGTGAGTGCGCAGTAACTCGATTGGCATCATTAGCAGTTGTAGAACCATAACTGGTACTAGTACCGTACTCAACCCGTGAAGTGGCTGCTTCATTGGTGGTCCAGGTAATAGTAGCTCCACTGGTAGTGAGAGAACTGCTGGTAATAGCTGAGATGACTGGAGCGGTAGTATCTGGAGTTGGGGTGGGAGTTGGAGTAGGCAGTGGGACTGGTGTTGGCTCTGGTTTTGGTTCTGGTGTAGGAGCGGGAGTTGGTTCTGGAGATGGTTTTGGAGCTGGTTCTGGAGCTGGTTCTGGCGTTGGAGGAACTGTGGTTAGAGAATTGACCTGGAGAGTGATCGTCTTCGTTGCGCTTCCTCCATCACCAAAACATGTCAGTCTATAACTATAGGTTCCTGCTGTGGTAGAAGCAGTTAGTGTTTTAATACCCGTGGTTGGTTGAGCACCAAACCAAGCACCCCTAGCCCGACATGTTGATGTGTACTGTGAACTCCAAGTAAGCTTGAACTCCTTACCAGCCTGGACATTCAGAGCTGACGCTGTGAAAGTCAGCGTTGGCACACTCACCACGGGCTGTCTCTTAAGAGAAAGCTTCGGAATAAAAGATGAGAGCAGAGAAGTCTCTTCTTTTGGGGTCTCCTGTTGCATCTGAGTTTGACTTGCGGTCTCCGTTTGAGCTTCATTTGAAGTTGCTAGCTTACTCTGAGTATCAAAAAGTTTCCAGGTATTCTGTACCGCTGTACCAAAGAACCCAGTACTAGTACTCGTGAGTAAATTAAAGCTATTAAAAAACTGTTTTAGGAAAACCGAAAAAATACCGTTCGATGAGTCCATCGTTTCTTGAGACGCACCTTCTACGTGAGTTGCTGTATCCGTTCCAGTTCCAGCATTTATATTTTTTGGGTCTTGACCAGCCAAAACAGCGAGGATGTAATAGCGAGTCTCCTCGGTTATTGTACCTGATTTTGCCAATCCATTCGCTTCCTGAAAAGACTCTACCGCTGCCTTGGTGGCGTTCCCATAATGCCCAGAAGCCTCTTCCTTCAAATAACCAAGTTTAATCAAGGCCTCTTGTAACTGAGTAACTTCAGCATTCTCATCTCCTACAACCAAGGGAAGATTTGTTCCTGATTCAGATGGCGTACTCGCTGCTTGCACATTTGATGCAAAAACACCAAAAACCATCAACGAAATGATAATCGCTCTAGACATAAGGTTTGCAAGTAATGGAATTAAAATTTTATATTGCTTTTCCAAATTATACCATAAATTGATGCCAAATTAAAAAAGGTCAAGCCTCAACCAAGCATCTCTCCTCTCGGAAGCCAGCATCTTGTCTTTTTATCTGGCCTACGTAAGAATAAAGAAAACAAATATGACCGAACTTGAACTTTCATCACTCCACGCACTCCGCTCACTTCCTCATATTGGTGATAAAACTCTTCGTCTTTTAGTAGACCATTTTGGTAGTGGGCAAGCTGTCTGGGAAGCTACTGATGGTTTTACCATTTCAGGAATCACCAAAACAGCCGTAGATGCACTCTTCAAAAAACAGCTCTCCGACAGAGAACTGCTTTGGATGGAGCTCCAAAAAGAGGCTATCACCATTCTCCACGCCGATGATCCCCTCTATCCAGCCCTCCTCCGTCAAATTCCAGATCATCCGCTCCTTCTTTACGTACGAGGTCAGTTTGATTGGTCAACGTTGAACCAGAAACCAACCATAGCCATAGTTGGGTCACGTAAATTTACAGCTTATGGAGAACAGGTGGCTCTACGCCTAAGTTATGATCTCGCCCAAGCTGGTTTTGTGGTTATTTCTGGTTTAGCCTTTGGTATCGATAAGAAAGCTCATACCGGCACTCTCGATGCCAGAGGCGCTACTCTGGCGGTATTGGGTGGCGGTATCATGGACAATGACATCGCTCCACGTTCCAACCTCACTCTAGCCAAGAAAATTCTTACTACAGGAGCCCTCATTTCTGAGTACCCACCTCATACCGAAATACACCCCGGCAATTTCCCTATGCGTAATCGTATCATCGCCGGACTTTCTCAAGGGATACTCGTTATTGAAGCTGCTGAAAAAAGCGGTAGCCTGATCACTGCTATGCTCGCGCTCGACTACAACCGGGAAGTCTTTGCCATTCCAGGTTCTATCTTTTCGCCAGTCTCCACCGGTACACATGCCCTGATCAAACGGGGCGCCAAACTGGTCACCCATGTCCATGACATTATCGAAGAACTGGCTCCGTATCTAGCTGAAGTATCATCTACTAAGAGAGAAGACCAGACCCCTCTCGATCTCAACTCCCAAGAAACCATCGTACTCGGAGCGTTGAGTCATGAACCTATAGACATGCATTCGCTCATACAAAAGACTGCTCTCTCAATTAGCGAACTGCAAGCTACTTTGACCATCCTTGAATTGAAAGGACTTGCCAAAAATATCGGAAGCATGCAGTATATGAAAATACACTCGTAGCTCCTAACTTTCTCTGGCATCCTTCAAATTATGAAACTTCTTATTGTAGAATCACCTTCCAAAGCCAAGACTATTGAAAAATACCTTGCCAATGAATACAAAGTAGTCGCCTCTGTTGGTCATATCCGTGACCTTCCTAAGAATAATAAGAAGGCTATCGACATCGAAGCTGGTTTTGTTCCTCACTATGAAATTTCGACTGGTAAAGAGAAGGTAGTCAGTGAACTCAAAAATCTGGCTAAGAAGAGTACTGAGGTACTCCTTGCTACTGACCCTGATCGAGAAGGTGAGGCTATTGCTTGGCACGTAGCCGAGACCTGTGGTCTCAAAAAACCTAAACGTGTCCTCTTCTATGAGATCACTCCAAACGCTGTCAAAGAGGCCGTCGCTCACCCGAGAGCACTTGATCAAAACCTCCGTATTGCCCAAGAAGCCAGACGCGTCCTTGATCGTCTCGTGGGCTACGATCTTTCTGGTCTCATCTGGAAAAAAGTCCGCTATGGTCTCTCTGCTGGTCGCGTACAGTCCCCTGCTCTCCATATACTCGTAGAACGCGAAAAAGAAATTCGCGCTTTTATTCCAGAAAAATACTTCACTCTCAAAGCCACTCTGGCTACTGAGGCCAAGGACATACTTGAACTCACTTGCAGTGAAGAACCTCGCGAAGAGGCTCGCGCCAATGATATTGTTACCCGTGGCAAAGCGGGTACCTGGAGCATCACCACTATCAAGGAAACTGAAGTGAGTAAGCGTCCAAAAGCACCCTTCACTACTTCTACTCTCCAGCAGGCTGCCAGTTCTCGTTTAGGATTTTCACCGAGCCGTACTATGCGTATTGCTCAGAAACTCTATGAAAAAGGTTTTATCACCTACATGCGTACTGACAGTACTAATCTCAGTAAAGAGGCTTCTGCGAGCATTCTCTCAGCTATTGAGGGTGAGTTTGGTAAAAATTACGTAGCCTTTCGAGAATACAAAACCAAAAGCAAGAATGCCCAAGAAGCTCATGAGGCTATCCGCCCAACAGACGCAGGAAAGAAAACAGCTGGCGTCACCGAAGAAGAAAAACGCCTCTATACTCTCATTCGCGTGCGCACGCTAGCATCTCAAATGGTAGATGCTAAAGTTTTGCGCACCAAAATTACTGCCAATATTGGCGAAGCTGGCCTGTCTGCCGCCAAGGCAGGTTTCCCCGACTTTAGTGTCACTGGTTCTCATCTCCTTTTCCCTGGTTGGCTGGCTCTTGATACCGTGGCACGAAGCGAAGATGTAGAACTGCCCAAGCTCACTTCTGGTGCAGCTCTTACTCTCAAGGAACTGACTTCCGAAGCCAAAGAAACACTTCCGCCCAATCGTTATTCAGAAGCAGGCCTTGTCAAAGAACTTGAAAAGCGCGGTATCGGACGACCAAGTACCTATGCTTCTATTATCAAGACTATCGTAGATCGTGGCTACGTCATCAAGGATGGTAAGGCTCTCCAACCAACTGAAACTGGTGAAGTAGTTGATAATTTCCTTTCAGAACATTTTCAGGATTTTGTCTCTGATACCTTCACGGCCGATATGGAAAACAAACTTGATGAAATCGCCGAAGGCAAACGAGACTACGTCAAAACCCTCAAAAACTTCTATACTCCCTTCACTAAAGAAGTGAAGGCCAAAGATAAACTTGAAAAAATGACTAACCTTGGTGACGCTCCTGAAGGAATTCTTTGTCCGGTGTGTCAGGGTAGTATGATCATCAAACTGGCTCGCTCAGGAAAATTCCTCTCTTGTGCTAAGTTCCCAGAATGTACTGGTGCTCGCACTATCGATGGCGAGGAGCTTGAGGGGCCTAAAGAAATTGGTGAGGCCTGTCCGGATTGCAAGGACGGCAAACTCGTTGAGCGTGATGGTCGCTACGGCAGGTTTGTTTCTTGCAACAACTACCCAAAATGTAAATATATCAAACGTGACGCCAGTACTCAGCCTACTACCGGTATCAAATGCACTCTGTGTAAGGATGGTGAGATGTCAGAGCGTCGTGGACGTTTCGGCATCTTCTATAGCTGCACCAACTACCCTGACTGCAAGAACGCCATCAAAACAAAACCAACTGGTAACATCTGCTCGTACACACGAGAAGATAAAGACAAGAAGCCCTGCGGGGCATTGATGATGGAGGGCACCAAGACTATCCCAGAGCGATGTTCTGATAAGACTTGCCCCATGCACAACCCACATAAATTAGAAAAGAGCGCTTAATGATGCCAACCGCATAGTAAAAAACCTCCTGAGCTTGTCGAAGGAGGTTTTTGTTTTCAAGAATACTTACTCAAAGAAGGTAAGCGCAATCATCGCAAAAACCCCCATTCCGACGGCTCCCAACTGAGCCGCAGAATGTCTCATCTTTTTGGTTTTGTGGAGTTCGGGAATAAGATCAGCCACCGCAATATAGATAAAACCACCGGCAGCAATGGGAAGGAAATACGCCGCTAAAGATTCTGCCATCTCACCTATGATAAAAAATACAATCGCTCCCAGAAGAGCCGTAAGAGCTGAGAGAAAATTGAGACACAGGGCTCGTCTCTTGGTATAGCCCGAGTGAAGTAAGACAGCAAAATCACCAACTTCTTGGGGTATCTCATGAAGGATAACCGCTATGGTAGTAGCAATACCTACTGGAACACTCACCGTGAAGCTGGCTGCTATGATGATACCATCGAGAAAATTATGAACGCCATCTGAGAACAATATCAACTTACCCACCGGATGAATATGGCTCTCCTCTGTATCTTCACCATGATGATGCCAGTGAAGAAATTTTTCTAACACAAAAAAGAAAAAGATACCACTAATAATGAGGATGCTTACTATCATCGGATCATGTGCTTCTTCAAAGGCTTCTGGTATGAGGTGAATAAAAGCATCTCCCAAAAGTGCTCCCACGGCCAAACTAATAAAGATAAAAACATATCTCCGGAGTAAATCTTCTCGGAAAGAAAGCGCTAAGATACCGAGTAAAGAGATGAGACTCACTCCAAGAACACTTGCAAATGTGTAACTGTATATAGTAAACATAGGTGTACTTAGCAACACTTTTTACAAAGACCAAAGAACTCAAGGGTGTGACTCGTGATAAACAAGCCCTCTGCTTCAAGTAAGGCTTCAGTTTTTTCGATACTTTTTTCTGGAAACACCACATCAGTAATGAGGTCACAACTAGTACAAACAAAATGGTGATGGTGATCGAGACTACCCAACTCGTATGATGTAGTTCGCGGTGTCAGTTGTACTGCTCGCAGAGCCCCGATAGCAACTAGTTTCTCCATTTCTCGATACACTGTGGTTTTGTCCACGCTGAACCCTTCTCGTTCAAAAAGCTTCACGAGAGCTTTGGTAGAAAGTGGTGATGAAGCATCATACAAAGCCTGAAAAAGGGCTAGCCGAGTCTTGGTTTTACGCAGGCCCCACTCTTCACAAATTGTTTTTCCTTCTTTAGTAAGTCTTTTCATGTTTTGATAATAACGCAACTCAGTTGCGTTTGTCAAGAGATATGCTTTATTTTAGGCTTAAACAAGGTGGCCCTGCCATTTAGAAATCTTGCTTCCTCGTAAATTTGTACTCGATTTGCAAGCGCTTGCACGATGAAACAGGCTATCTACATAATCATCTTTGATCATATTTTACTTAGGTGGACGTGGTATACTGATGTCATGTCTACTCCTACTCCAACCATTCAAGCTGTCTTTCGAGCAGCCCCTACCCCCTTCACACCTGAGGATCAGAAATTCCTCACCGCCGTCTTTGAATTTGCTAATAAAGCTCACCATGGACAACTTCGTAAATCCGGCGAACCCTATATTAACCATTCTCTCAACGTAGCCAAAATCCTGGCTGAGATTGGTATGGATGAAAAAACTATTGCTTCAGGCCTCCTCCACGACGTTCCAGAAGATACGACCGTCACCCTAGAAGACGTCAGTCAGGCTTTTGGCGAAGAAGTGGCCTATCTGGTAGATGGTGTCACTAAGCTTGGTAAGATAAAACTCCGTGGCTCAAAAGAAGAGGTTTATCTGGAAAATCTACGTAAGATGTTTTTGGCTATGGCTCAGGATATCCGCGTAGTGATCATCAAACTGGCCGACCGTCTCCATAATATGCGCACCCTAGAGCACCTGCCTCCCGAGAAACAACAACGTATTGCACGAGAAACTATGGATATCTATGCTCCGATTGCCAACCGGCTTGGTATTGGAGAAATTAAGGTGGAGCTTGAAGACACCTGTTTCCGTTTTCTAGAACCTGAGAACTACAAAGAAGTAGTTGAAATTCAAGAAACCTATCTCCATAGAGGCAAAACCTACATGACTACTATTGTTGACCTCTTCGCCAAACAACTTTCTGAAGCCAAAATTCAAGTCAGTGATATTCATGGTCGCACCAAGGGCCTCTATAGACTGCATCAAAAACTCAAGAAGCATGATATGGATATCAATCGAGTCTATGACCTCCTCGCTATTCGCATCATCGTACCTGAAATTGCTGACTGCTACGAAGCGCTTGGCATCATTCACCGTGAGTATCGTCCTATGGTAGGTCGTATCAAAGACTATATCTCCCTACCAAAACCAAATGGCTACCAATCCCTTCATACCACTATCTTTGGTCCCGAGGGACGTATTATTGAAGTCCAAATACGTACCCAGAAAATGCACGACGAGGCCGAGTATGGTATTGCTGCCCACTGGATGTATACCGAGAAAGAGCGCCCGAGCTGGCGCAGTATTTTCTCACGTCACAAAGGCAAGCCTGATGAAAAAAAGGCTCCTCGAGAGCTCGCTTGGGTCAACCAGCTCAAAGACTGGCAGAAAGAAATTGGTCGTGATGATCAAGAATTTCTCGAAGGTCTCAAGATTGAATTCTTCAAGAACCACATTTTTGCTTTTACTCCCAAAGGTGACATTATTGAACTCCCTGAAGAGGCCACTCCTATCGACTTCGCCTATGCTATTCATAGCGAGGTTGGGAGCCGAGCAGTTGGAGCCAAAGCCAATGGTAAGATGGTCCCTCTCGACTACCATATCAAAAATGCCGAGGTTTTAGAGATCCTCACTGTCAAAGAAAAGAAGAAGCCAAGCCGAGACTGGCTCAACTTTGTAAAGACGTCGGGTGCTAAGTCCCACATCAAGCGCGAACTTCGCCATGATGAATTCAAGAAATAAGAAAAATCTGCCATGAGGCAGATTTTTTCTTGGCTACTTAATAAAGAAAGATATTTCTTCTTAGTTACCCTTCTTCTTGGGTGCTGGAGTAGATACCGTGCCAGAGGTAACGCTAAGGTACGTTTCTTTTAACCAGCCATCAGTCCCAGAATCAAAATCAATATTCCACCAAACACCACCGTCTTGACTAGAAGGACTTCCAATGACAGTACCCTTGGCACCTTTTGACTGAGTCCCCTGACTAGCGCCACCGGCCGTTTTACGTACTTCCTGACTTGATTTAAGTTCTACTCGAGCACCATTGCTTATGGTTGTTGGAGTAGGTACAGGCGTAGGTGGCGGTGTGGTTCCGG
Source organism: uncultured Bdellovibrionales bacterium (assembly GCA_964561695.1). Classification (GTDB taxonomy): domain Bacteria; phylum Patescibacteriota; class Minisyncoccia; order Moranbacterales; family UBA1568; genus UBA1568. Next base: position 9,750 of record CAZLQC010000015.1, read on the forward strand.
TCACTTTTATGCTTTTGACGGCGCTGTTACCACTTGAATCCAAACAAGAGAGAACATATATGTTATTGGTAGTGGTTGGTGTGACTGATACAGCCCCAGAGAGAACTTGAGTTCCGCTCCAAGAACCAGAAGCAACACAAGACTTAGCTCCCGTTGAAGACCAGGTTAATCTAACTGATTGGCCAATTACTACCGAAGAAGCGTTGCCCGAAAACGTGACTGTCAGAGGTGTTACAGGGGCGGGTGCTGGGGTAGGTGCTGGGGTAGGTGCTGGGGTAGGTGCTGGAGTAGGTGCTGGAGTTGGAATCGGCAAAGAACCAGCTCCAACAGTAGCTAGAGCATCTCCAGCAAGCTCATTGATGTACTCTTCAAAAGCCGTATATCCATCTTTATCATTGTCACTGTTGCCGTCTCCAATGCTATTTGGATTCATACTATGTGAACTCTCCCAGGTATCTGGTATACCATCCTTATCTCCATCAGCTAAGGCAGTGCCAGGAGCCATAACTGGCCATCCTCCTACCTGTGAAGGGTTGTCGATAATTTTTCCTGTACGATCCCTCACTTCTTGTACAGCACGAAGATCCGAAGTATCTCGCGGGAAAGCACCTGACTTATCAAGCACCGATGCGTAGGCAAGAGAAGCTGATGAAATATTTTCTGTAACCGTGCCAGTGGCCGCTGATTTGAGAAGGCTATTGTACTGTGCATCCATCAGTGTCATGCTTCCGATATCATTACCTGCTAGATAGAGGTTCATTGGTGCTCCAGGCGCATTCACTATCCAAAAGACATGATTCGCAATACTTGATGGACCTTTTATATAGGTGTTATTGATAACATTAAGGTTGATATAGCCTATATTTGGCGTAAGGGTTTTAGGACTATTGGCATTAAGTACCTGGGTGAAGTATTGACCACCATTGTAGATGACGTTATTAATAAGGTTCACGGTTCCCTCACAGTTTACGTTTGGATTACGGTCCGTGTAGTCTGAAATCAGATTTTTGTAGAACGTGACTCCTTGGCAACCCTTGAAAAAGGGGCCCTTTGAATGTTCACCACTCTTATGGGTAGAATGACTTAGCCCTTCATAAAAGAGACTATTTTGTATGGTAACCTTACTCCCTGCTGACACAAAGAAGGCCTGATCAGTCGTCCATGAACAGCTAACATGGTCAAGAATGACGTTAGAGGAAATGGTGGTATCTTTTCCAATCACGAAGCAGTTTGGCAGATCTGATGTGGTGACTGTTGGTCCCGGGCGCACGCGAATATTTCGGATAATAACCTCAGAGGTTTCGATAGCAAAAGCCGCATCAAGGTTGTTACGATACTTAATCTGAATACCTCCACCAGGAGCAGTTTGTCCAGCAATAGTGATATTGGGATTGAGAATACGAAACTTACTATCAAGCTCGATGGTACCCGCCACCTTAAAGACACAGTTACGGGCTCCGGACGCTTCAATACAGGCTCGCAAAGAACCAGCGCCAGCATCATTTAAGTTAGATACCTCAATAACTGAACCTCCTCGTCCACCGATGGTGTTTTGACCAAAACCTTCAGCAGTAGGGAAGGCTTTGACACTAGCCACGGTACTCGAAGCTGTCGGTACGGGAGTTACCAGTGTGGCAAAGTTGTTTGTCATGGTGAGAGTAGAAATCCCTATCGCGGCGAGTCCTATATAAAGTTTCTTTCGGCGGTGTGAGGTTACCTTTTTGTGTTTGTGTTGTTTTTGTTTTTGCATAACTATTTAGGTCATTCTGATTTCAAATAAGTATTCTATCCTATCGGCACTCAAAATTACCTATATATACTTAAGAGTGCTCTACCCTTTCTCTCTAAGGAGCTACTTCTTTCCAGTTGAAGTTACAACTCTTAGAACCTGAGCAGGTTTGGGTAGGAGGAGCGGCACAGCCTGTTGGCCAACTGAAAGTTTCGTTGGTGCAGTATTTGAGAGCTTCCGAAGCACTACAGCTTTGAGCCACACAAGAGACATTGATGGTTCTACTTTGTGTGCTCCCCCCATAGGTACCACTCATACTTTCACTGCCTTGTTGGACGGCGGTGATGAGACCGGTGCTACTGAGGGTAATTTCTGGTCCGCCAGCGTCGCTCCAGGCAGTACTTGGATTGGTAGTAACATCTCCAGTAGGATCTGTACAGGCTACGGCATCATTGAAACAGCCGACAATTTGCCTGGTTGATCCTTGAACCATACCAAGAGGATCAGGGACATCTCCTCCATCACAAGAGTTTTGACAGATTTTGAAGGTGTTAGCTAGGGTGACTGAGATAGAGTCTGATGCTGAATTTCCCTGTGAATTAGTACATGTCATTGTATAGACGATGGTGCTGATCGCAGAGACATTATCATTACCACCCCCTGGGTTTTTGACTCCATCCCAATTAGTGCCTCCTGAGGCCACGCATGATACAGCATTAGGTACGTTACCCCAAGTAATATTAAGGTTACCGTTCCTCGCTATCGTCACTGGTCCATCACTTCCATTAATCTTAAAATCAACAATAGGCAACGGCTCTTGATACGGTGCCGAACAGGCAACATCAGCTCCGCCACTACTACCCAGACAGCTCCAAGAATGGGGGCTGGAGGCATTACCAGGAGTAACAGCTGTTGGATTACCTGAGGTACAAAGACCGATAGTTGGCGGAGGAGTGGTCGGCCATCCTTGAGCGGCTCCACAGATACCAGAGATAGGTCCAGAGATAGTGATGGTCCATGGATTACTCCAAGGAGAAACAAGTCCTCCAGAATCCATAGCCACTGCTCGGAGAGTCACGCTTCCTGGTGTAGCCCATACATGTGTAGGATTACCCGTGGTGCCTGATGGTAATGCGGGCATCCACTCATCAGCAACAGAGTCATTATCCCAATCAATACCATATTGGATTTGATGACCTTCTGGATCAGAAGCTCGGACTGCAAATGTCTGAATAGCGCCAGTAGTTCCCGTCACTGGACCCGATAGTGTCGGCGCTCCTGGAGGGGTGTTGACTACGACAATCTTAGCACACAGTGATCGCTGATTAGGACCATTCATATCAGCATAATTCATGTTGAGGTATACAGAGGCTGGGGCGCTACTATGACGATGAGTACCTATAAGTATCGTTTCATCAACAGCACATGGCGGATAATACACACTCGATGCCCACTCTACCCAACGGGTCTGCACTTGGGTGGCGCCACCACCACTGGCTCCCAAACACCAGCTATAAGCCCCACTCCCATTTGGTCGAAAGTTCTCTTCATTCAAGTTATGGACATGGTATGCGTCGTCGTTGAATGGATTAACAACTCCCGCGTCGTCGTTGACTCCTGTGAACGTATTACCACCCGAACAACTTCCTGTGGTCCACTGCGAACTCAGGGTAATAGCTGGGTCATCCGCCTGAATACAGAGTTGGGTCATACCTGCATTGGTGTCCTGCTCACCCAAAAGATGTCTAGCGTTTACATTATCATCAATTACATTAGTGAAGGTCCAACCAGCAGGACAGTTGGAATTCTGTGAGATGCTCGCTTGATTGGCTTTGGGGCCAGCATATACCCAGGATGTCTGAATCATGGCAGCATCAACCTTGTAAAATGGGAGCATCAAGGCAGCGCCCACTATAAATAAGGCGAGAAAAAATTTGAAACGATTCCGAGACTTCTGTTTTTTGATTATAAGTATTGCTAGAACCGCTATTGGTAGCATAATAATGAGAATCAAAGCTATGTTTTTCCAGCTACGAACTACCTGAGGCTGATCGGTATCATAGCAAGCTCCTCCTGACAAAGTTACACAAGAATATGGGGTAGAAACTTCAGTTACCTGACCGCTTCCATTAGTCAAAGTGGCTGTCAGAGTGACTTCACCGTAGTTTTTGGTAGGAGTAAACTCACCCTTAAACTCATTAACTCCTTTTACAAAGGGCTTGTCTGAGCGATAGGTGTGGATGACATTACCGTGATGGTCCTTGAGAGTCAGTGTCAAGTTTGCCTGCTTATCAGTTACAGTAGAAGCGACCGAGAGACAACCCGAAAGGCTGTTTGCTGTACCTTCATGGAGAGGAAACTGCCCCAGTGAAGCCGTCTCGATAGCTATATCAGCAAGGCCTTCACGGACGAAACGGATATTCTGAATGTTTTTCTGGTACTGACCCTCTGCCATGATAGAAAGATACGTAGCGGTGGTGTTCTTAGGCGAGACTTCATAAGAAATTTCTTTGCTTTCATTGGCCTCTAAGGCAATCAATTCGAGCTTTTTATTCTGTAAATTCTCACCTACAAAATCATTCCTCACATACTCATTCCAAGTCACCCGCATTACCTGTCCTTCACCCCTTGGGTTGGTCAAAACCACTTTAACAGTAGTAGTTTCGTTTTTCGGAACGCGCGTGGCTAAACCACCAAAAGAGTACCGTTGATTGTTGATGGTGGTCTTGGCTTTATCAAAAAATACTCCCTCTGTTTCAGTGCTCTTGACTCTAAACTTGGGGGCATCAGTAGGTACTGTGTCCATGAAATAAAAGCCTGAAACAATGTGTTCATCTACTATGACAAATGGTACTAAGAAATACTCACCCCCCGCCAAATCTTCTGGGACATGCCAATTAACAGTGATACTCCTTTCTTCCCAAGAGCTGATACTGAGATTATCATCATAGGTGAATTGATCCACAACATCATAACCCTCACCTGTTGTAGTACCCTTATCATTTTTCTTGAGTATCCTCAGTACGAGCTTACTCCCAATCAAAGGGGCTTCGTCTTCATTGCGGAGTTTACCCTCAAAAGAAATATTGGCTCCTGGGACAGTACTTTCAAGATTTGATTGGAAAGTGGTTTTGATAGAACCATATGGATGACTCTCTCCACACATCGCCACTCCCGCATCTTCGGTAAAACCAAATGATGAAAGACTCATTTTTTCTTCCCCTGTAAGCACATCGGGAGTAGGGCTCTCAATAATAGTCACTCTATCATTGGGATTTTCCATCTGGGCAAACAGTCCTTGCGGTACCATGATACCCAAGATACTGAGAAAAACGAGCATTCTTTTCATAGCTTTTATTTTAACTAGTTCCTCTTTAGCTTTATTAATTAAGTATACCACTACTCCTTAGTGACACGCATTACTTCTTCGAGTGCTGTCACTCCCTGGATAATCTTCATAAAACCATCAGTTACCATAGTAGCCATGCCGTTTTTCTTGGCCTGAGCATCAATCATTTCCGTAGTACCAGCTTGAGTAACGAGTTTGCGCACATCGGTGTCCATTTCCAGCACTTCATAGATACCCTGTCGTCCTCGATAGCCCTCTCCCCCACACTGATCACAGCCTACCGCTTTATAAAAACTGACATCATCCCAGGTTTTGACATCTTTGAGATATTTCTTGGTTTGGGCATCGTTCTGAAGGAAGGTGAGTATTTCATCAATATCAAAGAGCTTGCCGAGGGTTTCTATCTCTTTTTTCTCAAGTTTGTACTCTTTACGACACTCCACGCAGAGTCTACGTACCAAACGCTGAGCAATAATGACATTGACCGTGGAAGCAATAAGAAAAGGCTCAGCACCCATATCCAACATACGTGGTAAAGTGGCCGCAGCGCTATTGGTGTGAAGGGTGGAAAGTACGAGGTGACCAGTCATAGCGGCATGCATAGCAATTTCTAGCGTCTCCTGATCACGGATTTCTCCCACCATGATAATGTCCGGATCTTGACGAAGAAGAGAGCGCAAAGCTGCAGCAAAAGTCATACCAATTTTTGGCTGGACCTGAGTCTGGTTGACTCGAGGCATCCGGTATTCAACTGGATCCTCTACGGTACTGACATTCACTTCTGGAGTGTTGAGAATATCCATCATGGTATAGAGAGTGGTTGTTTTTCCTGATCCGGTCGGTCCGGTTACCAAAATCATCCCGTTTGGCTTGTTGATTTCACGCTGAACAATTTCGAGAGCATGGGGGTGCAAGCCCATTTTCTCGAGAGTCAGGCCTTTGGAGGATTCATCCAAAAGACGCATCACTATCTTTTCGCCGTCAAAAACTGGCAGAATACTGACACGAAAGGCGATTTTGTAGTCATCTTTCTCAATCTTGAAACGGCCATCCTGAGGGAGGCGGTGCTCATCAAGCTTGAGGTTGGAGAGCACTTTGATACGAGCCACAATACCCTGAGCCACATCATGTGGCAGAGTCATAGCCTCATGAAGCACTCCATCAATACGGTAGCGTACGTGGACCTCTTTTTCCTCTGGTTCAATATGAATATCACTAGCTGACTCCAAAATAGCGTGCTTGAGGAGTGTATCTACAATACGGATAATTGGCAGTCCGGCCGCTACCGCTTCAAGATTTTCTTCTGGTTCGCCTTCCTGTTTTACCTCGTCGGTCAAAATATCGCCAAATTCAGCTTTCAGGCTCCTTTCATACTGCTTAAGAGCTGATTGGATACTCTCTCGTGTCGTCAAACAAGGGATAATACGGAGACTGGTCTTCTTCTTGATAAAATCAATGGTCTGCAGGTCCTCCGGGTTAAGCATAGCCACCTTGAGATCGCTCCCTGATTTCTGAAATGAGACGATATTGTATTTCTTAGCAATCAGCTCTGGGACTATCTGGAGTATTTCTATGGGTACCGCTTCTTTAGAGAGATCCACAAAAGGAATGCCTAAAATATAGGCATACATACGCTGTAATTCAGCTTCTTTGACCAGTTTTTTCTCAAGGAGCAGGGCTCCTAGATCTTTTCCTGCTTCCTTGGCTTCTACCGATACTTGATCTACTTGATCCTTCGGCAGGATACTTGAATCAATGAGGAACATTTTGAGTTGTTCCATTTCAATACGCATAGGATTTCTATTGTTTTGTTTTGTTTGCTTTTATTATAGCACTAAAGACCAAGAAAAAAACTCCCTTACGGGGAGTTTAGTTACCAAGGTCTTGTGTATGCCTAAATTTTGAAGATAATGACGTCACCATCTGCCACAATATACGTCTTCCCTTCAAGACGAAGGGTTCCGAGCTCACGAGCTTTAGCCCATGACTCGGCTTCAACAAGCTTCTCACAATGAATCACCTCAGCACGGATAAATTTTTCTTCGAAATCACCATGAATAGCCGCTCCTGCCTGAGGCGCTGTCGAACCTACCTTAATAGTCCAAGCACGGGTTTCTTCAGGACCAGTCGTAAAATAGGTCATCAGACCAAGTAGCCGATAGGCTTCACTCACCAGTACTGGAATACGCGATACCATCCCAAGCTCAAGAGCTTCTTCATCACTCATCTCGATAAGTTCTTCTTCTATCTTTATATCAAGCTTCACATGGGGCCTGGCCTCCAGCTCTTCCGTAAGAGATTCCTCAACATCTGAGACATTGTAGACAAATAGGACTGGTTTCGTAGTAAGGAGTTGTAGGTTCTTGAGCGCTTTGTGCTGTTCAGCTGGTAGTGTCTCAAATAACACGTTAGCTAGCTGATCCTGGGCCAGTACTGCATCAATACTCTCTAGAAGTTCAAGCTCAGCGAGAGCCTCCTTATTGCCCGAGCGGGCTTCTTTGATGGTTTTGACTTTGCGCTTAGTGACAGTCTCCATATCAGCCAAAATAAGCTCGGTATGAATAATAGCGATGTCATCAAGTGGCGCTACCCGATTGTGAACATGAATAATATCATCATTTTGGAATACACGAACCACATGGACAATGGCATCTACCTCACGGATATTCTGAAGAAACTTATTCCCTAAGCCTTCTCCCTCACTCGCTCCCTTCACGAGACCGGCAATATCGACAAACTCTACTACTGCTGGCAAAATCTTTTTGCTCCCTGAGAGCTGAGCTAATACCTGTAAGCGCTCATCTTTGACTTCCACAATACCGACATTGGGTTCAATAGTGCAAAATGGGTAATTATTAATATCCACCGGTTTGCGGGTCAGTGCCTTGAAAAGAGTGGATTTTCCGACATTTGGAAGACCGACAATACCTACTTGGAGAGCCATAGAAAGAGAATTAAGAATAGTTCATTATAGCCTGTCTGAGCCAAAAGTAAAGTGGTGTATACTAGAAGTACCCTTAATTAGCCTACTCCATCCTATGAAAAAAGAAATCTTCAAAGCCTACGATATCCGTGGTATCTACCCAACCGAAATAAATGAAGCTGATGCCTACGCTATTGGTCGCGCAGTCGTTTTGCACCTCAATCCCAGCGTTGTCGGTGTTGGGCGAGATGTTCGCACATCAAGCCCGAGCCTATTTGAAAACTTTACTCGTGGCATCATGGATGGTGGCGCCAATGTTGTTGACCTTGGTATCATCACCACACCGATGGTCTACTTCGCAGCTGGTCGCCTTGATATTGACGTAGCTATCTCTATCACTGCCTCACACAACCCCCCTCAGTATAATGGTATGAAGATCGCCCTTCGTGGAGCCCTCCCTGTCGGTGAAAATACAGGCCTCTCTGATATTCGTGATATTGCTCTGGCAGAAGACTTTCCTCCGATAGAATCTAAGGGCAGTCTCCAAACAGAAGACATCAAACCAGCCTACTATGGCTACTTCGCTTCATTTGCGGATTTTGATAGCAGTCACTTCTCACTGGTCATCGATACAGCCAATGCTATGGGTGTCTATGAACTGCCTATCTATGAGCAGTTTCCTGAACAGCTTTCTCTCACCTATCTCTATAACGACATCGAGAAAGCCTTTGACTGCCATGAAGCCAATCCACTCAATGTAGAGACTCTCGTAGAACTCCAGGCTGAAGTTCGAGCTATTGGAGCTCATCTCGGTATTGCCTACGATGGTGACGCTGATCGTATCGGGTTTGTCGACGAACTTGGAGAGGTGATTCCGATGGATCTCATCACTGGCCTCCTAGCTCGCACTATCCTTGAGAAACGTCCCGGATCAACTATCCTCTACGACCTCCGTTCATCACGAGCTGTCAAAGAAGTCATCGAAGAGCATGGTGGTGTGGCCATGGAATGCAAAGTTGGTCATGCCAACATCAAGCGTCAGATGCGTGAAACAGGCGCTATATTTGCTGGAGAACTCTCTGGTCACTACTACTTCGAGGAAAACTCTTCAGCAGAAGCCGGGACGCTCCCTGCCCTTCTTCTCCTCAACCTGATGGCTGAGACTGGTAAACCTATGAGTGAGCTAGTAGCTGAGATCAAACGATACCACCACTCTGGTGAAATCAATAGCGAGGTAGAAGAAAAAGACCGTGTCCTCAGTGAACTGAAAGCTAAATACGCTGATGGCTCTCAACATGAACTTGATGGCCTCAAAGTCAGCTATCCCAACTGGTGGTTTAATGTCCGTGCTTCTAACACCGAACCTCTTCTTCGCCTCAATCTCGAAGCCGAGACCCTAGAGCAGCTTGAAGAAAAAACAGCTGAATTACTGGCTGTTATTCGAAGCTAAGCATTATAAATTCTTAGTATTAAACACATACATTATATATGCACTACATATTATTAATGGGCTGGTTGATAGGATTATTCTTATTTATTCGCAATAAGAGAACTCAAAAATCTAAAACTGCAGACATTCTCTTATATAGTCTAGCTATTCAATTTTGTACTTGGCTACTCGTATCTCCCGTGATTATACTTCATCCTTCCGATAGCGCCTACAAATTCTCTCTTGTTACATTTTTTTGTACTATTATTGCGAGTGCACTACTTGCTAGTAAAGTTTCCAAATTAAAAAAAGACTCTCTTACTCCTTTTGTCATATTTATTCCAACTCTTCTACACTTAATCTTGTCAGAATTCTTAGCAAGGATAGGTTGGATTTGACTTCCTTTTAGGCACACACTATACTTGGTATCAATGAGCCACAAACACTTCACCATCATTGGATTAAACAAAGCGCGATAAGCCGCCCCCTTGGGCGGTTTTTTTCTGGCTCAATTTGTCCCTTTCCAATCTGAGGTGTCCCATGAAGATCTCTCTACCTACTCCTAAAACAAATCTCGTCGGACACCGTGCCTTGCTTGCCTGGTACCAAGAAATCTTGGACTTAGAAGCAAAGGGTGTCATCATCTGTGTACTCATGCTGAGAGTGCCTGGTCAACATCAAGATGTCTCATGTGACATTCCTGAAACCAGAACACTCTACCTAAAGGCAAAGCCTCGTTGTTACCACAGCACTCACTGCCTTCCACGTAAGCGGTATCACTGTGAAGCCACTGAGGAAGCAAGTCTCTATTATAAAAGGTCGCTCCGTTGAGCGACCTTACTTTTTTTTCTTAAAGAAGTCCTACTCTTTGTCTGACCAGTTTCATTTTGGCCTGAGCCTGAGCATTAGCCTTCACAGCGCCAGCCTCAAGAATCTTCATAACTTCATCATCAGAGATACTGGCTAGACGCTCTTGGAAGGGAGTGAGGAATCCAGTAATGACTCCAGCCAGATCCGTCTTGAAATCACCGTAACCCTTTCCTTCGTACATCTCGACAATACTCTCAGGAGATTTATCTGAGAACAAACTATAGATATTAATCAGATTCTGGAGAGCTGGTCTGTCGCTACTGTAGGTAATATCACTTCCACTATCCGTCACCGCCTTCTTGATTTTTCGGAGTACAGTTGCTTCTTCATCAGTAAGGGAAATATAGTTATACTCAGAAGCCGCTGACTTGGACATCTTCTTAGTCGGATCATCGAGCCCCATAATACGAGCGCCAGCTTTCTCAACCTTCCCCTCTGGCACCACAAATGTCTCCCCGAAACGCTCATTGAAGCGTCGCGCCAAGGTCCGAGCGAGCTCAATATGCTGGAGCTGGTCCTCTCCTACCGGTACAACATTCGTATCATAAAGCAGAATATCAGCAGCCATAAGAACTGGGTAGTCATACAAACCTATACTAGTAGTCTCACCTTCTTTTTGAGATTTATCTTTATACTGGGTCATCTTATCTAAGTCTCCCATGCGAGCAATGGTATTGAGTATCCAAGCAAGTTCACTATGCTCGGCCACGTGTGACTGCACAAAAAGAGTGGCTTTGGTTGGATCGATACCAGAAGCTAAGTAAATCTTAGCAATTTCAAGTATCTTCTTCCGAAGCTCTTCTGGCTCTTGAGGTACGGTAATCGCATGCAAGTCCACCACACAAAAGATACTCTCGTGTTCAGCCTGAAGAGCTACCCACTGCTTGATAGCGCCGAGGTAGTTTCCGATATGAAGATTGCCCGATGGCTGCACGCCTGAAAAGAGTTTTTGCATAGAATATCCTTAATTAGCCTTATTATACCATACTCACTAGATGGAAATACTATGGATAATGAGATTTTTTGGAACCGTTTCGTAGGAATAGCTAGAGCTATGCGACGGGAGCTTTGTTAGAACGCATGCGAACCTGGCGCTGGCCCGTGAGCAGACGGTCTCGAAGCGGATGTCGAGTAGCACTCTATTCCAAGACAGGTTTCAAGAAAACTCATTGTCAACAGAAATAAACAAAAAAAAACTCCCCGTCTTTCGATAGGGAGTTTTTATCCTTAGACTTCTACCACTACTGGTAGGATCATTGGTCGACGTTCAGTCTTTTGGAAAAGGAACTGTCCGATGACTTCACGAATCTGATTACGGAGGTTTTCCCAATCAAGAGAGGTGTCCTTGGAAGTATTATCTTTGACGATTTTCTGGACCTTGCGCTTGGTCTCATTGACCAGCTCAAAGTTTTCTTTGACGTGGATGAAACCACGGGAAGTAATCTGAATATTACCGATAATATCTTTTTTCTTACTATCGATAATAACGGTAATGACAAACATACCATCTTCAGCCAGTACTTGGCGATCACGAAGCACGACGTGTCCGATATCTCCAACACCAAGCCCATCAATAAAGACGTAACTAGCATCGGCTTTTTCTTTGATCAAGTATGGTAACTCTGCCTTTTCAATCTTTGGCACTTCGAGGATATGACCGTTGTCCATGACAAAAACATTTTTGTCTGGATAACCCATACGATAGGCAATCTTGGCCGCTTCTTTGATGAAGTAGTGATTAGCATAGACCGGCAACACATACGTTGCTTTGGCCTGTCGAATCACTTCCTCAATCTCATGAATGGTGCCATGACCACCGACGTGAATTTCCATCATGTCGCTGTGAATGACGTTATCGCACTTGCGATAGAGGTTATCTTTCAGACGCTGAATGGTACGCTCGTTACCAGGAATAACTGATGAAGAAAACACGATAGTGTCATTCTTCTGCAGTTTGATAAAGCGATGATTGTCAGTCACGATTCTAGACAACGCAGCATTAGACTCCCCTTGAGCACCCGTACAGATAACAACTATCTGGTTGTCTGGATGCTTGTGGATATCATTGACAGTAATAAGGGTTTCTTTTTTGACCTTGAGGTAACCAAGTTCTTTGGCTACTTCGATATTCATCTTCATGCTGTAGCCCTCTAGAGCTACTCGCTTGCCACGACGCTCAGCGTATTCAATAAGATAGGCGATACGGCGAACCTGTGATGCAAAGGTACCAATGATGATACGGCCAGGAGCACCAGCAATCAGATCTTGGAGGTTCTTGTGAACTTCTGTTTCTGACGGCGGGAAACCTTTTTTGAGGGCTCCGAGGCTTTCTAGCATCAAGAAAGTTGGCTTGGGCAAAGTATCAAGATGATTATAAGTCACGTCACTGTCTTTCGGATTGATTGGCTCATGGCTGATCATCCAGTCACCAAGGTGAATGATAGATCCACTTGGGGTGACCAAAGCCACTCCCATAGCATCCATGATAGAATGCTCAACTTCGAAGAAACGAAGTTCAAATACTCCAAGTTTGATACGATCTTCGAGAGACTTCACGCGAATCATTTTGAGATTCTTGGTAGCTCCCTTATCAACATCTTCTACTTTGCGTTGTAACAACGCTAGGGTAAAGTCGCGACCAATAATTGTCGGGTAGTTCAATTGTTTCAACAGAATAGGAGCGGCTCCAATATGGTCGAGGTGACCATGAGTGAAGATAACGCCACGAATGTTTTTTTCTTTGCCTTTGAGATAACTCACGTTCGGGACGATGTAATCGATACCCGGCATATCTTCTTCTGGGAACTGCACACCCATATCAATGATGACAATATCATTGCCATACTCAAAGACGGTCATATTGCGACCTACTTCTTCTTGACCACCAAGTGGGATGATACGCAGTGTCTCAGCTGGAATAGCTGGTACCGTATCGATCTGCTTCTTAGGCTCAAGGTGGGCACGGACGTTTTGGAAACGGTTGTCTCGTCGCCCTTTATTACCACCACTTTTGCCCCGCTTCTTAGCGCCACCTTGTGGAGTATTGGTTCGTGGAAGTCGTTCACTTGCTCCCACTCCTTGAGGCTTAGCTTTGGGCGTCGATGTTCCAGTTACTTTTTTTACTGGACGTGGTCGTCCAAAAGGTTTGGACTGAACCGGTACACGCGTAGACTGCTCACGAGCCACGAGGGCTTCAAAAGCTCCTACAGTAGAACCGGCTGATGAGGATTGATTATTGGTGGTGTTTTTTGGGCCACGGAAATTTCTATTCCCACCCTGCGGCCTTTGTGTTGTGTCTTCTGACATAGTTATTTGCGAAGAATACATATTCTTCATTAACGATAAATTCTGTAACTCTAAGATGAAAAGGTATGCCTTTTTCCTAATAGACCTGTAGACCCTCTTTTGAGAATGAGAGTCTCTAGTTTCCGTTTACATTAACGTAAACGTGTACATTGTGCTTGAGAAGAGATTCGAACTCTCATGAAGGAAAAATATTCCTTACCTACCATACTCAGCAAAGTATTGTTTGTTGGTGCCTTAGGGGAGACTCGAACTCCCATGATATTGCTATCGCTAGCACCTGAAG
>CAZLQC010000016.1:0-22930 GCA_964561695.1 uncultured Bdellovibrionales bacterium
CTTGGCCCAAATTCAATCTATCAATTATGTGTGAGGGATCAGTGTCACCATCACTCCCACTATACATTTCTAGGAGAACCGTCTGAGCAGCACTGGAGTTGATTTTCCCGTCAGCCACAATAGCAATAAACTCAGCGTAGTTTTCGGGAGTAATAGGAATATCACGAATAGTCTGTCCTGCTTCGTAGAGGTGCTTACGCAGTTCCGTCAAAAGATAATTGACAGCCAACTTGCGAGCCCGCTCAATATCAGATGCCAGTTCTCCTGACTGTTTCTTGGCTTCCAATTCACTCACTACTGCTTCAAAGAAAGCAGCGAAATGCTTATCTTCTACAAGAAGGGTGACGTCATCTTGACTGAGCCCATACTGCTCTACAAAACGCTTACTTTTAGCGAGGGGTAACTCGGGGAGAGTAGCTCGTAGTTCTGCAAAATACTCTTCAGTAAATTCAAAGGGTAAAATATCTGGCTCTGGAAAATAGCGGTAATCATGAGCTGATTCTTTCTTACGCTGAGCAAATGTTTCACCCTTGTTTTCATCCCAACCTCTCGTCTCCTGTACCAAAGCCTCTCCAGCATCAAGAGCGGCTGTCTGACGCTTAATCTCATATTCAATAGTCCTCTCCACTACACGAAAAGAGTTCAAGTTCTTGACCTCTACCTTGGTACCAGAAAGTTTATCCTCCCCCTCCTTGTAGAGTGAGATATTCACTTCGCAACGCATCTGACCTTTTTCCATATCAGCATCGGATACCTCAAGGTAGCGCAGAATCTGCTGTAAAGTCTGGCAAAAAGCTTTGACATCAGCACTGTTATCAAAATCTGCTTCTGTGACAAGCTCCATCAAAGGTACCCCTGCACGGTTATAGTCTACCAAAGTATCCCCCCCACTAGCATGAGTCAGCTTCCCCGTATCCTCTTCCATATGAATACGAGTGATACGAAAGGTTTTTCCATTAACCTCTATAGTCCCCGCCTCACAAAAAGGTTCATCATATTGTGAAATCTGATATCCCTTGGGAAGATCAGGATAAAAATAGTTCTTACGATCAAACTTACTTTTTTTGCGCAAAGCACAGTTGAGTGCTAGTCCAACACGCTGGACACTTTCAATAGCGGCTCTGTTGGGTACTGGCAAGCTTCCTGGCTGACCTGTACAAACCGGACAAATATGAATATTAGCTTGGGTCTCTAGCCCAAGACCATTTTTGCAACCACAAAACATCTTCGAGTTAGTCTTTAACTCAACGTGTACTTCCATGCCAATAACTGGGGTATATTTCATAGTGTTCTTAGTGAGTGCCAGTACTGCCAAACCCAGCATCACCTCGCTCTGTCTCATCAAGTTCTTTGACTTCTTCTAGCTGAGGTAGAGCGACTGGCTGGATGAGTAGCTGGGCTATTTTTTGGTGCTTAGTAATAGTATAAGCCTCTGTGCCAAGGTTGGCGAGTTTGATCATAATCTCACCACGATAACCAGCATCTATCACTCCTCCCAAGCATGTGAGCCCATAATTGGCAGCCAAGCCAGACTTGTCCCAGATAAGTCCTACATACCCCTCCGGAATAGCCATCGCAATCCCTGTTCGCAAAATAATTGTTTCGTTTATTTCAACTACTCCTTGGTCAAGGGTAAACAAATCCAGACCCGCATCACTTTCGTGAGCTCGTTCTGGAATCTTCGCCTCTGGGTCAAGTTTTTTGACTGGTAAGTTCATTACTTTTGCATTACTGCTTCATATATCTTTTCAGCAATCACTTCTCTGGCTAGGATACCCCTCCTCTTCATACAATTAATCTTAATCCAATTTTTTTCTGTGCGAGCCATCCACAAGGCAGAGACTCTACTCGCAAGCATATATTCCATGCTCTCTTCTACTACATCCTTGGCATTCTTACCAAGATAAGACTTTTTATCTCGTTTATTCACTTGTAGGGTAAGCATTTCACGAGTGACATCTGGTGTGACATCAAGAAAAATGACTCTATCTGGTCGAGGAATCTTGAAAATTTCATACTCCATCGTGTGAAGCCACTGAAGAAACTTTTTACGTTCTTTGGCTTCTTTGATTTTACCTCCTTGATGAATTTGATTCGCACTGACATAGCGATCCAGTACCACATATTTTCCATCAGCCAGCCATTTACGAATCTTCACAGAGGCCTCAAAACGGTCACCCGCGTACAAAATAGATGCTATCTGGGGGGAGAGGTGTAAAAAATCCCCATGTTTACCAGCCAAACACTCACCAATCAGGCTACCAAAAAAATTATCCTGGTATTGAGGAAAATCAAGACTGACCACTTTTTTTCCCTCCTTCTTTAATCTTTCGACAAGAAGTTTTGCCTGTGTTGCTTTTCCAGCTCCATCGAGACCATCAATAACAATCAATTTCCCTTTTACCATAAAATCACTTTTAACTTACCCCTAGTTTCTCTACCAAACTGTCTACCTTACGATGCAACTCATCCAGCAAGCCTTCATTTTTAATTACTTCATTAGCATGCTCTTTGAGAGCTGGTACTCCACGCTCAGTTTCAAGCTCGTGTTCGGAGCGAAATTCTTCTTCAGTCTTCGTACTATCATCAACATTCTGAGTACGCATAGTTAGTCTCTCATAACGAGTCTCAAACGATGCGTCCACATACCACAATGTAAAGCCCTCAAGGTGGTTAAAAAAGGCGACATCTTGATAACGACGAATACCATCAATCACTACCAAAGGATTGTCTTTATCAGCTTCAGCCCGCTTTTCAATCACCTTAGCCAAGAGATCATCTCCATAACCCTGACGAAGAAGGATGGAGAGCTTGGTTAGGCTTTCACGAGTCTGAGGAATGTAGAGCAGGTCAAGAATGCTGCGTAGAATATCTGAGAAACGATACTTCTTGGCACCATAGCGAGCCACAAGATACTCTGTTACTGTGTCTTTGCCTGATGCCATTTCGCCGGTTACTCCAATGACTATTGCCATATATGTGTATGATTAATTTTTTTCTAAAGTGACAAAACGAAATGTATACTCTCCCTCTTTTCCATCTTCCGAAGCGAGCACCTTTGTAAACTCTTTGTATTCTGGGAAGAAGACATCAGCTTCAAAATTACCGGCCACCAGAGTCAGATACAGTCTATCGGCTTTTGGCAAAAACTGGGTATAGATACTGCCTCCACCAATGACAAATACTTCTTCATTCTCGTGGAGCTTCGCTACCTCTAGCGCTTCATCAATATTGTATACCGTCATGACATTCTCGGCCTGAAACTCATGGTTGTCGGTCAGTACAATATTGACCCGGCGAGGAAGGGCTTTGCCGATAGAATGGAAAGTCTTCTCACCCATAATAACCGCGTGTCCCGTAGTCAGGGTACGGAAATGGTTCATGTCTGCCTTGATATCCCAGAGAAGTTCATTGTTTTTACCAATCGCTCGATTAGACTCCGCAATGGCTGAGATAAGGCTTATTCTTGGTTGATTCATGTATATAGTATAGCTGACTTACCGCAGAAAAACAAAAAACTTCTCCATTGAGAAAAACTTTAGACTGCGATCGGGGCTTTGATGCTTGGATCAGGATTATAGTTCTCAAGCTTGAAATCTTCAATCGTAAAGCTAAAGATGTCTTTGACCTCAGGATTAATCCAGAGAGTCGGCAGTTCCTTGGGAGTGCGCTCAACCTGGGTAGCTACTTGGTCGAAGTGATTACTATAGAGATGGACGTCTCCTCCGGTCCAGACAAACTCTCCTGGTAGAAGATCACATACCTGAGCCAACATCATCGTTAGGAGTGAGTATGAGGCCACATTGAAAGGAACGCCTAGGAAAGTATCACAACTTCTTTGATACAACTGGCATGAGAGCTTGCCATTGGCAACGTAAAACTGAAACAAGCAGTGGCAAGGTGGCAGGCCACTCTTAGCCATCTCTTCAATATCAGCTACATTCCAAGCTGAAACAATCATCCGCCTGGAATCTGGTGAGTTTTTGATTTGCTCTACTACCTCTCGAATCTGATCAATATGACGCCCATCTGGAGCAGGCCAGTTCCGCCACTGGTAACCATAGACTGGCCCCAGTTCTCCATATTCTTTGGCAAAGGCATCGTCTTCCAATACCTGCTTGGTAAATTCTTTGATACCCTCTTTCCACTCTACTGAGTCTGACTTGGGTACTGCTAGACCATTCTGCATGAGATAGCTCTTATACGGCCACTCATCCCAAATATGCACATTGTTTTTCAAAAGTGGTTGGATATTAGTACTGCCAGCCAAAAACCACAACAACTCATTGGCAATCATATTGAAGGGCAATTTCTTAGTAGTAAGCAATGGAAACCCCTTGCTCAAATCAAAACGCATCTGATACCCAAAGACACTCCTGGCACCGGTCCCAGTACGATCCCCTTTATCATTACCGGTCTCCATGATATGGCTAAGCAAATCCAAATACTGCTTCATACGTTGTGTGGTTAAGAAGTATATAGCTAGCTTAGCAAATACTGGCTCGCTCGGCTATAAGAGTCACTATCTCTTGACAAAAGAGGAAAATAAGAGTATAATAGATAGTTTGGTGTAGAGAGTATCCCTTAGGGGTGCCTGCCAAGCTGGGAGTGAAGCTTTCTTGCAATTGGGGATTTCTATCCCCTCACACAAGGCTACTTCACTATGAATACGACAAAAATTGTTCTTACCGTTGGTGCCATTTTCAGTGTTGCCCTCCTTGGATCACGCCTGAGTGATTCAGAGGCAGTACCAGAAAACACTACTAAGGTCACTGTGAACCCCGCAGTCATTCAGGCTATGCTTACGAAGGTAGAACTTCAGACAGCTATTGCTGAGAATGTCACCACTTCGGTGAGTGGGGACCGTCCCGGTTATTTCGATTGGGAAAGTATGAAAATACAGGTGGTCGGTGACGTCCGCGCTGGCTTTCATGGTCATCATCCCTACGAGGTGCGTGGTGATACTCTCACTATTCACCTCGGGGCGCCCTACGTTATTTCTGTCAGCCAAAACAACCGCCTGACAGAAGTGCTAAAGAGCCGAAAAGGTTTTTGGGCAACGCATGACCCTCACCTTGAGACACAGCTCCGCCAGGAAGGTGACAGGCGTATCCAGGCTGCCGCTTGCAAGAGTGGTATCCTCGCCAAAGCCAACCAAGGCGCAGAGACGTATCTCAAAACTATCTTCCAACCCCTGTTCAAGCATGTCGTCGTCGTGACGCAAGCAGGAACATGCTAAAGGAAAGGATATCATCCAAAAAGGCCGGCTCACTTCGTGTGATGCCGGCCTTTGAACTTTCCTCTCCTATTTTTTCTTCTTGGTATAGTTGAGGCTCATCTTAGATGCCACTGGTTTGGTGTCACCAAAGTATTTGCTATTCAGTCCCTTGGAACCATACGGACGTTCACAGGGTGAAGAAAGATATTCAAAAGCTATCTGACCAATAGCCATCTTATAATGCAGTTTGATAGGGAGGCGACCCGCGTTGTAAAGCTCAAGAGTCATTTTGAGACTATTACCGGGATCAAGGTAGCCAGCCGTTGTATGAATGATGAGACCAAGGCGACCAAGAGAACTCTTACCCTCAAGGCGTCCGACCATTTTATCAGAGACACCCGTCTCTTCAAGAATGAGACCAAGAGCAAATTCTTGTGGGTGAAGAATAAACGGTTCGTTGGCGCTGATTTCTACCGGCTTCATCAACTCCTTAGTGGGCTCTTTCGGATCTATGACAAAATTCTTACTGGTATCGAAAACCAGAAAATACTTATCGAGGTGAATATCGACACTTGCCGGTTGCACATATTCCTTCTTAAAAGGCTTGATGGTGATATTGCCAGCTTTTTGTTCTTTGATAATGTCTCTGTCTGAAAGAATCATAGCGGTGAATACTCTATTAAATACTTATTGATGTATAAAGAATAGCAAATTGCTCTCAAAAGACAAAACCCGCATCAAGCGGGTTTTTTATGACTACATTTTGATAATCAGTCCTGGGCCCATGGTAGAGGTAATGACCATGTTGCGAATCAGACGACCCTTGAGGGCCTCTGGCTTAGCCTTGTCTACACTCTCTCGGAAAGCCTGGTAGTTCTCCATCAATTCTGTGTCTGACATAGAGAGTTTACCGATAATCTGATGGATATTAGAGGTATCATCATTCTTGTAACTCACCTTCTTACCCTTTTTCAAGACATCAATAACTTCAGCTACTTTTGGGGTCACCGTCTCAGACTTCGGGCTTGGCATCAAACCTTTTGGTCCAAGGATTTTGGCGATAGCCGCGAGCTTAGGCATCATTTCAGGAGTGGCAAGAAGTACCTGGAAATCAACGCCAGGATTGACCTTACCTGTCTTGATATCATCAATCAAGTCTTCGGCACCTACTATATCAGCACCAGCGTCTTTCGCTTCTTTATCCTTAGTACTCGTGACTACAGCTACTTTCTGGCTACGGCCAGTCCCATGAGGAAGAATAGCGGTGGCACGTACCAGCTCATCTGACTTCTTTGGGTTAATCCCAAGACGCATATGAACTTCGAGAGATTCTGTAAACTTGGCAGTTGGATTGGCTTTCAAAAAAGCAATAGCCTCTTCGACGGTGTATTCCTTACCCGCTTCCATTTTTTCTACTACTGCTCTGTATGTCTTACCGTGTTTCATAGTGTTTTTCGTGGTCATAACGTCTGCCTACTGGCAAACTCCCACAAATAAATAATTATTAGTCAATTTTGATACCCATTGAACGAGCTGAGCCACTGATGATTTTCATAGCTGCATCTACATCATTAGCATTCAAGTCTTCAAGCTTCTTCTCAGCAATTTCTCGCAACTGGTCTTGGCTGATGCTCCCTACTTTTTCTTTGAGTGGGTTACCCGCACCCTTAGTGACCTTAGCGGCTTTGCGGAGGAGATCAGAAGCTGGAGGAGTCTTCAGGATAAAATCAAACGTGCGATCTTCGTACACAGTGATTTCGGCTGGGATAATATCTCCCATACGATCACGAGTCTGATCATTGAACTTGGTGCAGAACTCCTGAATATTGAGTCCATGCTGACCAAGGGCTGGTCCAACTGGTGGAGCAGGATTAGCCTTACCGGCTTCAATCTGCAGTTTAATCATTGCTTTAATAGTCTTTGCCATAGGTGTGTAGTTTCTTTAGTTCATTACATCTTGCGGATCTGAAGGAAGTCCAGTTCAACGGGTGTTTCACGTCCGAAGATAGAGACCAGTACCTTAACCTTACCCTTCTCATCATCAACTTCTTGAATCTTACCGTCAAAATCTTTGAATGGGCCGTCGGCAATTTTGACACTGTCTCCGATACGTACATCAATTTTGTACTTAGGCTCAGCCACACCCATACGCTTCTTCAAGGCCTCTATTTCAGCGGAGTCAATCGGAGTTGGCGTAGTACCAAGACCGATAAAACCAGTTACGTTTGGAGTGTTACGAACCACATACCAAGAGGCATCCGTCACTATCATATCTACCAAGACATATCCTGGATATATACGTTCTTCCACTACAATACGCTTCCCTCCTTTGATTTTGATGTTCTTTTCTTTCGGTACCAATACATCAAAAATCAATTCTTGCATATCCATTGATTCGATACGCTGTTTGAGGTTTCTCGTTACATTATCTTCATATCCAGAGTAGGTATGAAGTACGTACCAAGCGCGTCCGTGATGTTGTGTCTGCTTTGCCATAAAATATAGATGAGTTAGTTCAAAAGAAAAGTCTCTACCAGGTAACTAAAAAAGTAATCCAAACTCCCTAAAAAAAGAGAGACGATAACGCTCATAATAATTACCATACCAGTATAGCGAAGGATTGTTTGACGATTTGGCCAGTTGACCCGAGCCAGTTCCACCCGTGCTTCCTGTAAAAAACTGATGAGTTTTGACATAAGATAGAAAAAGGGTTTTTGAGGTTCTAAAAAAAGCCCTAGGGCTTTTCGTAAAATATTCTCTTGGATACAGAATACCAGAGAGAGCCTAGGATGTCAATCCCAGAAAATTCACCTAGGAAAAGAGTTCAACTTCATCAAAAAATCGCTTATAACGCTCCAGTGCAGCCTCTGCAGCCTCTTTGGTAAGGGTAAAAGTGGGATCATTGATGATCTGGTTACGGAGAGCATGAGCCTCTATAAGGTCTCCCCTAGTTTCCAGCTGATAGTCAGTAATACCTTCAAGACGCTCCTTCATATTGGCACCATGATAACTCATGGATTTGAGTACCTCATCAGCAAAGGCATCTCCTTCAATAAGAGCGGCTTTGTACTGAGATTCACTGCCACTCTCCAACCGAGAAAGAATGGCTTCAAAACGCTTGATAAGAGTACTCCGTCTCGCGAAGGGACGCTTGGCTTGGAAAAGACTCATCCGTAGGTCATTGGTAACATTGCGATGCATGAATAACAAAACAATATTGACAAAGAGTACCGCACAATAGATGAATAAGAAAAACTTCAAAAAAGCCACCAGTAAAGAGGTTTCCCAGAACGTGGCCAGGCCACTGAAGATACCGCTGAAGACAGTTGAGAGATCAATTTCCATACCCAGTGGTACTATTTCAAGTTATCTAGTCTTAGAGTTCTCCTATTCATAACTTAGCTATTCTTAGAGTATCAGTTTTCAAAAAAAGCTCCAATAAATCTTTCTTGAAATTGTCCCACTGGGCATAGGTTACGCCTTGTCAGAAATAAGTTGTTGCTCAAGAGCGTGGGCTACACGCAACATTCCTTCTTCGTCAAACCAGTTAGCAATAAACTGACCGCCAATAGGAAGCCCTTCTTTCTCACCAATAGGTAGTGATAGCGCTGGCACACCTGCTAGGTTAGCGGTGACCGTAAAAATATCTGAGAGATACATAGTGAGTGGATCGCTGGTCTTAGCTCCAATGGGAAAAGCTACTTCTGGGGTGGTAGGTGTAAATAAAACATCCACTTGCTCAAATACTGCCCGGAAATCCTGACGGATAAGCTCTCGAACTTTCTGAGCTTTACCATAATAGGCATCATAATACCCTGCTGACAAAGCATAGGTACCCAGCATGATACGTCGCTTGACCTCTCTACCTAGACCCTGTTTACGGTTCTGAAGGTACGTATCAAATAAGTTTTCTCTTTCTTCATCAGCCTCAACGCCATACCGAATACCATCAAGACGAGCAATGTTGGAACTCACTTCAGCTGGCATGATGACATAGTAGACTGCCAGAGCAAGCTTTGTATGAGGTAGGCTGACAGGAACGATTTCGGCCCCCAGCTTACGAAGCTTCTCAATAGACCCTTCTAATACTCCTTTGATAGCAGGCTCAAGATCGGTATTCATATACTCCTCTGGGATACCGATGCGCACCCCCTTGATATCGCCGGTCAACTCATCTTCGAAACGCTTATTCGTAAGAGTGGGTGCGCTCGTCGCATCAAGATGATCTTCGCCAGCGATACGAGAGAGTACGATAGCTCCATCTTCTACTGACTGAGTGAAAGTACCTATTTGATCTAAGCTTGAAGCCATGGCCATAAGTCCACTTCTTGAAACCCGGCCGTATGTTGGCTTGATACCCACTACCCCACAAAAAGCCGCTGGTTGGCGGATAGAACCTCCCGTGTCTGACCCAAGGGCAAAGACAGCCATATCTCCCGCCACAGCTGCTGCAGAGCCCCCTGAGGAGCCTCCTGGCACTCGACTGGTATCCTTTGGGTTCTTGGTCAACTGGTAGGCGCTATTTTCCGTCGAAGAACCCATAGCAAATTCATCCATATTGGTCTTCCCCAGGATCACTGCCCCACTCGCTCGCAATCTTTCTGCTACTGTAGCATCATAAGGTGCAATATAGTTGTCAAGAATTTTAGAGCCTCCAGTCGCGCGGACCCCTGCTAAGAGAATATTATCTTTAAGCGCACCAGGAATACCTTCGAGTAGATCAATCTGTTCCCCTCGCGCTATCTTCTCATCTACCTTTCTGGCTTGTGCTAGAACAGCCTCTCGATCAAGAACGGTGAGAAAAGCTCCGATGGATTGGTCTTTCGCTTTGATACGGTCAAGATACTCCAAAGCAAGACTCTCGGCTGTTTGAGTCTTATTTATGAGTTGTTCATGGAGTTCTCGAATCATAGTACTTTACGAACGGTGAGTGCTCCATCCTTCGTATGAGGCATATTAGCAATAATTTGTTCTCGTACCGCGGGTATCGCATTACGCTCATGATCGGCACGGGGCTTGGCAGTCAGAACATCTATTTTGTTAGAACTTTCTATGACCGCACCTTCAAAGGCCTTGAGTTCATCAACAAAATCAAGCACTCGAGAAAGTTCTCCTCGATACTGTTCGCATTCTTCGGGTGTAATCCCAATGCGAGCCAAGGTAGCAATATGTTCTACAGTAGCCTTCTCCAACATGCTTATTTTTCTAAAAGTTGCTTAAAAGTAGTCTCATCAAGAATAGTGGTTCCGAGCTTCGTAGCCTCAGAGAGTTTACTACCAGGTTTTTCGCCTACTACCAAATAGCTGGTCTTACTAGTCACACTATTAGTAACCGTTCCACCATGCGCCTTAATCATATCTTTGGCCTCATCTCTTGTAAAGGAAGCAAGTTCTCCAGTCAGAACAAACGTCTTACCACTAAATGACCCGTCTGTCGGCGTTTTCTTTTTTTCAAAAACAAGTTTCACTCCCGCCGTCTCCAATTTCAGAAGAAGGTGCTGATTGGCAACGAGAGCAAACCAAGACACCATACTGAGAGCCACCGTCTTGCCAATGCCATTGATACCCTCCAACTGTGTTTCAGTAATTCGTCTCCACTGTTCACCAAAAATAGTAGGTCTCGTAGCTCGTACAGTATCTATTCCGTCCAACAGCAGAGCTGCCGTTTCCTCTCCTACATGACGAATGCCTAGGGCATAAAGAAAACGCTCCCCCTTGATCTGTTTACTCTTCTCAATAGCGTGGAGTAGTTTCTCTGTTGATTTTGGTGCAAAACGTTCCAATGGAAGTAAATCCCCTTCTGTAAGGCTAAAGATATCACCAAGATCTTGTACCAGCTCTTCATCCATTAGTTGTTCCACTACTTTTTCTCCCAAGCCCACTATATTAAAGGCTTTTTTAGAAACCCCATGAATAATATTCTCTCGCTCCACAGCGTAGCAATTAGGATTACTGCAGTACAAAGCGACGCTTAGCTCTTCTTTGCCTCCCATCACGCGCCTTTCGGTAGGACTACTACAGAGTGGACACACGGTAGGCTCCTTCACCTTCTTTTCTTTCCCACTCCGAAGACCCGTTAATACACTGACAATCTCAGGGATAATATCTCCTGCTTTTTGCAGAACCACTGTATCACCAATCCGCACATCGAGCCTGGCTATCTCATCAAAGTTATGCAACGTGGCTCGACTGACTGTTGATCCCGCTATGCGCACTGGTTCTAGGTGAGCCACTGGGGTCAGAGCACCAGTACGTCCAATTTGTACTTCTATGTTCTCTACTCTCGTCGTTGTCTGCTCAGCCGGAAATTTATAAGCCACCCCAAAGCGTGGCGCCTTCCCCGTGTAACCGAGAGCTTGTTGCAAAGTCACTTGGTTGACCTTGATGACAATACCATCCAAACCATAAGGAAGCTCATGACGCTTCTTGTTCCATTCTTGGTAGAAAGATTCTATCTCGTTAGAGGAATGTACTTCCTTGCGGTGTGGATTGACACGAAAACCCAAACGCTCAAGCATGAGCAGTTCTTCTTTTTGACTGCTCGGTGTTTGTCTCTTTCCCTCACTATCAGTAAGCTCATTGATATCATAGATAAAGGCAGCTAGATTTCTCTTGGCCACTACTTTTGGGTCTAACTGACGAATAGAGCCTGCGGCGGCGTTGCGTGGGTTAGCAAATGGAGGCTCATCATTTAACTCTCGCTCTTCATTAATACGCTCCAACTCCTTGGCCGGCAACCAGGCCTCACCAACAAACACACCACTCCAGGGTTTATTTAACACAAGAGGGATGGACTGAATGGTACGAAGATTCTCAGTCACCTGCTCACCTATCCGACCATCTCCTCGAGTGGCTCCCATCACAAGCTTTCCCTCTTCATAAGTGAGGATTATTTTCAGACCATCAATCTTGAGCTCACATACATAGCTTGGTTTCTCAGTAATGCCCTGTTTCAGAAGCATCCTTTCTATTCGTTCACACCACAGTGTAAGCTCCTTGGTATCAAAAACATCATCAAAAGACCACTGGCGGTGGGTATGAGTTACTTTACGAAATCCAGTAAGTGCATCTCCACCAACTCGGTCTGTCGGGCTGTTGGGGCTCTTATACTGTGGGTATTCTTTTTCAAGGGCTACTAATTGGTGTTAAAGAGCATCGTAGGCCTCATCACTTATAGTAGGAGCATCATCAACATGATAGTTTTTACGATGTTTCTCTACCTCCTCGGTCAACAGAGCCATCCGCTCTTGTACGGTCTTTTTGTCTGACATATCAAATCCTCAGGTTCGATTATTGGCTTTACCCCGTGAAATTCTTTGTTACACAGAGAACTCGCTGGAAGCGAGTATTTCACTGGGTGAATTATAGCATGTCCTTCACCTAGAGATTTGATCCATCTACCCCATAATCACGAAGGGAAACAGTGCTTTGGATACTGGCACTGTGGGTACCCTCCTGGATACGAAGAGCTAGCGTCACCCTTCCTACCGTACGCGGTGAAGCGCTCGATGGAGTAACATCAAAGCCCCCAGTAATAGTTCCTGAGCTTACCGTAGTAAAACCACTCAGACTAGCTCCATTACAAGCAGAGGGACCGGTGGAACTTTGTTTAGCCACTTGAAGAGCATTCTGATTAATACGATATTGGATACAGAGACCCTGTGAGTGTTCATAAAACTGGACTAGCTGAGCATTTTGGGTAGCGCCATTGGGGTCAACGATAGTACTGGTACGAAGCTCTTTAGAGAGGATGCCCGAGAGGTACTGAGCATTCTCCACATCTCGCTGTAAATCTCTCGCATACCGATGACCAGCAAAAGCACGCGTAAAGATCTGCGAAGCAGCAATCATGACCAAGCTGAATACAAAGAGTGACACCATCACCTCCACCAGACTAAACCCTTTTTGATTTTTTTTTCTAAGAGTAATCATATATACTATCCGCTTTTATTGGTTCCACTGAGTAAAAAATGCCTCCGAAAAAATACACTTATTAGCCAGGGTACATGATGAAGTGTTGCCAGTACTGGGGATATACGAAGGCATAGAGGCTCCATTGGTCCAATCCCAAAAGACAAAACTAATAACCCGAGCGTTATTATTAGCGGCACTATAATCAATATAGATATACCGAGCAAAACGACTCACTGCAGCCGTATGAGAAAAACGTTCTCCTAATCCTGGAAAGCTCGGAACCTGGAGATAGTAACTCCGACCAGATGGATTCCCCTGACTCGGGTTACAAGTAAACAGTGAGTCGCTTGAATCCATACGACAGTGCTTGTCTGCCTGTACAAAACCAGCAAAACCCTGTCCGGCAGGAGTACCGTCAGCTTCTAGGGCAAAATTCTGATCACGAACATTACGAACCAGCTCCACTCCTTCCTGAGCAAGCTCAGCAGCAATGATAGCTTCACGATTATCGTAAGCATTTTCAATACTCCTAACGATAAGAGCGGTTGTCGCTGTCAAACCAACCGTTAACACAAAGGATGCTACGAGTACTTCACCGAGTGAAAAAGCTTTCCGAATTTTTTTCTTTGTTTTGAGAGAAGACATCATTTTTATGGACAGCTATTGGTACCAACAAAAGATTGAGTCAAGCCGTCTTGGTAGAGACAGGTTACTCCAATGGTAGTACTTTTGGTCAATTGGAAAGCAACACTTGGTCCCCCAAAGTCCGGCTTACCGTGAGGTAATCCAAAACCCACGCTACCAGTGTTAGCAAAAGTAACCCCGCCACGGAGGGTATAGGTATTGATAGTTGTTTGTTGGTCACACGCTCCCGTACTCGAGTTTTTATACTTATAATTAAAGGTATAGTTACTCGAGCCATTGTTCCAAGCTATGTTGTACAGACAGGGATCAGTATTCGTAACAAATTGTTTGCCAGTAAGAGCGTACTGTTGAAGTTCACGGAGGACACCTCCCACTTCGCGCCCCGCTCCATCGACTTCCTTCTCGGTACGAGTGGTACTGGTACCGGTCAAAATAATAGTTGAGACAATCCCAATAACCATCACTACGATAAGTAGTTCTAGTAAAGTAAAACCTCGACGAAACATTATCTTTTGGTATTGCATAGTACCTTTATTATAGCAAACTTCTACCAGGAGAAGAACCAAAAAAGTTGTGGGAAAGATTTAGTCAGAAAAAGGGTGCTGAGAATACCAAAAGCCAAAAAAGGAGCAAAAGGCACTTCGGTCTTCAGGCTTTTACCCTGTATCAACATCAAGCCTATGCCATAGAAGGCTCCCAAAGCAAAGGAGAGGGTCAGCATTGGTAAGACACTTGAGAATCCTACGACCAGACCGCCGAGCAGGCCCAGCCAGACATCTCCCCAGCCCATCCAGGTTTCCTTGGAGAAATAGACGAGCGCAAAGAAAAAAACCCAAGCCACTACTCCACCTATCAAACTCCCTACCAACCTTGTGTCAAGGAAAGGGGTCTGTATTTCAAAAAAGAAGTACTGGGTCACAAGGTACCCGATAGTCAAAAGATTCGCCCCAATAAGATACCAGAGCGGTATTTCCATACTGCGAAAATCAGTCACTACAATAAGGGTAAGAAAAATAGCCAGCCCCAGTACCCATACGGTTTCCATAATAGCCTGATTATGGAGTGGATCAAAAAAAGTGTACCCCGTAAGACAAAAAAGTAGCCCCGTCGTGAACTCCACCAAAGGATACTGCCAAGAAATACGCGCCTTACAATGACGACACTGACCCCCAAGAATAAGATAACTAAGAAGCGGAATATTGTCGTACCAAGAGATAATCTTCTTACATGACAAACACTGTGAGCGTCCACTGACAAAAGACATGTCTCGCTCACTCCGGAACAAGACCACATTCAAAAAACTACCAATAATGAGACCAAGACCTGAAAATATAATAAGGTATGCCATGCTACTAGTATAGCTTAGGTATCTCATAAAAAAAACTCTCCACCAAAGCGGAGAGTTTTTTAAGAAGAGAACTAAAATCCTCTTAGATACAAGTGGCGGCAAATGTTGCTCCACTAGCAGTGATAGTAGTACCAGTATCACAAGCAGCGGGTACTGACGTATTATCTGCCGTAGCAGTAATCGTAAATGTTCCAGCGCCAGTAGCACCGCAACTGTTAGCTCCCAATGCGTAGGTAGCTGTTGAACTAGCGGTATTAGCGGTGGTGATAGCGGCAGCCATTGTGTTGTCATCACAGGCGATGAGAAAACTGGCTACTGCTCCTGAGACTTCGGCCTTAAAGGCTGCTACTTGAGCCTTAGTTCGGGCATTCGAGAGACTCACGAGAACGACTGATGCCAAAATACCAATGATAGCAATGACGATCAAGAGTTCGATAAGGGTAAAACCCTTCTGTAACTTTTGCATAGTTATTGTTTAGTTAATAAATACAAACCTCCCCAATGAAGTCTACAGACAGTTGGCAAAATTAGCTCCTGCCTCAGAAATATCTGCACTCGTACAACCCGTAATAGTGGCCGCTGGTGTAATACCAGTCACTGAGAATGTTCCTGCGCCTGTTGGGGCACAACTTTCTGCTGCAATAGTTCCGGCAGACCAACTCGTAACGTTAGTATCTGCTGGCACTGCTCCGAGTGTTGTGTCAAGTGAATCATCACATTGAACAATGAGTCCTCCTACAGCTGCTGACACTTCAGCCTTAAAGGCTGCTTTCTGTGCCTTCGTCCGAGCATTCGAGAGACTCACGAGAACGACTGATGCCAAAATACCAATGATAGCAATGACGATCAAGAGTTCGATAAGGGTAAAACCTTTGACGTTTTTTAGTGTTTTTTTCATATGCTCACCTCCTTCATATGTTTGTTTTTATTTTTTAATTTTGAGCTTACTTGATAATGCAAACCTATCTTTATTCTATAACTGTCCAGCCAGGTTGTAAATAGGGAGCAATACTCCAACAACCAGTATCCCTACTCCGATACCCAAGAATACAATCAAGATAGGCTCAATAAGGACTGTCAAACTGCGCGTCATGTTTTCTACTTCCTGGTTATAGAACTTGGCTATACTATCGAGGACCGTCGCCAGTGTTCCTGACTCCTCACCAATACGCATCATCTGAGCCACCACTGGCGGTATCTCCTTGGAGGCAATAAACACCTTACTAATGTTGCCACCACTCTTAATCTCTTCAGCTGCCTCCAGGACTATCTTCTCAAAAACCTGATTACCAATAACTTCACTGACAATAGTAAGGGCTCGTACTACTGGTATACCGCTATTCAAAAGAGCGGAAAGATTCTCGGCAAAACGCGTGATGTAGATATTTTGAGCCAGTGTACCAATAACTGGGATTTTCAGTACTATAATTTCCCACTGGAGATGTCCTTGTGGAGTTTTCAGATAGTAATAAAAACTTCCAATAGCAGCAAAGACGACTATTAGCACAGCCCACCAGTACTCATTCATGAAGTCTCCTAGACTAATAAGAACTGTAGTGTACCAGGGCACTGCTACCTTCAAATCCTTAATCAGAACAGTAATTTTTGGCAGGATAAAAGTGACCACGAGAAAACCGATAACGAAAGCTACTGTAAGAACAAAGATTGGGTAATAGAGAGCTCCCTTGATCTTAGATGTCAGCTGATAGTTTTTCTCTATATTGTCAGCTACGAAGTTAACTGACTTCTGCAACGCTCCCGAAACTTCACCTGCCCGAATCATATTCACTGTCAAAGCAGAGAAAATGTCTGGATTTTTGGCTAAAGCTTCAGAAAAAGGCATGCCGTCTTCGATATCATCAGCCATTTCCTTCACGATCAAGGCAAAGTAGTTGTTACTTGTCTGATCAGCAATAGTGGTCAAAGAAGAGACTATTGGAACACGAGCCTCAATCAATGTTGAGAGTTGACGAAAAAAGACCATTAGCTCCTTCTGGTTTACTCCCTGCCAAATCTTGCCCAAGCTTTTGGTCACCGAAAAATCTTTGGTTGCTTCAGAAACCAAAGAAATAGGGATCAGGCTGTTACGCTGCAAAATCTGAACGGCTGTTTCATTATCTATTGCATCAACTATTCCCTCGCGTATTTCTCCAGCCTCAGTACGAGCCTTAAATGTAAATTTCATAAGATTCTCTATTACTTACTTTTGCTAATCAAGAGCTGTAGATAGTCACGATTTTTCGCATAGTTAAAGGCATCATCCAGACTTACCGAACCATTCTTTACGAGTTCAGCAAGGGCTCTATCGAGGGAAATCATTCCCTCCTTCATACTCGTCTCGATAACAGAGTCTATTTGGTGTACTTTGTTTTCACGGATCAAGTTCTCTACCGCGTGATTCTTAAACATAATCTCCACTGCCGGCACTCTTCCTCCGCCAGATTTGGGTACCAGACGTTGTGAAATCACACCCAGAAGTACGCTTGAGAGTTGGGCTCTGATTTGATTTTGCTGATGAGCTGGAAAAACGTCAATGACACGATCTATAGTTTGAGCACAGTCATTAGTATGGAGTGTGGCAAAGATCAGGTGTCCTGTCTCAGCCGCTGTCATAGCAGTGCTGATGGTCTCCAAATCACGGAGCTCGCCGAGAAGAACCACGTTCACATCCTCTCGAAATATCGCTCTGAGCGCATCAGGAAAATTCTTGGCATCACGACCAATTTCACGCTGATTTATAATACAACGATCTTGAGCGTAGACAAACTCTATAGGATCTTCAATAGTGACTATGTGCTTTTCGCAATTTTTATTAATATAATCAATAACTGCTGCTAAAGTAGTCGACTTACCATGACCCACCGGCCCAGTGACCAGGACGAGCCCCTGAGAGTACTGAGTAAAATCATAGAGACTCCTCGGGACACCCAACTCGTCTAAATTACGGAGTTTATCCATGACAAAACGCATGGTAACACTGACATAGCCTTTCTGGAGAAAAACATTGGTACGGAAACGCACCTTGTCGTCATAATTATAGGAAAAATCGGTGTGTCCCACTGAGAGTAATTCCTGTTTTTTGTCCTCCGTCAAAAGAACATCTGACAGTGCCTTGGTATCCGCTGGTGTCAAAATCTTCTCCTGAGTAATCGGGTGCAACTTACCATCAATACGGATGGTTGGATAACGGCCGACTACAAGATGAAGATCTGAGGCGCCCTGTTGTCCAACGAGAGCCAGGAGTCGTTTGAGTTCTTGTTCGGGATTATTGTCCATAGTTTTTATTTTCTTTTGACTTAACTGTAGCATGTTTTAGCAAGTGACTCTACTCTTCATCTACAAGAATATTCCCCTCGGTTACGCGTTCTATCTCGGAGAGTGTCGTCACGCCCTGCAGAATCTTGAGGATACCATCCTGCTTCATAGTGAGCATGCCTTGTTTCACTGCCTGATTACGGACATCGTTTTCCTGGCCTTTCTTATCAGCGATAATGATATGCATCTCATCATCAATATCCAGCACCTCATAAATAGCGATACGACCCTTGTAACCAGTATTACCGCACTTATCGCAACCTTTACCTTTATAGAGAACTATCTTCGCGTCCGGCTTTAGATTAAAAGCTTCCACCTCTTCTGTAGGGATAGTCTTAAAGAGATCTTCAATAATTTTCTTTTGACGAGCCGATACTATTTCTTCTTGTTTGCAGTTTTCACAAATACGGCGCACCAGACGCTGGGCAGCCACTGCCTGTAATGATGACGCTAAGAGAAAAGGTTCGATACCCATGTCAATCAAACGCGGTATTGATCCTATAGAATCATTGGTGTGGAGGGTAGAGAGTACAAGGTGACCAGTGAGAGCTGCATGGATAGAGAGTTCGGCTGTCTCGCTATCACGAATCTCTCCTACCATGATGACATTTGGATCCTGACGAAGAATAGAACGCAAGCCCGATGCAAAGGTATAGCCGATTTCTGGTTTAATCTGACTCTGATTGATCCCTTCGAGAAAGTATTCGACTGGGTCTTCAAGAGTGATGATATTACGTTCCTCTTTGTTCAGAATCTGTAAAAAGGCATATAGGGAAGTAGACTTTCCAGATCCCGTTGGTCCAGTGATGAGAATAATACCGAAAGGTTCGCGAATCTTTTTTTCCAAGATAGCTCGCGCGCGACCGTAGAGGCCTAAGTTGTCCAAATTAGCGACATTGGCGCTTTTATCAAGGACACGCATAACAATCTTTTCACCTTCCATCACCGGTAGACTTGATACACGAAGATCAATGAAGTCTCCTTTTTCTGGCTCAAAACGAATACGTCCATCTTGGGGCTTCCGTTTTTCATCAATTTTGAGGTTGGCTAAAATTTTGATACGTGAAATAACGGCGCGACCCACTTCCAAAGGAAACACCAAGTCAGCTCGCAAAATACCATCGACACGAAAACGCACTCGATAGTTACTCTCAATAGGTTCGATATGGATATCACTGGCTCGATTATCAAGGGCATGTTCCACAATCACTTCTACCAATTTAGCAATCGGCGCATCCTGATAGACCACCGTGTCTTTAATGGCTTTCACCGGTTTCTTATCAAGAGCTTCTTGATCATCCTTCTTAAGAGAGCTAATCGCATCAGACAAAGCGCTGTCAGTACCACTGTATGCTTTGGTGAGTTCTGTGAAAATATCCGAGTCAACCAGGGCCACTTCAATACCGATCTTTTCTTTTTCCGCCAAGAAACGGAGCACATTGAGTGACTCAAAATTCTCTGGATCCAGCATGGCCACATAAAGAAGATCCTTCTCTTTCTTGTATGGAACAATACCGTATTTTTTGGAAGCGTCTTGTGAAATCGTCCCGAGTACTGATTTGTTAAATCCAGGAGGAACCGCCTCTAGAAGTGGTAGTCCGAGCTTTTCAGCCAATGCTTTCAGGTCTGTTTTCTTACCAGTAGCAGGACTCTGGGTGAAAGTAATACTTCCTTCAGTAGATTTAGTATCTTCATTAGCCACACTCATGAATCACTCTTACTGAAATGGATTAGATCGCCCTGATTGACCAATGTCAAGGACTGGAACCGGCGAGGTAGCCCAAGCTCTTGCCTCTTCCAGACCCGTAGTATCAAGAGAAGTTTGTTCAAAAACAGGCACGCCGAGAGCACTTTGTTGCTTAGGACTCTTAATATGATCGAAACGCGCTTCAAACGTACCTACCAACTGATCACTCGCTGCTACCTCCAGACCAGTATCGGTAGCCTCTCTATCATCCTTATCAACACCGATAGACATCAATCTAAGAGAGTTCATGCGATCCATTCGAGAGAGTCGGTCCATAAAGTTTTTGAGATTTTCATAGCTTCCCTTGGCTTTCACCTGAGCTATATACGAACTTGGTCTTGGTGCTAGATAGGCAGGCGCCAGCATCTCTGTTACGGGTGATTCACCTGGAATAGAGGTCAGTGGTCCTCCTACATCCGACACTTCTTTCTTTTCTACAATAACTTCCTTCATTTCCATAGACTTGATGATCAGGCCCGACTGTTGGGCCATAAAGTTGAAGCCATCAATAATCCGCTCTTGATCCATGGTTTCTGGATAATAACGCAGGCTCCATTGTTCAAGGTCACTTTTGCCATCTAATTCATTTGAGAGGGTGCTTATGTTTCTCTTTACGGTCTCAATCTTGGCTACCCACGTTTGTTTTTCGGCCAAAATCGCTCGCTTCTGTGAAAGAATATCATAATCAGGCTTAATAAAACCGATACCCAAAACCAGTGAGAGAATCACAAGTGCTGGGAGAATAATTATTTTGAGTTGCATAGGATAATACGTTTAGTAATTTATTGGGAGAGGGTATCGGCCTTATAAGTAAAACTGATACTGCCTGATTCCGTGTTGCCAATTTTATCCACACGCATGCCTGCATATTCAGACTCTCGCTTAAAACTCATAAGCTGTTGGGCTAGATACTTGTAATCATTAGTCACACCAGAAACAGTCACTACTCCATTATCATGATCAAAGCTATATTCTGTAAGACGAACACTTGGAATAACCAAGCTCTCAAGTAGGGTCAACCTCTTGGCTACGTCTTGATTGGTCTTAGCACTTTCTTCAATACCAGTCCTCCGCGTATCAAAAGCCAGTATCCGATCTACCTTTTCACCCTGCACATCATTCATCACTGATGTAATCTCTACCTCAAGTGAGGCGGTACTCTTATCAGTAGTAAACATAAAGTAGCGAATAGTTCCCCAAGTTCCCAACACAATCACTATTAAAATAATCGAGAAAATAAATCCAAAATCAAAAGAGGATTTTTTTCTTGCTCCAGCTGACGTGACGCCTTCTGACAAATTTATACCAGCCATATAATAACGTATCAATTAGTTAGACTTTTTTATGTAACAAATCCTTAAAACTTACTCTTTTTTTATGGTGAGCGACAACATCCGTTCCATCAATACCAACCAACGCTAACCCTATAGCCACTGAGAATGAGGTACCTAAGTCTTCAATATCTTGCTTGTATTTAGGGTCATACTGAATACGTCCCCACGGATTAGCCTTGCGTGTAGGACGACTGAAAGCTTTTTCAAAATACTGCACAATCCCTGAGAGAGCTGCTGACCCACCAGAAAGTACCACCTCTCGGCAAACTTGATCTGGATATTGTTCGCTGTGGGTCGCTAAAAGACGATTCCCCTCTTCAATAATAAGCTCAAGTGCTGGGAAAACAATCTTAGCTTCTGGTTCATTGAGAAAATCCTTACTACTTTTCTTGAGTACTTCAGCTCGTTCTGCTGTAATATCAAGAGTTTCTGTGAGTGTATGAGTGAGGTCCTTGCCACCAACATTCAGGTTACGACTCACACGGACTAAGCCATTTTGTACCAAGAGTAAATTAGTTGCTCGTGCCCCGATATCTATCAGTAAAACCATGTCTTGTTGGGCGCCTACTGCTGATCGAGCCAAAGAAAATGTTTCCAACTCAAGAAACTTCATTTCCAAACCACTCCCTTCAACATAGTGTCGATAGCGAAGCACTTCATTTTTCAGGGCAGCTACGACAAGTACTTCTTGGCGAGTACTTCCATCAGCAGCCTGGACTGTGCCAATAATATCCCAACTAAGAGCGATATCTTCAAGTGAGGCTGGGATAAAACGTTTCGCTTCATACTGAACAGCTTCTTCCAGTTCACTCTCTGCCATCTCAGGAAAATCCACCAAAGAAATAAGGCCAATAAAAGCGGGCATAGCAATATAGGCTGCTTCAGTCACCGGATTCATTCGTTGCAAAAGAGCCTTCAAGTACTGGACGAGTAATTCATCATAGTTTTCTCCTACTCCAGCACCATCTCTTTGTAGATTCGCCAAACTCACCTCAGCAAAATTGACGAGCTCGATAATCCCTTTTCTTTCACGAAGTTCAATAGCCTTGATAGAGGCTGTTCCAAAATCAATTCCTAAATAGGTAGGATGAGTAAGACCAAACATTTTTTTGTTATTATTTTTTGCGAGCCATGAAGACACTCTGAAACTATTGAGGCCTTCATGCTTCATTTTTTTCTCTCTCTAGAGTAGCATATATACAGAAACAAAAAAAGTCACTTCTGACCTAGCCAGAGCCTCATCCCATTGACAATAACCCCAATAAAAAATAAACTAGAGTATCATTAAAAAAGAATTCTCCTGAAACCCAGAAGATACTGCTATGCAAGATACCCACTTCACTCACAAACTCACGTTTCACGCTCGTCACTCTCTTCAAGAGTCACGCTCTTTAGCACTCTTCGCTAAAA
>CAZLQC010000017.1:0-21503 GCA_964561695.1 uncultured Bdellovibrionales bacterium
GAACCCCTCTTTTCAGGATGAAAACCTGATGTCCTAACCGATAGACGATGGGACCGTGTATTTTGGAATGAAAAACCTAGTGTCTCCGCCAGAGGCGGACAAGCTAACCGATACCCGCCCGTACCGTTCGGTACGTTCGGGCGGGGACGTGGGACCAAATTTGATTTTTCCAAAGAAAAAAACAGTTTTCACTGCCACGCTAAGATACCATATATGAGGAAAAGCGCAAGAGAAGCAGGGAACGTTTTTGTATAGAAATGAAATGGCCCCCGCAACACAATGGTTGCGAGGGCCTCTCGGTCTCATGCCCGACAAACGGGAGGGAAGCCCAAACCCGAGCATGAGGGAGAATTTTATGTGGAAGGGTCGCAGTGCTGCGTAGATCCGAATTCCGTTCTACAAGTGGGGGGTTAGTCCTGAACAGTTTTTGGATTTTAGCGCACACTTCTGATGATTGGTATCTTCTGCCGTCTAGAACGACTCGACACCTTCCACACCCTGAGAGCTAGACCATCTTGCGTAATTATTGCGATGTGAAAGTCTTTTTGCCACTGAGTTGCGAGTTTTCCTGTGCCAGGGGATATGGGAAGCAAGGTGACTCTTATTTGCATATTCAGTGGTGGCTCTAGGGTATCTGAAAATGAACAGGGTGAGACTATTATAGACAATCTCTAGAGAGTTGTCAACCCCGTTTTATCCTATATCTCTATAGAGCCCTTTTTGACTATTTCAGCGTACATTTGAGCGCTTTTTCGGACGGTTCGCGCTTGGTTTTGGCGGTCTACACCTATGAGTCCAAAGCGAAGCCAGAAGCCCTTATCCCACTCAAAGTTATCGAGAAATGACCAGTGCAGATAGCCCCGAACATCGACACCTTCGTTCATAGCTTTGGTAATGGCTCTAAGAACTCTTGGGACAAAGTCTTGACGGAGGGTATCAGTAGCATCAGCCAAACCGTTTTCGGTGATATAGATAGGGAGGCGGTATGGTTTGAGTTCAAGAAGTACCTGATTGATTGATTCCGGACAATATTCCCAGCCGAAGTCGGTTTGGACTAGGTTCGGGTTTTTACCATACCAGTTATCGATACAGTGGCGATGATAATGATTGAGGCCAATAAAGTCTTGGTAGTGTTTGATCTTACGGAGCCAGGGGCGATTCCAGAATTGGTCAGCCAGAAATTTGAGCAGGTGATTCCAGAGAGTGGGGCGAAGGATGACAAAAGCCACTTGGTGCTTGGCAATGCCCACTTGATTATCTCGATCATACGCCTTGAGCATCTGATAGCTTTGTTTGTGAGCTTGCACCAGCTGGCGTTCGGCTCTGCGGTAGGCAAAAAAGTTTTTGCGTTGTGGGGGCCAAGCGCCAAGAAGGTAGCTATGAGAAGCGACTACGTCTGGCTCGTTTAAGGTAATCCAGAAATGGACATGCTTACCAAGGCGAGCGACTACTTTTTGGGTATAGCGTTCGAAATAGAAAGGAAAGTCTTTGGCTATGATACCGCCCTGGTCGGCGAGCCATAGGGGCAAGGTCCAGTGCCAGAGGGTGACAAAGGGGGTGATACCTCTCTCATGAAGAGCGAGGAGCATATCCTCGTAGTGAGAGAAAGCCTCTTCACTGAAAACCCCTTCTTCGGGTTCAAGGCGAGACCATTCAAGAGAGAACCGGTAGCTATTAAGACCGAGAGATTGGAGGATATCAAAGTCTTCTTTGTAACGATTCCAATGATCACAGGCAGTCCCTGAAATATAGTTATTAGGGTCAGTGGCTTCGGCTTTGAATTTAGACCAGTGGGGATTGTGCTGGAAAGCAGTTTCAGATTCTTGTGCTAGACGCTTGGCATTGGCATGCTCAAAACGAGTCCAGTTGTTCTCTTGGCCACCTTCAATCTGGTGGCTCGCTGTAGCGGCTCCCCAGTAAAATTTTTCCGGAAATTGAAACGGTTTTGACATGAGCTTATTGTAGCAAACTTCTTTACATTTGGCTCTATTCAGGGTATATTGCCTCATAGCTATGAAATTTGAATTTCCCGATCCCAAGACAACCGAGCCCCGTAAACGTCGCGTTCAGAGAGCTCTGGAGATGATTCCGGGGACTTTGACGTGGAGTACTCTTATCGGCATGATAGTACTCTCTTTCTTTTTGCCAATCTGGATGGCCATTTTTGTCATCATTTTTGATATTTATTGGATTACCAAGGCATTGTATGTAACCCTTTTCTCTACCATTGCTCACTATGAGGTCAACGAAGGCAAAAGGATTAATTGGTGGGAGCGAGCGCAGAATACGCTCCAACCAGAAGCATTTATTGAGACACTGAAGGAACGAATACTCAGCTTGAAGGCAGCCAGGAAAGAACTTTCATTTTTGGCATGGAGTAAGCGCCGTATTATGAGTCGGGAGATACGTCGCACCAAGAAAACACTGAGAGAGACCAAAGAGCTGCTACCTATTAAAGATCAGATTATGGATTGGCGGGAGGTCATTCATGTTATCTTGTTGCCGACTGCCGGTGAGCCAGTAGAAGTGATTGAGCCAGCTATTGAATCACTGGCCAATGCCAACTTTCCAAAAGAGCAGATGATTGTTCTCCTGGCTACCGAAGAACGTGAGGATCCCGAGACACGTCTGCCAAAAGTAGAAGCTCTTAAGGCTAGATTTGGTAGTAGCTTTAAGGATTTTCTCGTCACCACGCACATAGTGGCGGCCGGTGAGATGAAGTGTAAGGCATCAAACGCTGGCTTTGCTGCTCGGCAGCTCAAGGTGTATCTCGATGAACGAGGGATTGATTACAAGCGAGTGGTATTCTCCAACTTCGACTGTGATAGTGTGGCGCATCCAGAATACTTTGCGGCGCTGACCTACCAATATGTGATTGACCCGAAACGTTTACAGCGCGCCTACCAACCACTGCCGATGTATCACAATAACCTTTGGGATACCAACGCCATTGTCCGTCTCATCGTCACAGGATCATCTTTCTGGCATTTGTATCAGAGTACTCGTCATGAGATGGTCACTTTCTCTTCTCATTCAGAACCTTTCGATACTTTGGTCAAGGTGGATTTTTGGCCGGTCAATATGATCAGTGAAGACTCAGTTATTTACTGGAAGTGTCTTTCGTATTTCCATGGAGACTATCGGGTTCAGCCGATTCACTTACCGATTTCTCTCGATGCTGTATTGGCGGAGACGTACTGGAAGACGGTCCAGAATCAATACAAACAGAAACGTCGCTGGGCCTACGGTATCGAAAACTTTCCTGTCACTATGCGAGCTATCTGGCCAGACAAGATCATACCACTTTGGACCAAGCTCCGCATCAGCTATGAAATGGTAGAGGGTCACTATTCTTGGGCCACCACTTCTTTCATTCTTACTTTTCTTGGATGGCTCCCGCTTATTCTCGGTGGAGTAGCGTTCCGTGAAAGTGTCATTGCTCACAACTTGCCATTTGTTACTCGTACACTCATGACTCTCGGTATGGCAGGACTGCTGGTCTCTATCCCGCTCTCACTCATGTCTCTTCCACCCAAACCCGAACGTTATCACTGGTCACGCTATAGTTATATGTTTTTTCAGTGGCTTCTCCTCCCTTTTGTAGCTTTTATTTCAGCTATCCCAGCTATTGATTCACAAACACGTCTTCTCACGAAGAATTACTTTGGAGAATTTTGGGTAACTGAAAAAGTTCGTCGGAAGTAAAAAGATAGAGATACTTCACACAACAAGTTTATGAAGATCCAATACTTCGCTACTACCAATGATGATAAGTTGAAGGAAGTGAGCTCTATTTTAGGGTATGAATTAGAAAAGATTCATCTTGAACTTACAGAGCCACAAATTCTTGATGTAGAAGAGATTGCACGCTCAAAAGCTTATGAAGCTTTTGAAAAAACAGGCAAGTCTGTACTTGTAGAAGATTCAGCTTGGTATTTTGATGCTTGGAATGGCCTTCCTGGGCCATTTGTGAAATTCTTTTTTCATTCGATTGGTTGTGAAGGGTTACTTCGTATGTTGAGTCCTGAAAAAAATCGAAATACTCTAGCAAAAACTGTCATTGCCTATCATGATGGGAAGAGAGTCCATACCTTTGTTGGAGAGCTTTCGGGAAGTATTCCTATGGAACCAAGAGGATCGACTGGGTTTGGTTTTGATCCAATATTTATTCCAGATGGTCACACAAAAACTTTTGCAGAGATGGATGCTGACGAGAAAAATTCTCTTTCAATGAGACAGTTGGCAGTTCAGAAGTTGAAAGAATTCCTTGATAAACAAGGGGAGTAGTTTCTTTTTTGAGGGGTTTTATCTTATACTTGAAGAGTAAGGATAAGATAAAAACAAACATATGAAACAAACACTCTATTCTCACCAGAAGATTTGGTTTACGGTGCGAGCGGTTATGCTGGTGGGTATAGGTCTTGTTATGTATGGCCTGTATCTAGACTTTCACTTTACATGGCTTGGAGGACTTTCTACCAGAGAGCTTTTCTGGATGATTTTGATGCCCGCCGTAGTGCTCTGTATGTATTTTGCACCAATGCTGTGGCGCAATAGTTGTCCTTTGTCTACAGTGAGTCTCTGGCGCTTTCTTCTTTTTGGACGACGCAAGCTCTCTCGAGTAGGTATACGGGCCAATGAACTGACAGGCCTGCACGGCAAGCTCTACCAGCTTATCCGTAAGAGAGGACTTCTCGTAAGCGCTCTTCTTTTTTGGAGTATTGTGCCGTACCGTCTTATTATTTTTAATGCTGACAGTCAGTCGCTTTTCTGGCTGTTGGTGTGGGTATTTGGAGGAGCGATTATTTTCGGGGCACTCTTCCCGGTCAAAAGTGGTTGGTGTACGAGTATCTGTCCGGTAGCCGCCGCTGAGAAAGTGTATGGTATGAATCCAGCTTTTGCAGTCAAGAATAATCGTTGTCACTTTTTTGATACCACCCAAGGGAAGGTCATGAGTTGTAGTGGTTGCAGTTTCAATTGTGGGGATGTGATAGATCCAGAACATGCCTACTGGCAACAGGCGTTAGAGAAGGTTTTTCACAATACGCTCAATGCTGAGATGCGTAAAATTTTTCTGGCAACCTTGCCAGGTTTTATGGCCACATTTTTTCTTTTGGCCAATAAAGTTATTGTTTTGCCGAAAGTAGATTTATTGACGAAACTTCTATACCTCTACGGTTATATTGCCTTGGGTATGCTGATATCTTGGGTGGGGTATGTTCTTTTGAAAAAGCTTTCCTGGCAGAGTATTATCAAGGAAAGCCAAGAAAGTGCTACCAGAGAACTTGCTTACGCTGTTGCTAAGCGTCGTATCGAGTTGTTTATTATGACGTTTTCGATGAATATCATTGTCTTTGCTACCACGTATAGTTGGTCTTTCGTTCTCTACCCTAAGTTTTTTGGGGCGGATCTAGTCGCTCAGAATGTGGTCTGGACGGTTATATATTTTACCTTTTTCTTTATCTCTTTCTTTGGTTTGCGCTCGAGTTGGGGCGAAAAACCAGGACCCGGTAATTATCGACCACACTGGTGGTAGGAACTTAGTTATTCGAGATGGATACGCTCCTCAAAGCGTTTGAGGGCT
Organism: uncultured Bdellovibrionales bacterium; assembly: GCA_964561695.1. GTDB lineage: Bacteria > Patescibacteriota > Minisyncoccia > Moranbacterales > UBA1568 > UBA1568. The sequence continues at coordinate 5,585 of CAZLQC010000017.1, forward strand.
TTTTGGAGGAGAGGATTTTTTGCTAAGAGCGGATCGTCAGTGAGGATGCTGTGAGCGACATCACGAGCGATAGAGATAAGCTTCATATTGGTCAGATTTTCCATAGCAATATCTGGAAGTCCACTCTGGCGAGTACCAAAGAAAGCACCAGGCCCACGTATACCAAGATCAGCTTCAGCAATAGCAAAGCCAGAGTTTTCTTTTTCCAGTACGCGGAGTCTCTCTAGTGAACCCGTAGTACTGCCTGGAAGCAGAAAGCAGTAAGACTGTAGATCGCTTCTACCGACACGACCACGGAATTGGTGGAGTTGGGCGAGGCCAAAGCGCTCGGCCTCTTCGATGAGGATGATAGTGGCGTTGGGAATATCGATACCTACTTCGATGACGGCGGTGGCTACGAGGATATCGTATTTTTTGTCTTTGAAGTCGTGCATCAGAGCTTCTTTTTCTTTGGCTTTGAGCTTGCCATGAATCAGCCCGACTTTTCTGTGTGGGAAAATTTTGTGAGTCAACTTTTCGTGTTCGATAATAGCGGCTTTGACGTCTTTGAGAGCCAGCGATTCTTCGACAAGCGGGAAGATGATAAAAGCCTGACGACCCTTCTTGATTTCTTGGTCTATGAATTGGTAGATTTTGGTGCGGGCTATTTCAGTACGAGCAACTTTGGTGATGATAGGGAGACGCCCGTGGGGGAGCTCATCAAGAACAGATATGTCGAGGTTACCAAAGAAGGCCAAAGAGAGTGTGCGAGGAATAGGGGTGGCCGTCATGGTGAGGAAGTGCGGCACCATTGGTACAGACTTATGCTGACTTGAAACGGACTTATCAAGACTGGTATTGATAAAGCGTTCTATTTCAATATCGGTATGACCAAAGTTGGCCAGGAGGGCTACTTCATAGCTCGATCCCTTAAGGTAGTGCCAAACCTGCTGTTTCTCGAATTTTCCCATATTTGGTAATGCCTTCAATTCAACAACAACTTTATTTTCAATAATAAAGTCTGGCCTATATTGACCTATTTTTTTCTCGTCGTATTTAATATTGATAGAAGCTTCTTTTGTAAACTGGATGTTTTGCTTTTTTAATTCTTCAGCCAGAGCCTTCTGGTAGATAGCTTCTTTATGACCAAGACCCAACTGTTTCTTAACCGCAAATAAGGCGCCACGTACCTTATAAGTGACATCTTCATGTAAGAGTTTTTGGTCTGAGTTGGTCTGTTCTAGGTCTGTATTGGTCTGCAGAGTGATGTCTTGGAGCTTGGCACGCTGAGCAACACCAAAACGATGCTGTTCGTCGACCACAATGAGCGAGAGATTTTGGAAAGTAACATCTTCACTTAAGAGGGCATGAGTACCAACTACTATCCGGGTAATTCCATTTTCAAGAGCACCTTGGAGAGTCTTTCTGGTGACAGTTTGACCATGAAGGATGCGGTAGCTTCCTGTGAATAGAGCCACTGATTCATCAACACTCTCAAAAAGTTTACTTAGGTTCTCGTAGTGTTGGCGAGCGAGGACTTCGGTAGGGGCGAGGATAGCCACTTGGGTACCATTTGTGGAAGCAGCTAAGGCACTTATAGCAGCGAGAATGGTTTTGCCCGATCCTACATCACCATTGAGGAGACGGTTCATAGGATGAGCCTTGGTAAGGTCAGCCAGAATTTCTTTGAGGGCCTTGGTTTGAGCTTTGGTCAGAGTAAAATTAAGAGAGTCAAGAAAGGTAGCTAGCAGTTTTTTGTCGAGCTTGAGACTCTTGGCCTTGCTGGTTTCAAAGAGAGCCTTCATCTGGAGCGCTTTGAGCTGAACTAAGAGCATTTCATCAAAAGCAAAACGCTTACTGGCGAGGAGGGGTTCTTCCTCTTTCTTCGGAAAATGAAAGTAGGCTAAGCTTTGCTTGAGAGTAGGTAGATGGAGGCTTTGGCGGAGTTCATCGGGGAGTGGGTCGGGAAATTGGCTTACTTTTGGAAAGAGGGTGGCTAGTTGCCAGCGAAAAAATTTGGAAGTAAGACCGCGGGTTTCAGAGTAAATAGGCACGAGGCGTCCAGTATGAGTAGCGTCTCTCGATGCGCGCTCGAGGGCTGGGCTGGTCATGAGGAGTCCTTGCTTGTCTTCTGTTACTTTGCCACTGACCCTGATGGCGAGGTCTTCTTTGAGTGACTGGGCGATGAATTTCTGATTGAACCACAAGACTCGTAACGTATCGCCGTTACTATCAGTAACAGTGGCTTCAGTAACGAGCATTTTTTTGTGAAAACTGCGTACGCTCTTGAGGGTAGTGATGACACCAATAACGGTTTGTTTTTCACCGACTATGAGATCTTGGATGGGAACAATAGCTGAGTAATCCTCATAGCGGTGAGGGAGGTGGAGAAAAAGATCTTCCACAGTCATAATACCCAATCGCTCGAGTTTCTCAAGAGAGGGCTTTTTGATGCTGGTAATACTAGAGAGTGGGGTATGCCAGTCCATAGTGCTAGTATAGCGCTCTCTTCCACTTGACCAAAGTGACTTCTAAAAAGCCCTCTTTTTACGTATACTAGTAGGATAAAGAAATTATCAAAATCTACTATGGATCAAGATCTGATAGGTTATCACAATGGAGAATATAAGCGGGCATCTGAGATCCATGTTTCTCCTTGGGATCTCGGTTTTCTTCGGGGGTATGGAGTGTTTGATGTTCTCCCAGTACTCAACGGCAGAGCCTTTTTATGGGAGTGGCACTATGAGCGCCTGGAACGTTCTGCAGAGATGATTGGACTTCATCTACCGATTACTAAAGAAGTGTTCGGTGAGACTCTCAGAGAATTGATAGTAAAGAATTCCGAGTGGACAATTTGCTTTCGAACAGTTCTGACCGGTGGGGTAAGTCAAGATGCCTTTACCCCACTAGCGGGACAAGAAACACTTCTCATATTAACTGAACTACTGCAGGCAGTGCCAACGGAAATCATGGAGGGTGGAGCGACGGTAATGACCCTTGATCATGTACGAACTTTTCCTCAAGTGAAGATGACACACTATGTTAGTGCTATCCAAACGCTTCCGAAACGAAAATCCATGCAAGCTCTCGAAACGCTCTATGTGCAAAACGGGGTTATCTCAGAGTGTGCTCAATCCAATTTTTTTATTGTGAAAAATGGCGTTGTGATTACGACGAGCGAAAACGCCCTTCTGGGAATCACACAGAAATTGATTCTTGAAAAACTTGCTCCAGATAACCAGATTCCTATTGAAGTCCGTACTATTCTTTTGGAGGAAGTGCTCACCGCTGATGAGGCTTTTCTGACGGGGAGTAATAAGGGGGTGGTTCCAATAGTCAAGATAGATGAGTATAAGATTGGAGACGGTACACCTGGAGCAGTGACTCAAAAATTGATGCAACTCTACAGAGAATTTCTTCAAAGAACCTAAAAGTTGACTTTTTCTGAGAGAACTTCCACTATGGAAGTGAGTTCTTTAAGGGAGGTAAAAATGTCCGAGGCATTTTTCTGCACAAACCTAATGCGCTGTAAACAGATCAAACAGGGTCTTGTGCCAATTCGTGAGCCTGCCTTCAAGCTTCCTCATGCGCATTTCCCGCTCATTGGAAAGGTGGAAAATCAAGATATACACATAGCCTACACGTTATTGTGTATGGCAATAGATGTATCGGAGCATCATAGTGGGACGGCTCATCAAATGCGTGACCAGCATGGCTCAACGTACCTGTGGCATCGAGAGTATATGCAAGCCCAAGTTGCTCGTGGAGAGGTTGAAGTGCTTAGTGCACAGCTTCAGATCAAGCTTTGTCAATATTTCAAACTCGTATACGAAGATACTGAAGGTTTTATTGTTCTCTATGAAGGGTGGTATGCATCTTGGTATCGACCAGATCAGTTTGTGATACCGATTCAATTTGCTCATTTGGAAGGCCATGCCTAGTTCGTAGTATTTCAAACGAAAGAAAAATCCCCGAGAAGGCTTTCTTGGGGATTTCTCATTTTCTGGTGTCCTTGGCAAGAATCGAACTTACGACCTTCCGGACCGCAACCGGACGCTCTATCCACTGAGCTACAAGGACCTATTTTGAAGACAAAAGCCTTTACCAGAGTGGCAAAGACCTTACTAAATATGCAGGAATTTCTCTATTGTGTCAACCATACTTGGATCATGAGGCTCTTCAGGAATGTATTGACGAAGTGTTTGTCGGATAAGGACAAACTCTTCTTCAGGAAAAGTAATATGAATGTGTGAGAGGAGGGTACCGTTGACATGGAGGCTCAAGATATTCTCTAAGCCAGTTTCTTGGTAGAGGTGGAAGGAATGGATATTATCATGACGATAGAAACCCTTACCGACATAGATACCCTGATCGGTGATGCTGTAGCGGAGTATGTCGGGAGTATGGCTTTGGAGGAGGAAAATGACAACACCAACCAGGATGAAAGTGATGGCCATGAGAGGGCTATTGGTGATAAGGGCATAACCAATAATAGCAACCAATAAGAATGTTCCGATAATACGGCTCCGTGGTCCAAGTTCAAATGGTTCGTGCTCAGGGGCTTCCCAAGTGAGAATAGTATTTTCCATAAAAGTATTCCTACTATAGCATTTTTTTCTCTCTCGACGAAGTGGAGATGAGGGGTTTACGGGGTAATATTTTTTTGTTAGGATAGGTAAATCCTTTGTGCAGAAGGGTTGTTCCGGGAAATAGATAAGAAAGGAGACTTGCCTGTCGACAGGCAGGGATGGCAAAGCAGTTGCCTGCCAAGGGCAGATAAAAACGCAGCAGTAAGTTTTTTGGAGTATAGGGTATAGTTTTTTAGCAACAAAGAGGAGAAAGGTACCGAGGGTTCGAATCCCTCTCTCTCCTCTTTGTTGCGAAATGCAAAGTAGGTTCCTATACTCCTAAAACTTGTTAGTGGAAGCAATCACCGATACTCGGTAGCGTAGCGAACAGGTGGATCTCCTCCAGGGAAAATAGCTCCATTGACGGTGCTATTTTTTTGAGCTAGAATAGTCTTTCGGATTTTTTCCGTGGGGTAATTGTTTTTTAACATTGAGATGAGGGGGACAATAGAATGGAATATGTACCAGAAAGCATTCCAGAAAGACTCATGTCTTTTTTTGATAACTTGGGTTGTCTGGGGGTATCAGAGCTCATACGGTGTTTGGATTTTCAGCAATATGGGGCACGAGTAACTTTCTTTAAGGCTAAAAATATTTGTGTCCAAGCTCAGACAGTCCTTGGAAGTGGTGATTTCACGTACAGCCGAGACCCTAAAGAGCCATTCGGGATATTTATTACTATCTCAAAGAATTTTGAACATTTGACCATAGAGGAGCAGCAGTTATTTAACGCTGTCTGTCTAGAGATTGCTGAAAGCCTCAATGGTATTGGCGAAAGGAGGCTTTTTGAAAACATTCAGGTAGCCTTCTCTGTCACCTAGCGTAGATGGAATCGGAGAGCAGTCATGGGAGATTCATCCTGTGACTGCCTTTTGCTTTTAGGAGAGAAAAAAGATACAATTGCAATCTATGCAGGCACTTGAAATCAAAGATTTAGTCAAAACCTACGATACCGGTGTTCAGGCTCTTAAGGGAGTTGATTTGAATGTTCCCGAGGGAGCTTTTTATGGACTCCTGGGACCAAACGGTGCCGGGAAAAGTACTCTGATAGGTATCCTCTGTGGTCTGACCAACAAAACCAGTGGTAAAGCACTGGTATTTGGTCATGATATTGTGAGCGAGGCTGTAGCATCCAAGTCGGCTATTGGTCTAGTACCACAAGAGTTCAATTTCAATATCTTTGAAAAAGTGATTGATATTGTCGTCAAACAAGCTGGCTATTATGGTATCCCACGCGAGCAAGCCCTGGTGAATGCTGAGAAGTATCTCAAACAGCTGGGTCTTTGGGAAAAGCGTGATGAAAAAGCAATGTCCCTTTCTGGTGGTATGAAACGCCGACTGATGATAGCTCGAGCGCTTATTCATGAGCCGAGACTACTGATTCTTGATGAACCAACAGCTGGAGTAGATATCGAACTCCGACGGGGTATGTGGGATTTCCTTCGTGAGCTCAATGAGAGCGGGACGACGATTATCTTGACGACTCATTACCTCGAAGAAGCTGAAGCCCTTTGTGAGCGTATCGCTATCATTAACCATGGCAATATCGTAGAAGAGGGGACGGTCAAAGATCTACTGGCTAAGCTTTCTGTCGAGACCTATGTGTTTGATCTGGTCAGTCCACTCGACGCACGATTGACTGAGCTAGTAGAGAAATTTGAAGTGAGAATTATTGATCCGCAAACTCTCGAAATGGATTTGGTAGATGGAGAAAGTCTTAGTGAGGTTATCATGGCTTTGGCTCGCCTCGACATCATGGTGCGGAGTATGCGTAATAAAGCCAACCGTCTTGAGGAACTTTTTGTTCGTCTGACGCATGATAAGAGCAAGGATACCATTGAGGAATAAGTATATGAACCATCACAAAATCTGGATTGCCTATCAGACTATTGTACGCTCAGAAGTACAGCGGTTTTTTCGTATTTGGACTCAGACCTTTCTACCACCAGCTATCACTACCACCCTCTACTATGTGATTTTTGGGAAATTTATTGGGAGTCAGATAGATCCTATAGATGGTTTTACCTATATGCAGTTCATCGTTCCTGGACTAGTCATGATGGCGGTCATCACCAGTTCATTCATGAATACAGTGAGTTCATTTTTTGGGGCCAAGTTTATGAAACAACTCGAAGAACTGCTGGTCGCCCCGGTACCTCCAATTATTGTCCTTGCTGGATACGTGACTGGTGGTGTGATACGAGGACTTCTCACAGGACTGCTCGTGCTTCTGATTGCTCTTTTCTTCACGAAGCTTACGGTAGCTAGCGTTTTTGCTATAGCAGTATTTATTTTTCTCACGAGTATCCTTTTTTCCCTTCTTGGTCTCATCACCGGAATATTCGCCAAGAATTTCGACGGGGTGTCTATTATTCCAAACTTTGTTTTGACACCACTTACCTATTTAGGAGGAGTTTTCTACTCTGTCAGCATGCTTTCGCCCTTCTGGCAGGCGGTATCAAAACTTAATCCGATTCTCTATATGGTAGATGGTTTTCGTTATGGTTTCTTAGGCATCAGTGATGTCAATGTAGCTTGGAGCTTCGGCATGCTCATTGTCATGAGTCTTGGACTCATCTGGTATACACTACACTTGTTTCAAACAGGGAGAGGTCTTAGGCATTAAAAAAATCTTATGACAGAAGAAATCCAAAAAGATGCGAACTGTGATGATACAGGCTGTCGACTGTTGACACCTGAGCAAGCAAAGATTCTGCGTGAGGGTGGCACGGAACCGCCTTTCTCACATCCGCTCTATACGGAGAAGCGGGCAGGGACATACTATGCGGCTGATACCATGGAACCGGTATTTCGTTCTGAGCAGAAATTTGACTCTGGGACTGGCTGGCCAAGCTTTTATGCGCCCGTGAGTGAAGATGCTATCATGACCGATACAGACACTACTTTTGGTATGACCCGGACCGAAGTTCTGACTACCAAAGGGGGCCACCTGGGACATGTTTTTCCTGATGGACCAGAACCAACCGGACTGCGTTACTGTATCAATGGGGCAGCGCTTGTGTTTGTTCCAGATTCACCTAGTGAAATCGACCAGTAGGTCAACCACTTTTAGAGTGGTATTTCACGGGGTAAAGATGTAGAATGGAGGTATTATTTATTAAAGTAGTCTTTATGCATAAGAAAGCAACTTTTGGAGCTGGCTGTTTTTGGGGAGTAGAGGTAATCTTCCGTGCTCTTTCGGGGGTTATCGACGTCAAGGTTGGCTATACAGGAGGAACGGTAGCAAATCCAACGTATGAGCAAGTTTGTACTGGTGAAACTGGGCATGCTGAAGCCGTAGAGGTGGTCTATGATACCAATCAGCTGACCTATCAGGAGCTACTGGCTATTTTTTGGAAAAATCATAATCCCACTACACTCAATCAACAAGGTCCAGATCATGGTAGTCAATATCGTTCAGTTATTTTTTATCATGATGATGAGCAGAAGAGTCTAGCAGAGGCTTCTTTGGAAGATGTCCGCAAGGATTGGAAAGAACCAGTAGTAACAGAAATCGTCCTCGCGTCAGAGTTTTATCCAGCTGAAGAGTATCATCAGCGCTATTTTGAGAAGAGGGGCATTGATCCAACTTGTCATATTTAAGGGCAAATGTATTGACGGAGAGGCGCTAGAATACATCTTGCATTTTGGCTCTATACATCCTATACTGAGACCGATGTAAGTTTTTCGCGCTGGAGTAACGCTCGCCGTACGAGGACTTTGAGTTACCACTCAAGTCATTCAAAAGGCAGCAGAGCCCCTGGTCTGCTGAAGGTCATCTTACAGATAATTATAAGTAAGACAAGATATGGCAACTAAACTCTATGTAGGTGGTGTGGCTTACCGCACAACTGACCAGGGCTTGCAAGATGCTTTTGCTCAAGCTGGAACTGTTGTATCTGCTCGTATCATCATGGACCGCATGACCAACCGCTCTCGCGGATTCGGTTTTGTCGAAATGGAGAACGATGAAGATGCAAAGAAGGCTATTGAGATGTGGCATGGCAAGGAACTCGATGGGCGTGAGCTCATCGTAAACGAAGCTCGTCCTATGGAAGAGCGTCCTCGCGAAGACCGTGGTGGACAGAGTCGCTGGTAAGCGTCTCTCTCCAAACAAAACCCTGCCTACCAAGGTGGGGTTTTTGTTACCTCAAAAAGCATTTCTTGACAAAAAAGAAAAAAGATCTTTTTTAGGAGTATACTAAAAGTAGGTAAATGTTGGTTGCTCACAGCCACATTTTAGATCTTTTCAAATAAATTGGGTGAGCCGTGTGCTTAGTAACTGATACAGTTACTTATGGTCGATACACGTCGTAGCGTAATCTATCCATTTAACAAAAGTCTTATGCAAAAAACTATTCTTACCATTCTCGGTGTGGTATTTCTCGCTATCGGAGTTCTTGGATTTGTTAGTGACCCGCTCTTAGGTATTTTTGAAGTCGATGCACTTCATAATATTATTCACATCCTCTCCGGCGCACTCGCGTTGGTCGCAGTGAGTATGGGCGCGAGCGCAATGACTACTTATTCACGTGTCTTTGGTATCGTGTATGCATTGGTAGCGGTGCTGGGATTTGTTTCTGGAACGACTGTTCTAGGTCTTATCGCAGTCAATCTAGCAGACAATGTTCTTCACCTTGTTTTGGCAGTCGTCTTTCTTTATCTTGGTTTTGGCCAAGGTAAGGGAGCCTCAGCGAGTATGTAAGAGACTACATAGAGAAGTCTCTCAAAAGCCCTGCTTCAAGCAGGGCTTTTTGGTACCGGTACAGCTTGATTTTGTCGCCAAGTATTGCTAGGATAGGGAGTATTCAAAAATAAGGAGACCTGCCTGCCGGTAGGCAGGGATGGCCCAATTGAATAAGCTAAAAGGAGAGATGGCCGAGCGGCTGAAGGCACTTCACCCCGCCAGGGCGGGGCAAGCTGCTAACGTGGCATAGGGACTTAAGAGTAATAGATATGGCATACGTCTATATTCTTCAGGATGAGATTACCAAAAAGTATTACGTTGGGTCTTGTCTTGAACTTTCTAAGCGTATAGTTAGGCATCAAAAACATACAGGAGGACAAACAACAAAACACGGAGTTTGGAAGCTTGTGTGTTATAAAGGATGTGAAAGTATAGATGAAGCAAGAGTTTTAGAAAAACTTGTTAAATCTTACAAAGGCGGAAACGCCTTCAAAAAGATTATAAGTGGCAACACATTGGAGAGATGGCCGAGCGGCTGAAGGCACCACACTGCTAACGTGGCATAGGGAAACCTATCGAGGGTTCGAATCCCTCTCTCTCCTCAACATAAAGCAAAAGAGACCTCTTTGGGTCTTTTTTGTTTTTGAAGTTATAATAGAGAAGTTGTAATCTGAGGGCGTGGTCACACGATCTATAGCTCAAATGCTGTTATGAAAAAAAATACAGACGGAAGTGAAAAGAGGCCGTATGTCGGAGTGGGGATTTTGATATTGAATGATAAGGAAGAGGTGTTACTGGGCTTGAGGATAGCTTCGCACGGGACAGGCGAGTGGTCTTTTCCAGGTGGACACCTGGAGTTTGGTGAAACCGTCTTTGAGACTGCTAAACGTGAGGTCAAAGAGGAAACTAATCTGGATATTGAAGAATTTGAACTTGTTTCTGTCTGTGACGAAATGAGGTATATCGCAACTAACAATAAGCATTATTTGAATCTGGGAGTGGTAGGTAAATATAGAGGAGGGGAGCCTCAAGCTGTGGAGCCTGATAAATGTCAGGAGTGGAGATGGTTTTCTCTAGAAGCCGTGCCCGAAAATCTTTTTGAACCAACAGCACTGACGCTTCGAAACTTCAGAAGTAAAGTAATTTATGAAGCATCCAATGCTATAAAAGTTTAATTTGTTTAATAGCAATACTATGGCAAAAGTGAGTATCTATCTTAATTTCAGCCGTAACACTGAAGAAGCATTCAACTTTTACAAGCAGGTTTTTGGGACAGAGTTCATCGGTGATATTGCCCGTATGGGTGATGTACCAGCAGGTGATGGGGGTCCAGCTATAGCCGAGGAGGATAAGAACCTGGTTATGCATGTAGCCTTACCGTTACTTGGAGACTGTGTGCTGATGGGTACCGATGCTCCTGAGTCTATGGGTTTCAAACTCAATCAGGGCAACAATGTTTACATTAATCTTGAGCCAGACACACGTAATGAAGCCGATAGACTGTTTGTAGCTCTTTCAGAAGGAGGCAAAGTAGGAATGGCCTTGCAAGATATGTTTTGGGGAGCCTATTTTGGATCATTGACTGACAAATTTGGGGTTCAGTGGATGATCAACTGTGAAGAGAAAAAAGCTTAGCGAGAGAAAAGCTTTTTTTGGTCATGACGCATAGTGATGAGCATGGCTATCACAATGAGTACAAAGGTGATGTACTCTGGGATGGAAACATGCAGGAATTCCTCTATAAGGATAGTGGCTCCTATATAGGCTAGGAGTATATAGGTCATTTTTTCGAGTGAAGGGAATTGATGCATGAGCTTGAGTACGAGGGGCGTGATGAAGAGAAGCGCTATCATCCCAACCAAGACCCCACTAATGATGTAGAAGATGTGATTACTGATTCCCACTACCCCGACTATATTATCGATACTAAAGACCAGGTTGGCCAAAGCAAGCTGAGTAATAACAAAGTGAGGGCTGTTTCTTTTCTTGAGATGCCAGCCCTCTTTGTGTTTAGCAAAGAGGTGTTCGTAGGCCAGCCAAAAGAGGTAGAGAGCGCTTAGGGTTTTGATAAAGGGGTTGGTGATGAGAAAACTCACTACGAGAAGTCCAATGATTTTGAATAGTGCACCTAGAGCAATACCACCGTAGAGAGCTTTTTTTTGAAGATGAGGAGGAAGCTTTTTGGCCAATGAGGCGTTAACCAGAGCGTTATCAATGCTCAACATGATTTCAATAAGGGTGACACTCAAGACGGCTCCAAAAATAGTGATAATCATAAAGAGTGTAGTTTAGAGACTAAAGATCCGTTGTCTACGACGATCATGCCACATGGTAGCCAGCATAGCACTGACAATAAAGGCAAAGGTGAGGTATTCAGGAATAGGGGTGTGAGTAGCGGCTTCAAAGAGGATAGCGAGACCTATATAAGCGATGATACCATAGGCAGTCTTGATGAGTGATGGAAAGAGGTGCATGAGTCGGAGCATCAACGGAGTGACAAAAATCATGGTGGTGATACCAATGAAGACTCCAAAAATCACATAGGGGAAATGGCTTGAGATACCGATAGCGCCGACTATGTTGTCGATGCTAAAGACGAGGTCTGCAAGAGCGATTTGGACGATGACAAGACGGAAATGAGGATGACGCTTGAGTTCACGTTCCTCTTTTTTGTTACGAAAAAAGTGTGAGTAGGCCAGCCAGATGAGGTAGAGGGCTCCAATCACTTTGATAATCGGATTCTCGATAATGATAGTGGCCACAAACAGACACAAGAAACGAAAGAGTGCCCCGAGACCAATACCGATATAGATAGCCTTCTTTTGGAGTTTCTTGGGAAGTTCTTCAGCTAGTGAGGCATTGACGAGAGCGTTGTCGACACTGAGCATCAACTCAAGGATGGCGATGCTGAGGATAGTAGAGATGATAGTAAGCATATAAGCCTAGTATAGCATCGTGAGAAGAGGTGTGTAAAAAAGAAAATAGGGGGTGTCCATAAATTGAACACCCCCCCATATTTCGTGGCTACTTCGTGGCCACTGACCTCTGTTGGAGTGCGCGGTGAAGCGCATTACCATTGGAGATCGTTTTGTTGGCATATATCTCAAGCTTCGGGCCGAGATATGCTACCAACGACTGCTTGCCATGTCCCCGTACCCAAGCACGAGCCTTGGCAATAGCTCCATGTTTTCCGTTCGGAAGGTGGTGGGCTACTGCCATGAACTGAGTCACTTCTCCCATGTGAGTGGGATACAGACGACGAAGTTCACTTCGCTCGCTTGGTGTCGACAATCGGATCCACTCCGAGAGGTTGTACACCGCGAGCATATAGGCTGCACGGTCATGAGCTCCACCCTGGAGTTTCATGACTGAACCAGGGATCTGAGCTGACTGGTCACTCACAAACTGATTGACGATACTGGCTGCCTGTGGTCCATCCTTACCATGCTGAAGAGCATGGGAGGTGAACTGATAGCAGCCGTAGGACATCAGTTTGTCACCCTGGGCCGGAATACTGTTGAGGTATTCTGATCCAGCACTAGGGAGAATGACATTGAGGAAGCGCACATTGACTTCACCATTCCGATTCGGGAAAAGCTCAGTCATGCAGTACGCGGTCAGGTGCTCACCATTAATTTGGAAAGCAATGTCACGCAGTAAGGCGCAACCTCCTTGGTCAATTCGACGAACAGCACAGAAGCGATTGAAATCAAGCGACTGCTTGACTCGACGCGCTTCAGACTCGACTTGAGCCACAAAACCTGGAAGGGTAGTGCGACTCGCCTGTTCATCATAGCGATCAGCAATTTTGAGCCATCGGCCCCGCTGACCTTCATCAGTGATACCCGCAACCTTAAACTTGATGAGCCACATCTTGTAGATGTTTTGCTTCCAGCTGGTGCGGGCGAATCTTGGTGTTTCTCCTTCAAACCCGATATAGCGGGCGTTGAGGTTACCGAGCTTCTTACCGAAAAGGGGATGTAGACTGACGATTGGTGCCCCCACCGATCGTAGCGTCTCATCTTCGCGAAAGAAATTGGCCGGTGCCTTGACGGGCGCCGGGAGCGAGATAGTCAGGCTGTATGAACTGCGTCCCGCCGAAGCAGGAGCAGTCAAGAGCAGAGCTGACAAGGCGGTAATGTTAATGATCTTCTTTAGCATTGGAAAGGTTCCTTTTGGTGATGAAGCGCGAACGCTTCAATCATCTCGTTAAACCTTTCCTCCCTGTTAGGTGAGTCGTTGAGACCCTATTTAACCCTAACTTAATATTATACTCCTATTTTATAGTTTTGTCAATAGTATGAGGTAAACAAAGAAAAGAGCCCTTAAAAAGGCTTTTAGTGGGCAATAACTAGGCCGTGAACCTCTTTGGCACCAGCTTTTTTGAGAATCTGAGCGCATTCTTCCAGGGTGGTGTTGGTGGTAGCGACATCATCTATGAGCCAGATTACTTGGTTCTCAAGACGAGTGAGAGAATTCGTGAGGGCGAAGGCACCCTTGAGAGCGATGATGCGACTCTCTCTCGTATGACGCTTGCTCTGCGGAGGGGTATGATGGACTCGTTTCAAGAGAGGTTCATAAGCAGTAAGAGTAACGGGAGTATTGAGAGTGTGAGTCAGTTCATTCGCAATGAGGGCGCTTTGGTTGTAGCCACGGTCACGGAGTCTTCTCGGGTGAAGGGGTACAGGCGTGATGACATGAGGGAGTGGTAACGAGGTATGCTCAAGTGCTTGGAGGAGGTATTCCGTCAGAATGGGGGCTAGACTCTCGATGCCCTGAAATTTGAAATCATGAATAAGAAGAGAAACAATCGGTGTACGAAAAAACAAAGCACTGGTGAGTGAATCAAGGCCAGTAGGTTGTGCAGGGGTTTGTTCGAAAAAAGTAGTGACGGGTGAGCGTCTCGGGATAAGTTTTTGACAATCAACACAGAGGAATATGTCGTACGTACTACAACCATAACAACGACGTGGAAAAAGGGCATCGAGAGCGATGGAGTAGAGACTCTTCAGGTTATGGACTAGGCCTTGGTATGGCACACGAGTGAGCGATCTTTGATAGTAAGGGCGAGATGTTTGGTCTCGGGTCGATCAAGGAGGGTGACAGCGAGCAGGTTTTCAATATGCGTAGTAATATTTTTCCTGACTAAGCGAGCGCCATCTTGCTTGATTTCTGAGTGAGTCAGTAAGAAATCAGTTACATCTGGTGTGTAGGTGAGCTCCAGGTTTTTCTTCGTGAGACGCTTGGTGAGCTTCTTGAGCTCGAGGGCGATGATGTTCTTGAGGACTTTTTCGTTCATAGGTTCAAAGACAACAACGTGATCAAGACGGGCAATGAGTTCAGGGCGGAGTTCTTTCTTGAGATCGGTGAGGACCTTGTTTTTTTGGTCAGTAAAAGCCGAGCTGGTTTTATCCAGGTTGGTATGTTGATCAAAACCAAAAGCTTGATCTTTACTAAAAATACTCGTGCCTATATTGGAGGTCAGGATAATAAGGCAGTGACGAAAATTGACCAGGCGACCTTCAGCATCGGTGAGGTGACCTTCGTCAAGAATCTGGAGAAGGAGGTTGAAAACGTCCGGATGAGCCTTTTCTATTTCATCGAAAAGAATAACTGAGAAGGGTCGCTTGCGGACCTGTTCGGTCAGTTTACCGCCTTCGCCATAGCCTACGTAGCCAGCAGGAGCGCCCAGAATCTGAGCCACACTGTGGCGTTCCATGAACTCACTCATATCGAGGCGGATAAGAGCTTTTTCATCGCCAAAAAATTCCCGGGCGATAATTTTGGCAGTGAGGGTTTTACCAACACCGGTAGGTCCTAGGAAGAGGAGAGATCCTAGGGGGCGATCAGTATGTTCGAGTTTGGCGAGGGAGCGGGCAAATATATGATCCAGTACCGTTAAGGCTTTTTGTTGACCAATAATTTCCTTGGCGAGGGCACGCCGAAGACTCATCAGGCGCACTTTTGGTCTCGGGGTATCTAGTTTGTGGAGAGGTATACCAGCAATACGAGCTACGGTTTCGAGAATATGTCTACTCTCCATAAATGGAAAATCTTTGGCCTCTGTCTTGGGCGGTTCCTTGATGCGAGCAATTTTTTTCTCAAGGACCAAGATACGCTCATGCCACTTAGTAGCTTCGTCATAGGCGTTGTTTTGGATGAGAGAGGCTTTGATATTACGAGTTTCGCGAAGCTCTTGCTCTAGAGTGACTCTTTCTCGAAAAGCCTTGGTCTCGAGGGTTTTCTGTTCTACGAGGGTAGCAGCTTCATCGAGTACATCAAAGGCTTTGTCAGGGAGAAATCGATCAGCGATGTAGCGTACAGAAAGCTCAACAATAGTCGGAAGGAGGGCGTCATCGATATGGACTTGGTGGTGCTTTTCGTAGGCACCTTTGGCGTTTTTGAGCATGGTAAGAGTGAGTTCGGTAGAGGGTTCCTCGAGACGCAAGGTCTGAAAGCGCCTTTCTAAGGCCGCATCTTTCTCTATATGACGCTTAAACTCACCTTCGGTAGTAGCACCGATACACTGAATGTCACCACGAGCGAGAGCGGGTTTCAAGATATTGGCAGCATCAAGACCGCCACTGGTATTACCAGCACCGACAAGTGTGTGAATTTCATCTAT
>CAZLQC010000018.1:0-17946 GCA_964561695.1 uncultured Bdellovibrionales bacterium
ACTCCAGACCCCGCCGGTATTTTGGCAGTGTGCGGTAGCCGCTAGCCTGGTTTGGCGATCGTTTAAGGTCGCGCCTAAGGTGAGGGCGAATATAAACACAAAGAAAACCAAGACACCGTGTGTAAGATACCGACTCATACCCAATAGATGATCATTTACCTAAGTGATGTTCAATCACTCTTTTTAGTGTACCATAATCCACAGCTCCAGAGAGGAGTGTGGTGTTGACGAAAGTGCTTGGGGTACCACCGATGCCAAACTCTTCGGCAGAAAAAGCATCATGAGCAATTTTCTCCGCATAGGTTTTGTTGTTCATACAGGTATTGAAGTCTTTGGTGTTGAGCTTGAGTGTACTCGCCTTTGTACGGAACCAGGCTCCACCAGTAGCATTTCCCCACTGGTCCTGTTCCTCAAAAAGCTTCTCACTATAAGGAGCAAACTTACCCTGAGCATGCGCGCACTGTGAAGCCAGGGCTGCTAAAGGAGCTTGGGTATGAAATGAGAGCGGGAGGTGACGATAGGTGACGGCTATTTGATCACCATATTCTTCGAGAGCCTTTGATAGATTTTTATGAAAGTCCTTACAAAACTCACACTGAAAATCAGTATAGACGACTACTTGAACAGGTGCTTCGGGGTTACCGAGCGTGATGTCATTGGTCTCCTTGGTAGGAGGGTTGAGGTATTTGCCACCAGTGAATCCAATCTGTTGCATTTGAAAAGCGAAGTGTCTGTCGACTGATTGAAAGAGTTCTTGGGTTTCGCTGTAGAAGGCTGTGTCTTTGATTTGTTCGCTAAAAATAAAACCAGGAAGAACCGTCAGATGAAAATCCTGAATCCGTTTCTTGCCGAGTGTACTCGAGCCATCAATCTCCACTACTTCCGTGGTCGGCACTAGACGCTTGATCCAAGTCAGGGCTTCTTCGGTGTTGCAGGTGAGACAGCTCTTGTCAGTGATGATCTCCAAAGTGACTTTGGGTTCCTCATAGGCTACCCAGGTCTTACCGTTGGTTTCCAAGACAGCAATCTTTTTGAGGATGTGCTGTGAGAAACCACTGCCAGTAGCCAGCTGAACAAAGTCTACCAAGAGACTACCGACAAAGAGGCCACCAAGGATAATAATGCCGGCGATGAGATTCTGTTGTTTCTTCTTCTCGGGAGTAAGTGGAGTATGCATAGGTGTATAAATTATTCTTCGCAGAGGGGTCCTTTAGTGAGACTTTCTTCTTTGATAGGTGGGAGGGTTTGTGAGTTGTTGCTAGCGATCTTGTAGTCTTCATAGCCTATAGTGATCGTGTTGATAGCGATAGCCTTACAGCTGATACCCGCTACCAGAGCGAGGCCGAAGACAAGAAGCCACTGATTTCTGGTGTATTCGATATTCTGAAAATTAGTCCAGGTAGTACGGACAAAAGACTGTGTCTGAGCCAGTAGTTTCTTGAGAGGAGTGATGATATCTTGAGTATCCATAGATTTGCGGGTGACATACCACCGTAGCACAGAAGCCCTAATTCCAGCAAGGAGATAAAAAAGCGCGCCACAATTGCTCGAGGGCAAAAGGGCGCGCAGGCGATACCGGTGTTTCTAGGTCAGGGAAAAACCATCACCGATATAGGGTTAGGGTGCCGGAAGGCGAGGCAGAGAATCACTTGCCTCATGGAGATCTTTCCGAGGAACCCAAAAGTGTTTTCGGTGGCATTCCAAAAGAAATACCGCCATATTGAGTCGTCTTTGCGGACCCGGATGAAGCCTGTTGAGTCGTCTGTAAACCATTCCCGAATTGAGAACGATGTATTCGAGACCCACACGAGCAGCCTCTGTCTCCAAATGAGGAATGATACGGGTGCGAGAGTATTCGTCATCCACCACGATAACCTCATCTACACAACTGACCAATCCGATAAGCAAGCTCGTTTTTGGATCAAAACGATGCAAAGGGGTTGGTTGGTAGATGATATTGTGGTTACGATCAGCAAAAGCGATCGCCAAGACGCCGTTGTTGTTGATATCAAAACTTTCGTGGATAGCAACATACTTCGGAACATTGGAAATATCAGGCACCTCATCATGAGTGCCTAAAACTTTTCTGCGTTGCGAACTCATGAGAGATCCCCTTTTAGTTAGCCTAAAATTGGTAAATAAACACTTGCTTATATTATACACCTAAAAGGTGTAATAGTCAAATTGGCTCAGGAAAGAAAAAACCGCATCCCCGCCCTGTTGGGCTGAAAATGCGGTTTGGAGAAGCCGAGTACGGCGATATGAGCGAGTCACGGAGATTCCTCTTGATTCTCCAAATCACCTTCTTCTGGCCAATAAGATAGCTCGTTGGCGTCTCTCTGGAGGAAACCTATCATCCAGAGGAAACCAAAAGTCATAACAACCATGATTCCGGCGAGAGGATTTCCGAGTTTGCCGATGATGCGGTCAGCGGTTTCGCCAGTTTCCTGGAGCTTGGGTTCAGTCATATCAATTTCCCCCCTTGTTACGGTTTGTAGATATTACCCAGAGTAGAATCGCCATTCCAATAAAAGCAGCGACTACAAATAAGTCGGAATTAGACCATTCTTGCATGACGGTATCCTCTCTATTTTTCAGGTTTAGCATGTTTCATGAGTTCAATGAAAATATTCCAGTGACGCCAAAGACGCTTCCAGAAACCTTCTTTTTTCTTGCATGAGTGAGCATCGAAAAGCATCACGGTATCCCCTTTAGTTGTAGTGAATAAGGATGAGTGTGGCCAGGAAAATCACTCCAATAGAGAACAGCCAAGGCCAAGAGCTTTTCAGGGTACTCCAGGCCTCGCAAATAACGTCAATCAAAAAGGCAATGAGGATAATCAGAACCCCACAAAAAGCTTCTGTGCGAGTCGGGTATTCTTTGCTTGGCATATCAAACCCTCCTATAGTGTTAGAGTTTCTTGTTTATTGTTAATAAAACCAAATTCGATAATGCTATAATTTCTCGATACTGTCAAGGACATCATCGAGGTCATCAAGGGGCCGAGAACCGAGGCCATCAGCTTTGCACGAAGGATTATTCAGTTCAGCCCTAACTTGTTCTACGGCGGTAAAGGGTCTTACACCCTTAAGAATATTATCATTTAGGGCAATATTGGGCCCCTCTTCACAAAAATTAAAACAATCGTCGACTTTGAGTACGACAGCCTCTTCTTTGGAAAGACCGTCTTTGAGTGCTAGGTAGACATCTTCACTCCCCTTTTGACAACAATCTTTGTGGACACAGACCTTGATGGTGGCCTGGCCAGGAGTTTTCTTCGGTTCTTCCATAGGGCTTTGCAAAAAGAGGTTGTATAGGTCTCTATTGTAACACAAATTGACGCTGTGAAGACTTGTGTGTTAGACCAGAAATACAAACCAGTCCTTTGTTTTTGCGTACCCCCCTAGAAATTGAGAGAGGAAAGGCTCGATGAAAAATATGCAGTTACTTGATGTCGAGGGATTTGCACCGGAACCTCAATTTCGCCTGCGAGTGATTGAATCAGTTGATGACATCACTACCAACCTGGCTCTTTTGGATCAATTGCCTGAACTCTACAAACAGCTCCACAGAACTACTGAGGAAGAGCTGACGCCTTATGAAGCTTCCACGCGCTTTGGCACCCGTTTCATCCTGATCACCAGAGGTGAACAACTCCTGGCGGCGGCTACTTTCATCGAGGTGCATATGCCGAGTATCGGCACCTTCTTGTTTCTTGATGATGTGGTGGTCGATACCCCTTTTCGGCAACATGGCTTTGGGACTCAGCTGATACTGTCAGTGCTTGAGTTTGCCTGGCCTCATGGTTGTTCGCATGTTCAGGTGGAGATCTTCCCACATCTGGAAGAGGCTCATAGTTTTTTTTCTGTGATGCAGTTTGTCCAGACTGGGCAAGCGATCGGCCTCTACGGCAAAAATACCTACAAGTTTTTTCGGCCGCTGGTAGAATAGCCGTCGAAAGAAAAAAACTATCCTGATTGGAACTCCAGTCACCCTACTAGCCCCTACTTCGCGTACGGGGCTAGTCTTTATATATACCGAGTATTGACAGTAGCAAGAAAATGTTGTTAGCTATCGAGGAGCAAAGCAACTTAACAAAAGGGTTATTCTCTATGATGACCAACTATATTCTCAAAGATGGTGCCGAGATCCATGTTATGAACGTGGTCAATCTTCCCAACTTGGATGCCTTTCAGCAGATAATCACACATGACCTCAGGGAATTGGTCGAAGAGCTAGGCACTCCTGTTAAGTCCGGTTTCAGTTTCAAAAAGTTTATTGTCGATACGGGAGCTTTCATTTTGGTGACTCACCAGAAGAAACTCATTGCCTGCCTCACCTTTACTGTACAGCGTATTCCTACCAAAACTCGTGGCATTATTGATGATGTAGTTGTGGCGGAAGAATGGCGTCGTCGCGGTGTGGGTAGAATCCTCATTGAGCGGGCTATCATGTTGGCTCGCGAATATCAATGTGATTATGTTCAACTCACAACTACCAAGGACAATGTAGTCGCTTGTAAATTCTATGAAGCCATCGGTTTTCGTAATGTCGAAGGGGAGAAACCTCTTTATCGATATCATGACCAGACGACAAAGGAGCATCATTAAATGTCAGGAAAACCTCACTATCAGACCATAAGCTTCAAGATGGCATTACGAAGAATCGCCATTGATTGCCGTGACCTCAAGCCAAGCAATCCCGATCAATCAGCCAGAGTTCTTCATGAATTAGCCGAACGAGTCAGTGGTCACAGTACTGAGGACATCCCTCTCGAAACACTTGGCTATGTCGTTCGTCAGTCACTTCTCGCTCTACTGAATGGTGATGAAGAAGAGCTGGTAAGAGAACTCAATGCCCTCACTCGACCATTTCATGCCGGCTTACATGCCGACTAAAGCACTTCAACAACGTTTGAAAAAAGCGCTTCCACAGAGTTTTATGGAGGCGCTTTTTCTTATTGCCATTTAAGCAAAATTGCGTAGTTAGTGTTCCGGTAGTTTGGGCGTTGCAAGATCGATATCCGAAGGAATCAGCCCGATGAGCTGGTCCAGGATAAGGTCCAGAATGACGACAAAGCCCCAGATGGCCAGAATGACCAAACAGATGCAGAGCAAGATTTTACCACCCTCTCGCGTCTGAGTGGCCACATACACGAAGCGGCTACGGGCGCTTCGGTAGCCAAGTTCACTAGACTTCTTCCAATTGGACCAGAGGAAGAGACCTAGGAATAGAGTGCCGATATAGAGCACTGTAACAACAGTGGTCATCAAACCTCTCCTTATTTTTATAGGACACGTGACTAGAAAGTAGCTCTGTTTGGTTCAAAAGTCAATATGATTGGGATGATTGACTATCTATCTCATAGATGCTAGAACTAAGCCAAGTTTGAACCTTAACAAAGGGGTATTAGAAAATGTCTGAGCCACAAGAAAAGACGATTTTGCCTTTGCGGCAATTTATTTTTTTTCATCGTGCCATGCTTATTTCGACAGATGTGCAGTTTTCTGTCCACACGGATGTGAAGATAGATGAAGAAACATTGGCTGGCTATATGCAGATCACTGTCAGTATCATGCATACACATTTTCCAGAGAACACTATCCAGGAAGTGTTTGTCTGGAATATCACGCGTGGCGATAGGTCAGTCTGGACTATTTCGCAAGCCAGACTTGAGAAATTAACCGGTGAAAAATATGATGCAATAATTCTTCGACGAAAAATTAGAGTTCAAAACTGGTACGCATCACGCGTCGAAAAAATTGAGCCACTCATCAATTGTTTGGTGATGCAAATGTTTATCAATGGCGAGGTCACTGTCGACAAAATTGAGATACTCATTCAGGAAAAATACCGTCCACAAGGTGGCGCCGAGATGATTGCCCGACTCCCCTGGGATGGAAAAGACGAGTATAAAGTCTAGTAACTTTTGTCACGATAAGTTTGAAGAAAATGAAAAGCGTCCACCGGTAAACCCGAGGGACGCTTTTTCAATTATTCCCCTGCTTGGAAACCAATAGAGGATCTAGGTTCTTCTGATGGGGTGACATTACCAAACTGCTCTTCGTATTTCTTGATATTTTCATTGAGCGCTCTGGCGATCAATTTCATCTGGCCAGGCGAGACGATGACACGGCTCACTAGACTAGCAATGGGTGGAAGATTGGAGATAAAGTCCATGACAAACTCTTCCTTGGTATGCATCACCTGCATAGCATTGGCATACTCCCCTTTCAGGATTTCATCATTGGCTTTGATTTGAGACTGATTAGCCTTGGGGTTGTTTTGAGACATAAGCTTTTATGTAATATTTGAAAGAATAAAATAAGTCAGAGATAATATTCCAAGCGAAAAGAATGTAAATACAAGATTATTGTAATTTTTTAAGCACTCTGTTTTCTGTAAAGACGCTTCATTATAACTGTTATTTAATTCCTCTTCTTTGGATCTGAGATTTAGTAGACTACGCAAGTCTTCTTCATTCGCACTATCCTTCTCTGTTATTAACTCAGCAGCAGAAAGTATTTCCTTGTGCTTATCAAGATAGTCTATAGCATAGGATGAAAACCAATTGAGATAATGGTAACTCCAAAAAATTAAAATTAGTCCAAATAGAAGCATTAATACACCTAAGTCCAAGAAAGGCAAATTTGTATACTGATGAGGGCTTTCAGAGAGAATAGCAACTAGTATGTATGCAAGACCTGCTGTAATTATTGTGACCATTCCTTTGTCTATTTCTACAGCCCTAGTTTCTGCGATTCTATGTTCTTGATCCCTACCAAGTTTATAATTTTCTTCAAACTTTTTGTAGATTTCATGAACTTTTGAGTCAGGCATAATCTTTTGTATATCAAGTAAAGGTAAAAGCGGAGGGGAAAACCCTCCGCTTTTGTTAGACCTTATTTAGTTGTTTCGTCTTCCTTTGGAGCTTCGGTTTCAACTTCAGCGTCCTTTGGCGTGCTTCCATCCTCCGCAGTTCCTGCTTCGGCCTGGCTGGCAGCGTAGAGCTTCTGGCCGATAGCTTGGGCTTTGGTAGAGAGTTCTTCGGTAGCCTTTTTGATGGCTTCGAGATCATCTCCGTTCTTGACCTTGTTGAGCTCTGTGATGGCATCTTCAACTGGTTGCTTCTCTTCTGTGGTCAGCTTGTCACCAGCGTCTTTGATAGCTTTCTCAGTGGTGTATGAGAGAGTATCTGCCATGTTGCGAGCCTCGATCAGTTCTTTCTTCTTCTTGTCTTCCTCGGCATGGAGTTCAGCGTCTTTTTGCATACGCTCGATTTCATCCTTAGAAAGACCGGTAGAGGCTTCGATACGGATAGACTGAGTCTTGTTGGTAGCCTTGTCCTTGGCGGTCACAGAGAGGATACCAGAGGCATCGATGTCAAAGGTGACTTCGATCTGAGGTACGCCACGAGGAGCTGGTGGAATACCATCGAGGATGAATCTACCGAGAGACTTGTTGTCGTTGGCGAGTTCACGCTCTCCTTGAAGGACGTGGATTTCTACAGATGGCTGGTTGTCAGCGGCGGTAGAGAATACCTGGCTTCGTGATACAGGCACAGTAGTGTTACGGTCAATCAGTGGAGTACGCACACCTCCCATAGTCTCGATACCAAATGTCAGCGGAGTGACATCAAGCAAGAGAACATCTTTGACACTACCTTCGAGTACACCTCCCTGGATAGCAGCTCCCATAGCTACTACTTCATCTGGGTTTACAGTAATGTTTGGCTTTTTGCCAAAGAATTTCTCAACAGTAGAGAGTACCAATGGCATACGAGTCATACCTCCTACGAGAACGACTTCGTTGATATCACTGGCTTTGAGCTTGGCATCAGCCAAAGCTTTCTTGACAGGTTCTAGAGAGGCTTCGACGAGATCACCAACCAATTCCTCGAGCTTGGCACGAGAAAGCTTAAGCACGAGGTGTTTCGGTCCATCAGCACCAGAAGTGATAAATGGCTGGTTGATTTCTGTTTCGGCTGCGGTAGAGAGTTCTATCTTGGCCTTCTCAGCAGCTTCTTTGATACGCTGGAGTGCGAGAGCGTCTTTACCGAGGTCAATACCTTCTTGTTTCTTGAATTCATCGATGATCCAGTGGATAATGCGCTGATCAAAGTCATCTCCTCCAAGATGCGTGTCACCGTTGGTAGACTTCACTTCTACAGTATCTTCAGCCACTTCGAGGATAGAGATATCAAATGTACCACCACCAAGGTCGTAGACAGCGATTTTCTCATCTTTTTTCTTATTGAATCCATAGGCCAACGCAGCAGCAGTAGGTTCGTTGATGATACGACGGACATTGAGTCCCGCGATTTCACCAGCTTCCATAGTGGCCTTGCGCTGTGAGTCATCGAAATAGGCTGGGACGGTGATCACCGCTTCGGTGATTTTCTCACCGAGTTTCTCTTCGGCATCAGCTTTGAGTTTGCCCAAGATCATGGCGCTGATTTCCTGAGGCGTGTATTCCTTGCCTCCCATCACTACCTTGATACCTTCTCCAGCTTTGACTATCTTATAGGGCATAGTCTTCTGGTCTTTGGCGACTTCTTCATCATTGAAGTGTCGTCCGATTAGACGCTTGATAGAGAAAAGTGTGTCACCTGAGTTGGTAACTGCCTGACGCTTAGCGAGCAAACCCACGAGGCGCTCATTGGTCTTAGACATAGCTACCATCGAAGGGGTGGTACGATTCCCCTCTTTGTTTTCGATGATAACTGGCTGTCCGCCTTCAACTACCGCCATAGCGGAGTTGGTAGTACCGAGATCGATTCCGAGTATTTTTGCCATAAAATTATGTGGTTTACATGAGTTACAAATAAATATATTTATTTTGAGAGAGTAGTCCCGCTCTTTGGAGAAGGCATCAGTGTAGAATGCCTTCCCCTCATGCGAGATTACTTCTCAGTTGCGATTTCAATCGCGATTTGCTTTGGCTTCGCTTGTTCGTCTTTTGGGAGCTCAATAGTGAGGATTCCCTTGTCGTAACGAGCTTGAGCATCAGCATTTTTCACTGGCATTGGAAGTACTACTGAACGCGTGAAATGGCCTGAGCGTGTCTCTTTGCGATAGTAATCTTCTCGCTTTACTTCATTCTTCTCTTCCGTGTGACCGCTGACTGTGAGAACGTCGTTTTCGATGACAATTTTCACATCTTTTGGATCAATTCCTGGAAGAGGGAGTTCCACCATGACAGAGTCTTCTTTTTGATAGATATCCATCTTCGGAGAAATATCTGTTACTCCATTGAAGAGGTCATCTGCCCAAAAGCGTTCTATGTCGCTAAATGGAAATGGGATTAATGAACGATTCATGAATTCTCACCTCCTTTCTTGTTACTTTTTTAGTGATTATTTTTTAACCTTGTTTGATAGTTACTTTGGCTGGACGGATAACTCTGTTTCCGAGTAGATAGCCTTTCTGATGCACCTTACTGACTACTTCTTTTATTTCTTCACCGTCTTTGAGTTCTCTTTCTTCCCCTTCTTTTTCTAAAGCCTCGTGCTTGGTAGGGTCAAAGGTTTCTCCAGGAGCCGGTTCTATGAGGCTCATATCATTTTCTGTGAGGACGGTCTCGAGTTGTTTCTCTATGTACTGGATACCGACTACCCATGGACTACTCTTCTGATCATCTGGGACATGCATGGTAGCAGCATGGAAGTTGTCGAGAACCGGGATGAGATCGAGGACTAGGCCTTCGATGAGATAACCTTTGAGTGACTTCTCTGCTTCAGCTTGCCGTTTCTTGTAGTTGTCAAAGTCGGCTTGGAGGCGCTTGAGGTCATTGAGGTATTCTTCGGCTTTAGTCTGGTAGTTTACTTCTCCTGATTCTGTAGGAGGAACTTCTTCTTTCACTTTGACAGGCTCAGTACCTTTGGTTTTCTTGGTCATATTTTTGTATTGTTAGCGGATAAAGTAGATAACATTGGGAGCGAAGATAATGACAGGGATGAGATTCTGAGAACTGGAGAGGAGGCGACTCATGTATTCGATCAGGGATTTGTTTTTGGCATAGTCCATACGTTTGGGGCCAATGATTGCCAGAACTGAAGTGCCTTCCTTGGTCTCATAGGGTGAAACAATCATGGAGCAGTTTTCGATACCTTGGATGGGGTTTTCACCGCCAATGAAGATGCGCGTCTCTCCAGTCTTCATGTTTTCGGTGATTTTCTCAATCGTGTCATCAAGAGAGTCGAGTGTTTCTACGAGACGACAGAGATCATCGATATCACGAAACTCTGGTTTCTCAAGCATTTCCTTCATGCCAAAGTCGTAGAGACCCTCGCGTTCTGATGAGCCAGTAATGGCGAGGTTGCCCGAGAAGGCTGAGAGGAGCTTGGCAGTACTCCGGCCGAGGCGAGCGTGTTTGGCTTTGAGCATGAGAAGTTCACTCTGGAGGCGTTTTTGTTCTTCACGAGAGAGGCCTCTTTCATTCATAGCTTCGACGAAGAATCGGTAGCCTTGATCAGTGGGAATACGTCCGGCTGAAATATGTGGCTGATACAGGTAGCCTTCTTCTTCGAGAAAGACCATGTCATTACGAAGCGTTGCTGAGCTAACATCAAAGTCAAAGTTGTCCAAGAGTACCTGTGAACCGACTGGTTCGGCGGTCTCTGTGTAGAGCTCGATGATGGCCTTGAGGACTTCTTGTTGGCGTGTATTCATAGTGAATGTTTTGTTGTGTATCAAGTATAAATAGTGATTAGCAGTCTGTCAAGTAGAGTGCTAAATATGTGTGGAAAAAGCTTCTATAAAAGGTAAAAAGGGTCCTCCGAAGAGAACCCTTTTTTGGTGACGCAGTACGTCGTTAATCGTTGCAATTCCCACATGAGGCGCACTGAGCGGCGTTTTCTGGCCGAATAGGCGCTGTGTATAGTGGGTGGTTGATAGGAAAATCCCCCGAGAGCTTTCCTTCCCGGTAATGATATTCTGCTCGTGCGGTAACCACTGTTACTTCAATGCCGGCAACCGCACAAAAAACTGGCTCATGGAGCAATCGTCTTTGACAACCCCGCCTCTTGTCAGAATCGGGCATGAGAGATTGCTCTAAAAAGCCTGGAGTATTCATAACGTCTCTCCTTCATTCAGATGTTCAGAGTGGAAATTGGTTCACGCTGTCGAGTTTGATCTGGTGAGAGCAAGGATTGATACAGGACTGCTTACACAGCCTGATGGCATTCTTGGCATCACCACCGAGGATGTTTTGGAATGCTTCCTCGGGCGAAGTCAATGCGGTGCTGCCAGAAGCCAGGCAAAGTATCTTCGGTTGGACTGGTATCGGTATTTTTTCGTATAACATGGGACTCATCCCCTCTTATGGATGGCAGTTTTCACAAGCCATACAGGTTGGAATATTTTCCGGTCGAATAACCGGAAGCGAATAACCCGGAGGCCCTACACCCTTAGTCGGGTGATGAGCTTCACGAGCAGCACTGCTCGTAATCATTTTTTGAGCAACCTCACAAAAAATACGTTCTTTTGCTTGGTAATGAGTTCTTTGTGGATCGTAGAGAGCCAACATTATTCCCCTTTATTCTCCAGCGACCTCTTCTTCTGAAGTCGCTTGTCACCATAACCACTCCGGCGATCACGATTACTCATCAACCGGGTTGTGAGATGATGCATCCCTGGCACACGACCAAATTCTTCGTAAGCGTCGAACACTCTTTCCGAAAAATCTTGATCATACTGAACGAGACGTCGATTGTGTTGAAAGCTACGCGGTGGCATACAAATCCCCTTTCGGGTTAGTGTTTACTTCTGCCTTAAAACAACAACCTCTCAGTCTTATGTGAGTTTCCCCTTATTCAGTTTTCAAAATAACTATTTTGGTACGGGATCATGTCCTCCTGGGTGCCATGGATGGCAACGGAGAACACGACGGATTCCCATGGTCCCTCCATGCATCACGCCATGTGTTTCAATGGCTTCATACATAAAGGCACTGCAGGAAGGGTAAAAACGACAGGTTCCAAAAGGGAAAAAGCGCCTAAAGAAACCATGATCGGGCGAAAGGGTCCTCTGGTAGAGGGAAATGAGGAAAAGAAGGCTTTTTTGTATCACGCGTACAGCATAACCCCATTTTTTAGCCTTTGTCAAACATTTCTAGCCTTGTTATACTGGAGAGGATACAAACCAAAAAATTAAAATAAATGAAGAGCGTTGCCCACAAAAATATTGCTTGGATTGATTTTCTCGATATTGGACAAGAGGACATCACTTATCTACAAGAAAACTTCAACATCCATCCTCTTGCTATAGAGGAACTCATCACACCCACCTACCAACCCAAGGTAGTGCAGTATGAAAATTGTCTGTTTCTCTCTATCCACATTCCCCTGTTTGATACCAAGGAGCGGGCCACTTTTGCTGGTGAGCTCGATATCATCCTCACCAAGACCCACCTTATCACGAGTCATCGACACCCTATTTATCAGATTCACAGTTTTCATGACGATCTGGTACGGAGCGAGGGTAAGCGTCGACTCCACCTCGAAGAAACACCAGCGCACCTCATGTATCGAGTGATAGAGACTTTGCTTCAGTCTTGCTTTCCCAAACTACGCCATACCGCTGAACGTCTCGACTATATCGAAAGTCAGGTGTTTGCTGATAACGAGAAAGAAATGGTGCGTGAAATCTCCGTCCTCAAAAGAGATATTTTGAACTTTCGTCGCACCCTCAAGCCCCAACGTTCTATCATTGAATCACTGGTCCAAAAAGACTATCCGTACATTCCAGCCGATATGAAAGTGTATTTCCAAGATCTTATTGGTACCAATATCCGTCTTTGGAATATCCTTGAAAGCCAAAAAGAGACTATTGAGGCTCTGGAAGCCACCAATAACTCTCTTCTTTCCAATAAGCTCAACATGACCATGAAGGTCTTGACCATCTTTTCGGCTACTTTGTTGCCGATGAGCGCGTACTCAAGTATGCTAGCCATAAGCGCCAGTATCCCATTTGGGTCTCACCCGTACGCTTTTTGGATTCATGCTGGTTTTATGCTTGTAATCGCTATGGTTACTATTACTATCTTTCGCTACAAAAAGTGGTTTTGATAAGGGAAAGTGTAAATATCAAAAAGAAAAATAAGCTACTCTTATTAAAGTCTCCGTCATTTTCATTTTTAATTTTTCCATCTTAAATTAAGTAGATATGGCTGTTTTCTACAATACTCTTACAAAGAACAAAGAAAATTTTGAACCCCTCTTTCCTGGCAAGGTGGGTATGTATGTCTGTGGGCCAACCGTCTACGACTATATTCATATTGGTAATATCCGTTCGTACATCTTCTCAGATACTATTCGAAGAGTGCTTGAAGATGAGGGTTATGAAGTGCGCATGATCAAAAACATCACTGATGTTGGACACCTGACCAATGATGATATGGATCAGGGCGATAGCGGTGAAGATAAGATAGCTACCAAGGCCGCCAAAGAACACAAAACTCCCGAAGAAGTGAGTGCTTTTTATGAAAAGTATTTTTATCAGACCGAAAAAGCTCTGAATATTCTGCCCGCTCATTATTTTCCTCGAGCCACGGCTCACGTGAAGCAAATGATTGCGCTTATCGAAACATTGATCAAACGAGGTCATGCTTATGAAGCTAATGGGAATGTGTTTCTCGATGTCACTACTTTCCCTGACTATGGAGCGCTCTCTGGTAACAAGCTGGTCAACCTCAAAGTAGGTGCTCGTCTCGAAGAACATCCTGACAAACGTCACCCATGGGACTTCGCTCTGTGGCTCAAGGCTCCAAGTGGTCATATCATGCACTGGTCATCACCCTGGAGTGAGGGCTATCCTGGCTGGCACATAGAATGCTCTGCTATGAGTATGGAATACCTTGGTGATACGCTGGATATCCATACTGGCGGTGAGGATAATATTTTTCCTCACCATGAAGCTGAGATAGTTCAGTCAGAGGGAGTAACCGAAAAACCCTTCGTGCGTTATTGGCTTCACGCCAGACATCTACTCGTAGATGGTCAAAAAATGGCCAAGTCCAAAGGCAACTTCTATGTTCTTGAAGATATAGTAGCTAAAGGTTTTGATCCGATGGATCTGCGGATGCTGTTCCTCGGTGCTCACTACCGGACTCAGATGAATTTCACTTGGGAAGCACTCTCTCAGGCGAAGAAAAATCGTGAGACCCTCTCTCATACCAAGAAGCGTCTTATGCGTGAGGGTATTGATGGAGGGACATTCCGAGGAGATGAAGAATTGCTGGCATTCCGAACCGCCCTTCAGGATGACCTCAATACTCCCCTGGCCATTACTCATGCTCTCGAACTCTGTAGAATTCTTAATACCAAGCTCGATGCTGGTGAAGCTCTTGATAATAAGCGCCTGGGAGTGGTGCTGGAAATTATCGATACTCTCTTGGGTCTCCGAGAAGTGGTGGAAACGGCTCTCCCCCAAGAAATAGTAGCTCTAGTAGAAAAAAGAAAATTGTCTCGTGAAAAGAAGGATTTTAGCCTTTCAGACAGTCTCCGTGACGAGCTAGACGCTCTGGGTTATCGCGTAGAAGATACACCTCAAGGCCAAATAGTCAGCAAAAAGTGATTTTGGGTACAATTACAATTATACACCTAAAATAGGTTATTGTCAATAGTCCTTTAAGAAAGAAAAAAGACCTACTCCCCACGTTCGGGTTTCGGTCTTGATCGGCTACAGCCTGTTACGACAATAGCGGTTAAGAAAGTCTTCTGCTTCACGTTCGAACCCATGCTTTTCAAGCCAGAGTGCGTACGCAAGAGCGTCATTTTCATTCTTAATTTTAGGCTTCGGACATTGTACGAAACCGGTGGTGAAGGAGTGGACTCCGTAGACGTGCCTTGCGGCGATGATGGACAAATGAGCCATCGATTTTCTCCACATTATAACGACCGAAAGTGGTCGTCACTAGTCACTCACTCCTTTTAGCTAAAGAATGGTGGTTGTCATCGGGAGGAACCTTCACGGATATATAATCACCTATTTACTATTTTGTCAAGGATGTTATACAAAGTTCTCCTCATTGAAGAATTCTAGTACGCGCGCTATACTGAACTCTCTGATATAGAACCATCATGGCCACCAAACCAAACCAAGACCACGTTCGCGTTCCCCCACAAAACATAGAGGCTGAGGCTTCGGTCTTGGGTTCTTTGATGTTGGACAAGGATGCTATCATCAAGATTGCTGATGTCGTCAAAGTCGGTGATTTCTATAAAAACGATCACAACTATATCTATGAGGCCATGCTGGCTTTGTACGAAGCTCGTGAGCCTATCGATGTCCTTTCTCTTTCTAACCGCCTCGAAGAACAGGGTAAACTCGAGAAAATTGGTGGCTCAAGCTATCTCGCTTCCCTTGTTAACTCAGTCCCTTCAGCCTCCAATGTAGTCCACTACGCCAAGGTAGTGCAGAAAAAAGCTCTTCTTCGTCGTCTTATTACTTCAGCTAGTGAGATAGTTGAGATGGGTTATGATGAAAGCGAAGATGTCGACAATGTGCTGGATCTAGCTGAGCAGAAGCTCTTCTCTATTTCACAAAAATACCTCAAGCAGGATTTTATACCTATCAAGTCTATCCTCGAGACAGCTTTCAATCGTATTGATGAACTCCATAAAGGCGATCATACTTTCCGTGGTCTTGAGACTCATTTTGAGGATTTGGATAAAATTCTTTCTGGTCTCCAAAAATCTGATCTTATCATCTTGGCGGCCCGCCCGTCTGTGGGTAAGACTTCCTTAGCCCTTGATATTGCTCGCCAAGTCGGCGTAAGATCCAATGTACCCGTAGGAATATTCTCCCTGGAAATGGGTTCTGATCAGCTCGTAGACCGTATGTTGGCAGCTCAGGGTCACCTAGAACTGTGGAAAATACGTACCGGCAAGTCTCTCACCAGCGAAGGTGAGAACAACGACTTTGAGCGTCTCTCTGATGCTATGGGAGTCCTAGCTCAGGCCCCTATCTTTATCGATGACTCGGGGTCACTCAACATTATGGAGATGCGTACCATGGCAAGACGTCTCCAGGCAGAACACAAACTCGGGCTTATCATTATCGACTACCTCCAGCTCATGCAGGGCCGTAGTATGAAAAGTGATAACCGTGTTCAGGAAATTTCCGAGATTTCTCGTGGCCTCAAACAATTGGCCCGTGAACTGAATATCCCTATTATTGCCCTTTCTCAGCTTTCTCGTGCCGTGGAATCACGTACGGATCAGAAACCAAGACTCTCTGACCTCCGGGAATCTGGTTCTATCGAACAAGACGCTGATGTCGTCATGTTCCTCTACCGTGAAGACAAGGTGCGAGATGATGCGCCAAAGAACGTAGCTAAACTGATCATCGCCAAGCACCGTAATGGTGCGACTGGAGAAATAGAACTCCACTTCATGGAAGATACTGCCTCGTTTAGAGGTCAGGACCTGATTCACTCTTAAAATTAAAAAATTAAATACCAAAATGGAAAAATTTTAAGGTAGTTTGGTAAGAGATAAAAACTTTTTACTTTTTTCATTTTACAGTTTACATTTATTTTATGTTGTATCCAAAAGCTTTTCAGTCACTTATTTCCCATTTCTCATCACTCCCTTCTGTGGGACCCAAAATGGCTGAGCGTATCGTACTCTATCTGTTCAAGCAAGATGTAGCTAAGCTCCAAGACTTTGCTGATAGCTTTGAGGCTCTCCAGGAACTAAAAAGTTGTGTACGATGTTTTCATATTGCCGAAGACGAGCTCTGCACTATCTGCGAGGACACTAAACGAGAACAAGACACCATCTGTCTTGTAGAAGAACCTCTCGATGTCATCGCTATTGAGCGGGCTGGTACCTACCATGGTCTCTACCACGTGCTTGGTGGCGTGCTGGAGACATCTAAGAATGCTACCAATAACCATCTCCGTATCGGAGAACTCCTCAAACGTCTCGAAGCAGGTGTCACAGAAGTCATCCTGGCTACCAACCCCACTACCGAAGGCGATCTGACGGCATTGTATCTCAAGAAAAAACTAGAACCCTATGGAATAACTATCACTCGTATTGGGCGTGGTATGTCTACCGGCGGGGATATCGAGTATGCTGATGAATTAACTCTCCGTTCAGCACTTGATAATAGACAGGAAATGTAGCAAAGAAAATAAAAAACCCGCCTCTGATTCAATTTCGGCGGGTTTTACTTTAGGCTTTGATAGAAGTGATTTCGAGTTCGGTATATGGCTGACGATGTCCAAAATGGACGAGGTAACGTTTTTTGGCTTTGTGCTTGATACCTTTGACCTTATCATGCTTATCATGGTCAATAATCTTAGCGGTAACAGCGTTCTTTTCGAGGATAGGAGTACCTACCAGAACAGCCTTTTCATCACCTACGAAAAGAGTTTCGAGGGTCACAGAATCACCAACAGCACCGGGTAGTTTCTCTACCTTGATCTTCATGCCCTCGGTTACTTTGTATTGTTTGCCACCTGTTGTGATAACTGCAATCATAGTCATTTGTTCGAAATTTGATACTGATACAGTATACGTCAAATATCAGAGACTGTCAAACCCAAATAGAGCTTTTTACTTAAAAATAGCCTTGATACGCCGGACACCAGCTGAAGATGCCTCTTCTTTGGTGATACGGAAGCGTCCAAACGAGGCTATTTCGCTTGTATGGGTCACATGAGGGCCTCCACAGAGCTCTTGAGAGTAAAGAGTACCATCGGGAGCTACTACCTGGTAAACAGTCACTTTATCGGGGTATTTCTCCCAAAAACTGCCCTCCACTCCGGTTCTATGAGCCTCATCCTTATCCATCACTACGGTAGACACCGTAGCTCCCGCTTCGATAGCAGTATTGACGTAGGTTTCAACACGATCAAGAATCTCACGGGAGACTTTCTCGGGATAGGTGAAGTCAAAACGGGTACGTTCTTCGGTGATATTGGAGCCCGCCTGGTGAA
>CAZLQC010000018.1:17956-21420 GCA_964561695.1 uncultured Bdellovibrionales bacterium
CTTCTCCCAGCTCCTTACGAAGAGCAGCGAGCATAAGATGGGTAGACGTATGAAAGGCGGTCACTTTGGCGCTATTGTCAGCCAGACCACCTTTGAACTTACCGGCGCTCGCTGTACGGGAGAGTTCTTTGTGTTTAGCAAATTCATCACGATACTCCAGTTCGTCTACAGTCACCCCTTTCTCAATAGCAATTTCTTGAGTCATCTCAAGTGGAAAACCGTACGTGGTAAACAAATCGAAAGCATCTTGACCTGTAAGGGTACCTGAAGCCAGTCTTTTCTCTAGTTCTTTAAGTCCACGGGCTAGTGTCTGACGAAATTTTACTTCTTCATCAGCGATGACTTTTTCAACAACAGTTTGTTTGGTATTAAAGATAGGATAGGCTTCTTGGTAGGTCTTTGTAAGAGGGAGAACCACGGAAGCGAGTTGGTTGTCAGGAATTTCAAGGACATCAGCATAGCGAATCGCTCGACGAAGCAAACGACGAAGTACATAGCCTTGATCGGTATTACTTGGCAAGACGCCATCAGCAATCAGAAACACACTGGCTCGCATATGATCAAGAAGGACACGGAAGGCATAGGTCTCGGTTTGATTTTGGCCATATTTTTTGTTGGCGAGAGCCTCTACGTGAGTACGTAAGTTATCGAAGATATCTCCCTTAAACATATCGGGTTCATCTTGGACGGCAGCCATCAGGCGTTCGAGTCCCCCACCAAAATCCACATTCTGCTGAGCCAGCTTTTCAAAACCATTCTCTACTCGTTTGTACTCCATGAACACGTTGTTGCCTATTTCCATGAAACGACCGCAATCGCAGTTCACATGACAAGGGAGCTTAGACCAGGCAGACTCTGCATGAAAGTTGTGTTCGATACCAAAATCCCAAAACATTTCTGTATCTGGTCCACCAGGTTCACCTACCGGCATATTGCCGGGAACACCTGAGCGACTCCACCAGTTTTTCTTCTCATCGTAATAGAAAATATGCTCTCCTTCTTGGATACCATGTTGTTCTGAATCTTTCCCAATCCCAGCTTCAATACCCTTAGCACGGAAAAGTTCTACCCAGAGCTGTGCTGACTCTGTGTCTTTAGGAATAGCAAGAGCGTCATTACCTCGAAAACAGGTAAAGTAGAGTCTGCGAGGATCGAGCTGGAGTTCTTCAGTGAGGAACTGCCACATCCAAGAAATCTGTTCTTCTTTGAAATAGTCACCAAAAGACCAATTGCCAAGCATTTCAAAAAAGGTCGTGTGACGATTGTCACCAACTTCTTCAATGTCTTGAGCACGGAAGCATTTCTGAGAATCAGCAATACGAGTGCCTTCTGGATGAGGAGCGCCGAGAAGGTATGGGACAATAGGCTGCATGCCTGAACCTGTGAAAAGTGTCGTCGGGTCGTTTTCTGGAACCAGTAAAGCTGAGGGAACGATAACGTGATTCTGACTCTGAAAAAATTGAAGATAGCGTGAACGGATTTCGGAAGCTTGCATAACTTGGGTGGGTATTAACGGTAACCTTTGATTTTTCTCTGTAGACTCTGAATACTCTCTCCTACCTGAGCAAGAAGGTGAGCTATCTTGGTTTTTTCGGCTTTGTTCTCATCGAGACTCTTCGTGGCATGGGCCAAAGTATTGTGCAATACCCGCTCTTCTTGATTGAGGGCCTGGTCTCGCATAAGAAGGTGACGCTTCTCTTCTTCTTGCATGAGAAGGTCATTTTCGAGTCTATGGAGAGCCTTTTTTTCTTCAGCTGATAGCATAACAGTTTTTTGGTAAGCGGGAAATAGGAGAGTTTTGGGAAATTATTCGGTTGGAATGATAACTATATCTACTCGACTCATAGTCTTAGGAATACTGGTGCCAAACCATTTGGGCTTGAAATCAAGCTCTATCTTCTGAACACCAGGATTTTCCGCCAAGAAGGCCTGGATTCCGTTGGCGTCACGTCCGAGAAGCTTGGTCTTCATGGAATCTGTATCGAGAAGGGCTTTTTTGTGAACAAGCGCATGGATACGAATCCCCACTGTTCCATCTGTGTAGTTAGGGGTTATTTCTCCGTAATCAAGGTCGATCCTGGCTACTTCGAGACGAATGCCCGCACTTTCTTTTTGGGCGGCTGCTTCTATTTTCTGTTTGAGCATGCTTTCTTGTAGCAGAAAGGCTCGTGCCTTGAAAGTTCTTTCGTACTCAAAGGTAGCTCCAGTCAAACCTTCTTTTGGACGATTGCCTGATTCTAGAGGTGTCAGTTCGAGACTTTCCTTGAGAAAAAATTCTCCAGGTACCCGACTGCTTTCAAGATCAGCAATAAAGGCTGCTTCGGCCTGTGTTTTGGCATCTGCCTCTGCTTTATCGAGGTCGGCACGCGCAATAGACTTCACTTCAGAACCTCCCGAACCTCCACCGCTCATTTTTTTAACAGACTTACCTCTAAACTTTTCAAACTTTGGATTACCTTTGAAGCCAGGAATAGTAAATGTAGTGGGGTCAATGTTGTAGGCTTCACCAGACTGATCAGCCACTACTTCTGCCTCGATAGCCCCAGGACTCGTGGTTTTGCCCGGTACGGTGATACTTTTCTGGAGACGAAATATCTTACCATCTGGACTTTCCAGTCGAGTCGTAGCCACGAGAGACTGAGCTTCAGCACTAAAATCATTATAAATCACTATCGTGCCTCGAGCCTTTTCTGTAGTGGAAGAACTACTATCGGTAGCAGTACCAGTGACGGTAATAGGGATCTCGCGTTCAAGGAGACGCACTTGGGTGCTGTCGAGCGCTTCACCACCACTTGTCACACCACGGAGAGAGCTTTCGATTTTTTCTTCGGTTACAAAAGGTGTTACCTTGACGGTCACTTTAGGAAAAATAAGATAAGCACCCAAAAGACCTACAGAAAGGAGAGAAAGAAATCCGAAAAAATAAAGGAGGTTCTTGGCACTACCATGAGCTATAGGTGATGGAGTTTTGGGTTTTTTGGGAGGCGTAGGTGTCGCCATCTGTGGCTGAGGAGGACGAGGTGGAGTTGGCTTAGCTTGTGCTACTGGCAGAGATGATGTTGGAGAAGTAGGAGTTTGAGCGGGTGGCTTATTGGCAAAAAAGTTTTTGAGCATCTGAGATTTCTCACCCAAAGGATTGGCTGGTCGTGGAGCTGGTGGCTCTAGGTTATTAAGTTTAGCTTGCGGAGTGGCTGTTCCCTGATAGAGAGGCGGTCTTGGTTGTGGAGCTGGCTTTGCTACTGGTGGACGAGGTGGAGCTGGTGCAGGCATCGGAGGGCGAGTGACATCAGGCATCATCTTAGGTGTAGGAGCTACTTCTGTACGCAGAGAATTCAACCCTGGCGGTCGTTCTGGAGAAACATTTCTGATGCGAAGTTGTTGGACTGGTTTTGGTGCAACTGCCTGTGGCGCAGGCGCTTCTGCTGGCATTGGAATTTCTTTAGGAGGAGTTCCGTTAAAAAAAC
>CAZLQC010000019.1:0-15647 GCA_964561695.1 uncultured Bdellovibrionales bacterium
CTGGCTGAGCTTGAGCACAAACGCCGTCTCTCTGCTATGGGACCTGGAGGATTGACTCGAGAACGTGCTGGTTTCGAAGTTCGTGACGTTCACCATTCTCACTATGGACGTATTTGTCCTATTGAGACCCCAGAAGGTCCAAACATTGGTCTCGTAGGTCACCTCGCAAGTTATGCTCGTGTCAATGAGTATGGATTTCTCGAAACACCATATTTGATCGTCAAGCATGAAGTCAAAGCGACTGCAGAAGATCTCGAACACCGCATCCTTCTTGAAGCTGTTACTGGTATTGCTAAGGCTGGTGAAAAACTGACTGCGGCTACCGCTAAGAAAGTGGCCGATAAACTGAAGGGGGCCATGGTGGCAGTACGACCATTTGTGACTTTGGATATCGAATACCTGAACGCTATTGTTGAGGATCGTAAGATTATCGCTCACGCTGGAGTAGAGCTTGATGAAAACCGTAACTTTGTCGGGTCACTCGTTGAAGCTCGCGTGAAGGGTCATCCAGAAACTATCGAAGCCAACTCTCTGGATTTCATGGATGTTTCTGTGAAGCAGTGTATTTCTATTGCAACCGCTTTGATTCCTTTCCTCGAACATGATGATGCCAACCGTGCTCTCATGGGGTCTAACATGCAACGTCAGGCCGTTTCTTGTGTTGTACCAGAATCTCCAATCGTCGGAACTGGTATTGAAGACAAGGCTGCTCGCGATTCCGGACAGGTGGTACTTTCTGATGCTGATGGAGAAGTTATCCTTGTAGATGGTGGTAACATCGTGGTACGTGGCAAAGCTCCTCTTGGATCTAAGAAAGACTACAAAGACTACGAATATATTCTTCAGACTTTTGAGAAATCAAACGCCTTTACGAGTATGAACCAGGTGCCTCGCGTAGTGAAAGGACAGAAGGTCAAACAGGGAGACCTCCTTGCTGACGGTGCCTCTACTGATCACGGTGAACTGGCTCTTGGACAGAACATGACGGTAGCTTTTGTGCCATGGGATGGCTACAACTACGAAGATGCCATCATTATCTCAGAACGTATCGTTCAGAAGGATCGTTGGAGTTCTATTCATATTGAAGACTTCTCTCTCGATGTTCGTGATACCAAGCTTGGGCCCGAAGTGATTACTCGTGATATTCCAAATATTGGTGAAGACCGTCTCAAAAATCTTGATGAAAACGGTATCATCCGTATCGGTGCTGAAATCTCATCAGGCGATATCATGGTAGGAAAAATCACTCCGAAGGGCGAAGGTGATCTGACTGCTGAAGAAAGATTGCTTCGTGTTATTTTCGGTGAAAAATCACGTGATGTAAAAGACTCTTCTATGTACCTCCCTCATGGTGAGCGCGGTAAAGTAGTGGATGTCAAAATCTTCTCTCGTGAGCGTGGAGACAAACTTCCTATGGGAGTATTCCAGCAAATCCAGGTTTCAGTTGCCAACATGCGTAAGATTAGCGTCGGAGACAAGCTAGCTGGACGTCATGGAAACAAGGGTGTTATCTCCAAGGTAGCAGCTGTAGAGGACATGCCATACCTGCCAGATGGAACTCCTGTCGATGTCATCCTAAACCCACTCGGTGTTGCGAGTCGTATGAACATCGGTCAGATCCTTGAGACTCATCTTGGATGGGCTGCTCAAACCCTTGGTTACAAGGTAGCCAGTTCTTCATTGGATGGTGTTTCTGAGGCTGATATTAAAGGTCAACTCATAGAAGCTGGTCTACCAGCGAACGGTAAGATTCGTCTTGTGAATGGTAAGACTGGTGAGGCATATGACAACGAGTCTACAGTCGGTGTTATGTATATCCTGAAGCTCAATCACCTTATCGACGACAAAATTCACATGCGTTCTATCGGACCCTACTCGCTCATTACCCAGCAGCCGCTTGGTGGTAAGGCACAGTTCGGTGGACAGCGTTTTGGAGAAATGGAAGTGTGGGCACTCGAAGGATATGGTGCCGCTCATACACTACAGGAAATGCTTACGATCAAGAGTGATGATGTCTTGGGTCGCTCGAAAGCCTATGAGTCAATTATCAAGGGTGAGCCTATTAAGAGTCCGAACCTACCAGCATCATTCCACGTTCTCGTGAATGAGTTGAAAGGTCTTTGTCTTAATGTTGAGCTCAAGGGTGTGAAAACCATCGACCCTGCCGATGAGCCAGATACTGTTTAATTCACTACACTTAAAGAAACAAACGTATGACCAATCCTATGGACAACATAACGAAAGTGAGTGATTTCGACAGCGTGCGACTCACTCTAGCCAGCCCTGATCAAATTCTCGAATGGTCTCATGGTGAGATCACTAAGCCAGAAACTATCAACTACCGTACCCAGCGTTACGAACCAGATGGACTTTTCTGTGAAAAGATTTTCGGTCCTTCAAAAGACTGGGAGTGTTATTGTGGTAAGTACAAGCGTATTCGTTACAACGGTATTGTCTGTGACAAATGTGGTGTCGAGGTAACTCGTGCTATTGTCCGTCGTGAACGCATGGGCCACATCAAGCTGGCTACGCCGGTATCTCATATCTGG
Organism: uncultured Bdellovibrionales bacterium; assembly: GCA_964561695.1. Classification (GTDB taxonomy): domain Bacteria; phylum Patescibacteriota; class Minisyncoccia; order Moranbacterales; family UBA1568; genus UBA1568. Next base: position 2,550 of record CAZLQC010000019.1, read on the forward strand.
TACCTTCGTGGCGTACCTTCAAAAATCGGTCTCGTCTTGGGTATTTCACCGCAAGATCTTGAACGTGTTATCTACTTCTCTTCATACATCATCATGGATGTAAATGAGAATCTCAAAGAACAAACACTCGAGAGTCTTGAAAAAGAATACAAGGCTAAGCAGAAGGAACTGAAGAGCGGTGAGAAGAATGAAAAGATGCTCGAGGCTCGTCTGGATGAACTGAAGGATCAGTACAAGAATACGAAAGATGAAATCAAGAACCTGCGTCCGTACCAAATTGTTTCTGAGGTAGAGTACTTCAATCTCTCAAGCCGTTTTGGACAGGTGTTCACTGCTGGTATTGGTGCCGAAGCGATTCGTAAGATTCTTGAGACCATCAATATTGATGAGAAACTCGAAGAACTGAAAGTAGAGCTTGAAGCTAACGAAAGTGTTGATCAAAAGAAACTCCTACAACGCCTGAAGGTTTACCAGGGATTTCAGAAAGCCAACTTGCAGTTTGAGTGGATGCTTCCGACTATGCTTCCAGTTATTCCACCAGACTTGCGTCCAATGGTGGCTCTTGACGGTGGAAGATTTGCTACTTCCGACTTAAACGATCTCTACCGTCGTATCATCAACCGCAACAACCGTCTCAAAAAATTGATGGCTATCGGTGCGCCTGAGGTGATTACGCGTAACGAAAAGCGTATGCTCCAAGAGGCAGTGGACGCACTATTCGACAACAGCGCTCGTCGTGGACAGGCTTCAACAGCAGCTTCAACAGGTCAGCGTCGAGCTTTGCGATCACTCGCCGATGCGCTTAAGGGCAAGCAGGGACGTTTCCGTCAGAACTTGCTTGGAAAGCGTGTTGACTATTCAGGTCGTAGTGTTATCGTCGTTGGACCAAGTCTCAAGCTTCATCAGTGTGGTCTTCCAAAGAAGATGGCTCTTGAGCTCTTCAAGCCATTCATTATCAACAAACTGATCGAAAAAGAATACGCTCATAACGTACGTACGGCTGGACGAATGGTAGATGCTGAAACCGAAGAAGCCTACGAAATCCTTGATCAGATTATCGAGCATCACTACGTACTCTTGAACCGTGCACCGACTCTTCACCGTTTGTCTATTCAAGCCTTTCAGCCAGTATTGATCGAGGGTAAGGCTATTCGTTTGCACCCGATGGTTTGTAGTGCTTTCAATGCCGACTTTGATGGTGACCAGATGGCCGTTCATGTACCACTGACTGATCAAGCCCGAGAAGAAAGTGCCAATATCATGCTTTCATCTAAGAACCTCCTCAAGCCTGCTTCAGGAGAACCAATTGTTACTGCTACTTTGGATATGGTGCTTGGTGGATACTATCTCACCCACATCAAACCAGACGGTAAGGGGAAGGGTAAGATCTTTTCATCTATCAATGAGGCTATAATGGCTTTCCAGAATGGCTATGTTGATATCAACGTCGCTATCAAGCTTCTGTATCGAGGAGAAGTTATCGAGACTTCAGTCGGACGTGCGATGCTCAACGACATCCTGCCAGAAGAGATTCGTTTCATCAATGAAGAAATGACCAAGAAAGATCTTAAGATTATCATGTCACGTATTCTCGAAACTCTTGGACAGGATGAAGCAGCATTGTTTGCTGATCGCCTCAAAGATTTGACTTTCAAGTCAGTCTCTCGTTCCGGCATTAGTTGGGGTATGGATGATCTCCAGGTACCAAAAGAAAAGAAGGACCTGATTACAGCCGCTGAAATTCGTGTCAAAGAAGTGCATGATCAGTACAATATGGGACTGCTGACTGGTGAAGAGCGTCGTAACCGAGTTATTGAGATTTGGAACGAAACGAAGAACTTGATTACTGAAGCTGTTCGTAACACTGTCGATAAAGAAGGTCCCGTACACGCCATGGTCTACTCTAAGGCTCGTGGGTCTGAGTCAGTTATTGTTCAGATGACCGGTATGAAAGGTTTGATGGCTGGCCCTACTGGTGAAACTATCGAATTGCCTGTAAAGAGTTCATTCAAAGAAGGATTTAATGTGTTGGAATACTTTATCTCTACTCACGGAGCTCGTAAGGGTATGGCTGATACTGCTCTCCGTACTGCTACTGCTGGATATCTGACTCGTCGTTTGGTAGATGTAGCACAAGATATTATTGTCCGTGATACAGATTGTGGTGATACCGAAGGAACCTTCCTCTATCGCGAAGATTCTGAGAAGGTAGGTATTAGCTTTGCGAGCCGTGTTGAGGGTCGTACTACGATTGATGCTATCAAGCACCCAGAAACCAAAGAAGTTATCGTCAAGAAGAATACCTTGGTAGGGAAAATTGAAGCTAAGATGGTAGAAGATGCCAATATCCCAGCCGTCAAAATCCGTAGTCTTGTAGGTTGCCGTTCACGCAGAGGAGTTTGTCAGATGTGTTATGGTATCGACCTTGGACGAAGCAATATCGTACAGCTCGGAGCTTCTGTGGGAGTCGTAGCCGCTCAGGCTATTGGTGAACCAGGAACTCAGCTGACTATGCGTACTTTCCATATCGGTGGTGTGGCTGGATCAGATATTACTCAGGGTCTCCCTCGTGTCGAAGAAATCTTTGAAGCTCGTAACCCAAAGACCGAAGCTATCCTTTCAGAGGTAGATGGTCAGGTAGAGACGATTGAGAAGGATATCAAGGCTATCAAGATTCTGGTTCGTGGTACTGATAAACAAGCCTACGAATACAGTGTCCCGGCCAATGCCACTCTCAAAGTAAAGCAGGGTGATCTCGTAGCTGTCGGAACGATTCTTTCTGAAGGACATATTGATCTCAAGAAACTCTACGCTGTCATGGGACAAGAAGCGGTTCACCGTTATATCGTCCGAGAGATTCAAGAGATTTATGCCTCACAGGGTGAAGGTATCAATGACAAGCATATCGAAGTCATCATTCGTCAGATGATGTCACGCTTTAAGATTATTGATCCAGGTTCTACCATGCTCCTCCCGGGAGATGTGGTTGAGCGTGATCAGTTTGAAGAAGCTAACGAAGAAACTCGTGATGCTAAGGGAACTGAAGCGACTGGAGAAGCTATGGTCCTGGGTATTACCAAGGTAGCCCTCTCTACAGAGTCCTTCCTCTCAGCTGCTTCATTCATGGAGACTGCTCGTGTTCTTATCAACGCTTCTATTGCTGGTAAAGAAGACCGCCTCCGTGGTCTGAAGGAAAACGTTATTATTGGACGTCTCATTCCAGCTGGTACTGGTTACCGTGGAAGTGATACCCCAAAAGTAGAAGCCTAAGAGTTAGCTCTTAAGCCTACAATCAAAAAAAGCCCCTTTACTCGGGGCTTTTTTTGTGCTATACTAGGATTATAAAGCTAAAAAACGGGTGATTCTCTTCGGGGAACATCCGTTTTTTAATAACTAATAAAAAACATATGTGGAAAGAAAAAATGGGTCTGGGTATTATGGGAGCAGCCGCTTTGGCAGCCTGTAGCCCTGAAGAAAGCAAGAAGTCTGTAGAAGAGACTCAAACTTCTTCAGTGATGGTAGAAGATGGCAAGGGTAATATAGAGATCACCCTACCAGAAGAGACCGTGAGTGAGGGTGTTGACCTGCCACCACAGTACACTCCAGAGCAGGAGGCTAAGATTCTTTCTGGCACTACTGCCGAAGTAGATGGTATGAGTGCTGAAGAAATTGATAGACTAGCTCCTTCGGAGTAGAGTGTAAAAGTCAAAAAGCCCTCTTGAGAGGGCTTTTTCTGTCAGCTATTGGGTGATATACTGGATATATCTGTATTTACCAACCCATTTTTGTTATGGCTAAAAAGAAAAAGGAATCCAAAAAGATTGATGTTGAGCCTGAAGAAGAATCCTCAGCTTTTGCGAGTATTCTCCATACTGACGCCAAAAAGAGCCTTCTTTTGGTGTTTTTGATTACCTTTGGACTTCTTTCAGTTTTGGGATTTTTTAATGCTGCTGGACTTCTCGGCACCTGGATCGATAGTGGTATCGGGACGCTTTTTGGCTATGGTAAGTGGCTACTGCCGATTCTCTTGTTTAGTCTTTCGGGCATGATGCTCACTCGCAAGAAGACCACGACAGGCGACGTGGTAAAGTATTTCGGGCTGATTGTTATCTATCTGACTATCCTGGGACTGATTCATCTCTTTCTTGGGAATGATACCAAGACCTACCTGAAAATTGCAGAGGCTGGTGAAGGGGGAGGCTATATCGGGTATGCCATAGCTGCTAGTTTTTTTGTCTTGGCTGGGAAAGTAGCCGGAGTGATTTTGCTACTAGCTTTTTTGATAGCAGGATTGATCATGACATTTAATATGTCACTGATCGGTTTCTTAGAAGGTCTCTGGTTACGTATCCGCAGAATGTTTCAAAGACCAGAAGCAGGTGATGAGGAGATTCTTGATGAAAATGGTGAGCCACTTGAAGAAGAGGGCGTCGAGGAGGCAGAATCTCTGGAAGTAGTACCAGACCCTCTTGAGGAGCACAACATCATGAATGTTGAATTTTTGGATGATGAAACAGACACTTCTGAGATACTTGAAGATGAAGAATTAGGTGATGAAGACGATGAGGATGAAGATGAAGCGATGCCGGTGGTCAGGAAACGTCGTCGTCGAGCACGATATATTTGGCAGTTACCACCACAAGACCTTTTAGAGTCTAACGGAGAAAAAGCGGTCAGTGGCGACGTCGAGCATAACAAGAATATCATCCAAAAGACCCTCAAATACTTTGGTATTGAAGTAGAGCCAGGAGAGGTCAAGGAGGGTCCAACCGTTACTCAGTACACTTTCACACCGGCTTTGGGAGTCAAAATTTCTCGTATTACCACCCTTAATAACGACCTGGCGCTGGCGCTGGCCAAGCACCCAATTCGCATTGAAGCGCCTATACCCGGGAAATCGTTGATTGGTATCGAAGTACCGAATAAGCAGACAGCCAAAGTACGTTTGCGTAATATTATTGATAGTCGAGAATTCAAAGATCGTAAGGGGAATTTGATGGTAGTTCTTGGTCAGGATGTTTCTGGTAAAAACGTAGTGGCGGATCTTCAGAAGATGCCTCACCTTCTTATCGCTGGACGAACGGGTTCTGGAAAATCAGTGTGTATCAATACATTGCTTCTCTCGCTTCTCTACCAGAATTCTCCGCAGGATTTGAAACTGATTCTCGTTGATCCAAAACGAGTAGAGCTCGCTACCTACAAAGGTATTCCACATCTTCAGACCGATGTGATTGTCGATATGAAGAAAGTAGTCACTGTGCTTAAGTGGGCGGTGGCTCAAATGGAGAGACGCTACAAAGTGCTTGAGGATGCTCATTGTCGTGATATCGTCGGTTACCAAGAAAAGAGTGCTCGTGGAGATACGCGGACAGTGGTTAATTTTGAGACCAGTAGTACGCACGAGGAACCATTGGAACACATGCCGTATATGGTGATTGTGATCGATGAAGTTGCTGATTTGATGGCTCAGCATGGTAAAGAAGTCGAGGCTATCGTCAGTCGTTTGACCGCCAAGTCTCGAGCAGTAGGTATTCATCTGGTTCTCGCTACCCAGCGTCCAGAAGCCACAGTCATTACCGGCCTTATCAAGGCCAATATTCCATCTCGTATCGCCTTTCAGTTGAAGTCTCATATTGACTCTCGTACTATTCTTGATGCTGGTGGAGCGGAGAAGCTTTTGGGAAGTGGCGATATGCTCTATGCACCTTCAGAAGGCTCTGAAACAAAACGTATTCAGGGAGTATTTGTTTCTGAAGATGAGGTCAAGCGAGTCACCAGTTTCTTGCGTAAACAAAAAGAAGATCTTGGAGATGATGAAGATGAAGATCCTTTCTCTGAGGCTACTGGTGACGACTCTCTGATGGACGCTCTCGATGCTGTTGATACTGGTGCCGAACAGGATGACATGTATGTACGAGCAAGAGAAGTCATCATTAATTCCGGCAAGGCTTCGACAACATCGCTCCAAACAATTCTTGGCATTGGTTATCCCAAAGCTGCTCGCCTCATGAACCTATTGGAAGAGAATGGCATAGTTGGGATGATAGATGGAAAGAAGAAGGTGCTTGTAGGTAAAACAGTAGATAACGAAGATGAAGATGAGCCAGAATACGGAGACGATCATCTTCGAGAACAAGCTGAAAGAGAGAAATGGCAGGCCTAGGCTTAATTACGAAGGGACATCAATGAAATCAGTATGATGGTAGAAGCCAGTTTTACACGTAAAAAGATTCAATCCCTCACTCTTGGTGAGAAACTTCGAAAACTTCGAGGCGATACACATGTACCACTGACTGAAGTGGCTCGTTCAACACGTATCCGAGTACGTTATTTGGAGTATTTGGAGAACGGCGAATACGAGAAGTTGCCAGCGGACGTCTATGTCCGGGGATTTCTTCGTAACTACGCACGCTTTCTCGGGGTAGATGAAACTATTCTCATGAAGCTCTATGAACAAGAGCGTAATATTCAGAAAAATCTGGGCAATACCACTGAGGCCAAGACAAGCGCTTTCAATTTACCCGTTCCATCATTTGTCATTACTTCAAAAACAGTTACCTTGAGCGTCGTAGCTTTACTGACAATAGGTATTTTTGGGTATCTGTATCAAGAATTTACTCGTTTTGCAGCTGAACCAGAGCTGGTCATATTGGAGCCAGTATCGGGTGCTGTCAGTGAGGTGAGTGAAATCATTCTTCGAGGCAAGACTGAGAAGGGCGCGCGAGTATCCATAAACGGAGAGGCTAGTTTTGTGGGGAGTGAGGGTGAGTTTAGTGAGAAGCTCACGTTACAACCAGGGGTCAACACGGTGACAGTAGTAGCTATCAATCGTTTTGAAAAATCTAAAACAGAGACACTCACACTTGAGGCTCGTTTTCTTGAAACAGCAGCACCTACCTCAGAAGAACTCCAAGAACGAGCTCGTGATGATGAAAACTTCTCGCTTGAAGTGAAAGTGACTAAGATCACAACAGTAACTATTACTGCTGATGGCGTGGTAGTACAAAATGGTCCATTAACGCCTGGGGAGAGTAAGAAGGTTGAGGCGAAAGATGAAATCCGTATTACTACCAGTAATGCTAAAGAGACTCTCGTGGTGGATGAGGGTGGTCAGGAGCAGGCTTTGGGACAAGAGGAAAAACCCCTCAAAGAAGCCATTTTTCGAGAGTCTGGTAGACAAGAACAGTCTAGGGGGGTAGAATAGAAACGTTTACTAATATATGTAAGCTAATTAAACAAGAATCGAGACAATAATAAAAGAAGGCTCGAGATAATGTATATATATGGCAAAAGTAAAAAAAGAAAGTAGCAAAGAAAAAAACGTGTCAGAGAAGAATAAGATAGAGAGTGTGCTGGATGTAATCCAGGAAAAATACGGTGAGGGGATGATGATGAAATTGGGAGATGTGCCCAAGGTAGACGTTGAAGTGATCCCTACAGGGTCGGTCTCTCTCGATATGGCCATGGGTATTGGTGGTGTACCGCGAGGGCGCATCATTGAAATTTATGGACCCGAGTCTTCTGGTAAGACGACATTGACACTGCACATCATTGCCAATGCTCAGAAAGCTGGGGGAGTAGCAGCCTTTGTAGATGCGGAACACGCTCTTGATCCAGAGTACGCCAAACGTATCGGTGTTAACATCAACGACCTCCTTGTTTCTCAGCCAGACACTGGAGAGCAGGCGCTTGATATTGTGGAGACACTGGTACGTTCTAATATGATTGATGTTATTGTTATTGATTCGGTAGCAGCCCTAGTCCCGAAGGCAGAAATAGAGGGTGATATGGGAGATCATCATGTGGGACGTCAGGCACGTCTGATGTCTCAGGCACTTCGTAAACTGACCGCTATTATCGCTCAGTCTAATGTAGTCGTTATTTTTATCAATCAGATTCGCATGAAGATTGGGGTGATGTTTGGGAATCCAGAGACGACCACGGGGGGCCAGGCTCTGAAGTTCTATTCATCGGTACGTCTCGAGATTCGTCGCAGTGCGCAGATCAAAAAAGGCGATGCTATTGTCGGTAATCGCACCAAAGTAAAAGTAGTAAAAAACAAAGTAGCAGCTCCATTTAAGACAGCTGAGTTTGATATCATGTACAACGAAGGAATATCTCTTGCGGGAGATGTCCTTGATACGGGTGTACTCTACCAAGCCATCAAGAAGTCTGGTAACTCATACGCTTTTGAAGAATTGAAGTTGGGTGTTGGACGTGAGACAGCCAAAACTTTTCTCAAAGAAAATCCAAAAGTCTTGAAGGAAATTGAGAAAATGATTCTCAAACTTTCCAAAGAAAACCCTATAGACCTTGGGGGTGGTGCCAGTGAAGAATAGTTCTAGAGAGTTGAAAAGACCCCTTACGATTATGTTGTAAGGGGTCTTTTCTAGAGGGACAAAATGTGCTATAATGGTAAAACTATGCTTCTTAAAGACAGAAAAAAAATCAGTCTCTTTATCCTCTTTACTTTTGTAGGACAGTTTTTCTTAGGACTTGGCTTTATCCCCCAAGCACAGGCTGATGAGGTTATTATTACCGAAGAAGAGAAGAATGACATCAATGATAGTATCGATAAGATAGAAGCCAAACTCGCTAAAGAAGAAAAAAAGAAGAATCTTTTGCAGACCGATTTGAATCAAATTAGCGGTAGCCTGAGTGCTACGCAGGCCTCTATTGCACGAGTAGGGAGACTCCTGCAAGAAACAGAGTCTACCATTCAGTCCAAAGAGCAAGAAGTGGCGAATCTAGAGAAACAGATTATACTTGACCGGCACCTTCTTCGTTCGCTCCTACAGGAGATGTACTATTCAGCCAGCACTCCGCTCCTGGAAGTGATGTTGAGTGAAAATGATGTCAAACAAGTTCTCGCAACTAGTGACGGGCTTTTCAGTACCCAAGAAAAAGTACAGTCTCTTATTGGAGAGATGAATGATGCTCAAGAAAAAGTGACCAATGAAAAGGCTACGCTAGAGGAGACTAAGGAGGATCATGAAACACTTTTGTCTGTACAGAACAAACAAAAACAAGGCTTGGTTCTTGAGCGCAACGAAGTAGCGGAAGATCTAGAGGATCAGGCTACGGTAGTTGCTAAGTTGGAAAAAGAACTGAGTGAACTCCAAGGAGACTTGAATAAAATTCTCGGCAAGTCCTATAATGCCGGTGATATTGAGGAAGCTGTTAATTTTGCCAGCAAACGTACGGGAGTACCGAAGGGTTTCCTGTTTGGGGTTCTCAAGATGGAGACCAACCTCGGAGCGAACGTCGGTGGCTGTACGTACGGGCAGGTAGAAAGTGGAGCTGAGGCCAATTACAAAAAAGGTAAACTTTCCAAACGAGCCTATCAGACCTTTATTGCTCGGCGTAAAACTTTTAAGACCATCACCGACGAATTGGATATTGATTACAAGAAACAAAAAGTGTCCTGTAATCCAAGCGGCTATGCGGGTACTGGTGGCGCCATGGGTGTAGCTCAGTTTATGCCAGATACGTGGATGGGTTATAAGAGTGAAGTAGCTTCTATTACCGGACACCGACCACCAAGCCCTTGGAATTTGACTGACGGCGTCATGGCTATGGCACTGAAGCTGGGGAGAGTGCCGGGAGTTAAAGATGGTAAAGAATCGGCCTATCGTCGTGCCGCAGCAGCCTATCTTGGCACTAGTTACGCCCCGTATATCAATGGAATTATTTATTGGTCAAAGAATTACAAGAAATTGATCTAACTTTACCCCGTTAGAAGTGAAAGGTATTTTCAAAATCGAGAAAGTAACAATGGTATGTATCATTTTTAGCCGGTACCTATTCTAGATCCAAGTTACTTCTAACGGGGTAAACTTGCCAAAAGAAGCCTGAGCTGATACACTGGGTCCACAACTAAGAAAGTCCGACGTTTTCCCGCTTGTACCCCTAGGGTTACGAGATCAGGAGGGCACATTCCGCTCTGCAGAAGGATTTTTCTTGTATGTAAGCGGTTTTTTATTTATAAGTGATAAGTACTATTATGGTAGAATACGAACTTTTCTATCTTGTTGGAGAGACAAAAGAAGCAGAACTTCCTCGTATTAAGGAGGCTGTGCAGAAGATGGTGACTGATGAAGGGGCAGTTTTACTTCCGCTGGAAACAGAGGAGAAGCGTAAGCTGGCCTATGAGGTAAAGAAGGAAATACGGGGTATCTATATTGCTAGACGATTTACTTTGCCCGATCATGACGAAGTTGACCAAGAAACCGTAGAAATACACCCACTTACCAAAATCAACCGAAGTTTAATGTTGTCTAAGGATGTTTTGCGCTTTCTTATTCTTCGCGCAGATACACTACCAGAACTTAAAGCTATCGAACGTGTCGAAAAGCCTAAGGTAGAGGGCAAGAATAACCGTTACGAACGTCGCGGAGCTATGCGAGCCATGCCAGAAGCACCGGTGACCAAAGAGGAGGGCAACACAGCTGTTTCTTCTGCAGAGATTGATGAGCAGCTCAAAAAGAAACTTGATATTTAATTAGTAAATTTACCCCGTGAAATACCGACAAAGTCGGTGCTCCAGAGGAGCAATTTCACTGGGCAAGAAAGTTTATGAACGTTAATAAAGTCATCTTGGTAGGTCGTCTCACTCGCGATCCAGAAATTCGCACCACACCTACAGGGCAGTCAGTAGCTACTATTAGTATGGCAACCAATAGTTTTTGGACTGACAAGAGTGGCCAAAAGCAAGATAAGACAGAGTTTCACAATGTTGTTTTGTGGGGACGTCAGGCAGAGATTGCTTCTCAATACCTCACTAAAGGACAAGAGTGCTTTATTGAAGGCAGACTGCAGACACGCGCTTATACGGCTAAGGATGGCGCCGAACGACGAACCACTGAGGTTATTGCTGAGAGTATGCAGTTAGGGAGTCGTGCTCAGGGGAGTACTCAAGGAGCCTCTACCGCCCCTCGTCCTGCAGCTCAGGCGCCTTCAAATGGAGCCAAGTCAAGCGCACCGATGGAAGAAGAAATCCCTACTATCAATCTGGATGATGAGAGCGAAGAAATTCGTATCGAAGACGTCCCTTTCTAAATTAAAAAATAAAATATCAAAAATAAAAAAATATTCGGCAGTGTTTTAGGGAATTTTTTCGTTTTAATTTTTCACTTTTAAGTTATATAGATATGGATCAGGCAATGTCAAAGAAGTTACAGCATTTAGATTATAAGGACGCGTATTTTTTGCGTCGTTTCTTGAATTCACAAGGAAAGATGTATCCTCCTAAGCGTCATGGACTTACTGCTAAAGAACAGCGTCATCTCGCAGTAGCTATCAAAAGAGCTCGTTTTATGGCTCTTGTACCGTACGTTATCAAGTAAGAGGGATCAGAAAAATGCTTAGTATCACAGAAATTAAAAATGGTAAAAAAATTGTCTTAAACAATGAACCATACGAGGTCATTGATTATTTGCATTCCAAAATTGGTCGCGGAGGAGCAGTGCTACGAACCAAGTTGAGGAATCTTACTACCGGCGCTGTGCTAGAGCAGACTTTTCAAGGGGCAGACAAGCTTGAAGAAGCCTCTGTGTCTAAAGCAAAAGCCCAGTTCCTCTATAGGACGGGGGATACCTACGAATTCATGGATAATGAGACCTATGAGCAATTTGCGCTTTCGGGCGATGTCATTGGGGACAGTAAGGGGTATGTCGTTGAGGGTACCGAGGTAACACTCCTGATGTGGAATGGACAACCATTGACTATTGAACTGCCAGCTAAAGTCACTTTATTGGTGACAGATGCCCCCCCAGGACTCAAAGGAGACACAGCATCGGGTGGTGATAAGGTGGTTACTGTTGAAACAGGACTCCAAATCACAACACCGCTTTTTGTGAAAGTAGGAGATAAAATCATCATCAATACAGAACGTGGCTCATACGTTTCAAGAGCATAAAAATGGCTTTACAGAGGGAAAAAGGACAGCCGATAAAGGTTGTCTTTTTTTGTCTTTTTTGCTATCATAAAGACAGGTAAAGGCTTAAAAACAGTGTTTCACTATATGTCTCTTAGAGTCTTTCAGGTAGGAGTATTTACATTTACCCTTTTGGCTTTCAGTGCATGGCTCGGTGTTGTCTTAACCATAGACCCTACCCTAGCTGGTATGCCTGGAAGAATTCTTTTTTTTAGTAGTCTATTTGCCTTCCTCTTAGGAATTATCATGGAAGGTGTCATCAGTCTCTATAAAAGGGGGTTGGGTGAAGAGCGTGCAGCGAGACATCTTGGAGCGGCTTTCCGCCAGACTATTCTCCTCACCATTTTTGTCTTTTTGAACCTCTTTTTATTGTATAGAGGAATCTGGGCATGGTGGTTGGTGTTACTCTTTTTGGCCTTTATACTCCTTCTGGAGTTTACGGCACGAACTTTGAAACAAGAAAAAAACAGTATATAACTTATTAGTGGTTACAGTTTCGTTATGGCAAAACAAGCACAAGATAAAGGATCTTACGGCGCAAAATCTATTCAGGTACTTGAGGGACTTGATCCGGTTCGGAAGCGTCCAGGTATGTATATTGGAGGGACTTCTCTCGAAGGACTTCATCATCTTATTTGGGAAGTGGTTAACAACTCGATAGATGAAGCAATGGCGGGCCACTGTAACCGTATCGAAGTCCGTTTGTTGCCCGATAATTGGATTGAGGTTAGTGATAACGGGCGCGGTATTCCAGTTGATATCCATCCACAAACCAAGAAGTCAGCTCTCGAAACAGTTATGACGGTACTCCATGCTGGGGGTAAGTTTGGTGGCGAAGAAACGGGTTACAAAATTTCAGGAGGACTCCACGGTGTTGGTGTCTCAGTGGTGAACGCGCTCTCAGAAGTTACCCGAGTGACTATTGACCGTCAGGGTAAGCAGTATTTTCACGAGTATCGTCGCGGTGTGCCAGTCGGGAGTGTCAAAGCCATCGGTACCTCTAAAGTAACCGGTACCAAAGTAGCTTTTCAGGCTGACCCGAGCATATTTCCTGAAATTAAATACTCGTGGAATAAAATTTTGGAATATCTGCGTTATCAAGCTTTTTTGACGAAGGGAGTTCGTATTGTTGTTGAAGACTGGAGGGAGACAAAAGGAGACAA
>CAZLQC010000019.1:15657-20712 GCA_964561695.1 uncultured Bdellovibrionales bacterium
ATACTCACCTGGTCTTACGGCACGGTTTTTATTTCGATTCCGGTATTATTTCTTTTGTAAAATTTCTCAATCGTAAACGAGGTGTTAAGAACATCACACCTTTTTATGTTGAAAAAAGTGTAGATGGTATTTTGGTAGAGGCGTCATTACAATTTACGGACGGTTTCAAAGAACACCTCTTTTCTTTTGCTAATAATATTTTGAATCCAGGTGGGGGAACGCATGTGACTGGTTTCAAGATGGCCATGACGCGTATCTTAAATGACTACGCTAAGAAGAATAATCTCATCAAAGAAAAAGAAGGTTCATTGACCTCGGACGACTTGAAAGAGGGTCTGACGGCAGTCATTTCTGTAAAGCTTGCTAATCCTCAGTTTGAGGGTCAGACAAAAGATAAGCTCAATAACATCGAAGTTAGGGGAGCGGTATCATCAGTAGTATCAGAAGCTTTTGCGGAATACCTAGAGACCCACCCAAATGATGCTAAGGCTATCTTGGAAAAATGTTTACTCACAGTGCGTGCTCGTATTGCGGCTCGCGCTGCTAAGGATGCGGTTTTGCGTAAGGGAGCTCTAGATGGCATGACACTTCCCGGTAAACTCGCTGACTGTACAACACGAGACGCATCAAAATCAGAACTCTATATTGTTGAGGGAGACTCCGCTGGTGGAAGCGCTAAGCAGGGGCGGAATCGTTTTTTTCAAGCCATTCTTCCGCTTCGAGGTAAATTGGTCAATGTTGAAAAAACCAGTCTTGATAAAGTAGTGAAATCTGACACCCTGAAGCCAATGATTATCGCTCTTGGTGCGGGTATTGGAGAAACACTTGATATTGCTAAGCTTCGCTATCACAAAATTATCATCATGGCCGATGCCGACGTCGATGGTTCGCATATTCGAACGTTACTCCTGACTTTTTTCTACCGTTACTATGAGGAGTTGGTACGAGATGGGTATATCTACATTGCTCAACCACCACTCTTTCGTTTGCAGAAAGGTAAGGATGTTCGTTATGTGTTCACCGATGCTGAGAAAAAAACTACGATTGAAGATATGGTAGCTAAGGCAGCGGCGAGTAGTAAAAAGAAAGAAGTGGCCAAGAAAGGTCCAGCTCCTAAAGAAGAGGGTGAAGAAGCTGGTTCAGAAGAAAAAGAGGCAGAGAATCCTTCGGGAGTTAATGAGCAACGCTACAAGGGTCTTGGAGAAATGAATCCAGAACAGCTTTGGGAAACGACCATGAATCCCGAGAATCGAGTGATGCTTAAAGTGACTATCGAGGATGCTGAAGCAGCTGATGAATTATTTGATGTTCTGATGGGTAATGAAGTCGAACCAAGGCGAAGATTTATTCAGACACACGCCAAAGCAGTAAAGAATCTCGATATCTAAGCCTTTTTCTTGACGTATTCTCAGCTAACTGCTACAATAACGCGACGGTTATGAAACTCCCTCTTGAAAATCTCCAGTCACTTGTTCGTTGCTTGGTATGCAATAAAAGTCAGCATGCTAAAAAAATGCTTGTATTGGACGAGCAAGAGAAGAAAACGACCATTCATGTTGTTTGTGATGATTGTGGAGGAGCTTCGTTGGTTCATCTGTCACTCGGGCAGATGGGAGTCGTCAGTCTTGGCGTAATGACAGACTTAGAGCAAAGTGAGGCCAAGCGCCTCTACCAAGGAAAACCTCTTTCCACCGACGATGTTTTTGACGCTCACCAATTTCTTAAGAACTCTACTGGTGACATAAATGAACTTATTACGTATTCTTAAGCATAAATTCAAATCTTAACGTATTAGAGAGTATTATGAATCAGAATCTTACATTGAAAGTAGAAGGACGAGAGAAAGCCTCTACCAAAATAGTCGAAAGCAAGCGCAAAGAAGGCCTTATTCCTGGTGTTTTATACAGCCATGGCCAGCCAGCGGTAAGTTTTTGGGTTCAATACATTGATTTTTCTAAAATGTATAAAGTAGCTGGTCAAAGTAGCGTCATTGCTATTGAAGGAGCCGACAAGAAAACGGTGAATGCTATTGTTCAGGATGTTTCTTTGCATCCACTGAATGGACGCTTTACCCATATAGATCTTTACCAGGTTCGCATGGATGAAAAATTGGAAGCTCATGTTCCAATTGTATTCGTCGGTGAATCAAAAGCTGTTCGTGAAATGGGTGGAGTCTTTCTTAAAACTCTCGAAGAGGTCCTGGTAAGTTGTTTACCAAGTGATTTGCCTCATGAAATTACTATCGATATTGCACAGTTGGAAACATTTGAGGATCATATTCAAATCAAGGATATTGTCTTGCCAAAGGGAGTAGAGATTCTTGGTGATCCTGAAACAACCGTAGCCTTGGTAGATGCTCCTCGTACCGAAGCAGAGATGGAGGCACTTGATGAAAAAGTGACCGCTGACGTCACTAAAGTCGAGGGAGTAGTTAAAGAGGAAGCCCCTCAAGCGTAAGGTTGACAGGGGGGCAGTTTACAGCTTAGAATGATACTTCCTTACCATCTCCTACCCTTAATTCTGTCCAGAGGGCAAAAGAAGGCATCCCTCCTAGCCTTTTTCTGCTGAAATAGTTTGAAACTTCGGTTTCGGCTGGCTGTGGACAGAATTAAGGGTAGGAGTCTCTAAAAAAATCACCCTGAGAAATCAGGGTGATTTTTTGTTACTTGAATGATTTTAGAGGCCTAGCAGGAATGACATCTCTGTACTTTTGAAGACTTCTTCGAAAAGCCTGTCTAGCTTGGCTCGTTCTTCGGGAGTAAATTTACCCAGTACATAGTCATGACTCGGCTGACAGACACCGAGTACTTCTGTTGGTCGTCCAACACCAATCCGAGAGCGTCTAAAATCTTGTGTACCAAGATGATTGATAATGTCACTCACACCATTGTGACCAGCAGCTCGTGAAGAAGTAGTGTTACGAATCGTGCCAGAAAGAATGTCGATATCATCATGGATGACAATCAGTGCATCGGGAGTGAGCTTGTAGAAGCTAAGGACTTTTTTAACGGTTTGGCCAGAGTCATTCATGAAGGTGGTTGGTTTGATAAGGAGAATTTTTTCTCCATCAAATATACACTCAGAAAGAAAACAACAAAGCTTTTTCTTTTCTGCCCAGGGCGTTCCAGAAAGTTTATTGTGTAAAAAATCTAACGCTAAAAAACCAGCGTTGTGGCGAGTGTTTTCATAGCTAACGCCTGGGTTACCCAAGCCAACAATTATCTTCATAAATTTGAATCAGTTTGTTCTATGATGAGAGGATCACCTTCTTTGGGATCAAGATCAGTATTTTCTTGAAATGAAAGATCGTCCGGCAGAAGAAGAGCCGCATTACTACCAATGACTATAACAATATCACTCTTTTCCTCATGAGAGACAGAGGAGGGTAGAACTGCTGTTTTTTCAAGTGCGAGTTTTTTGAGAACGGTATCAAGAGACCAGAGTTTTTCTGGAGAGGCTCTTTCTAAGAGCATACTCTTTTCTGGCCATTCTTGGTAGTCAGAAATAGGAGTAAGCGTTAGTGTACCAGGAAAGTCTTCTTTCAGTATCTGAAGCACTTCTCGCGCCTGTTTGGCGTTTTCTGATCTGTAGAGAAGCTCAATAGAGGCATTTTCTTCCTGGAGAGCTGCTTTTCGTTTCAGAATTTGCTCATGCGAGAAGATGTTTTGGCTCAGTTCTTGGGTTTCCTGCCAATTACCAGTTCTCGGGAGAAGGATAAAGGCACGTACGCCACCGAGCTCTACGTGAGACACTCGTAGAAGACTTTCTTGTTTCCAGGCATCAACTACGACGGTCTCGATATTTTGGGTATCTATTTTTTTAGCAAGACGCAAGAAACTTTCCATTTCTCCGAGACTGGCATTGGTTTTGACACTGTCTCCAAGAATAGTTAAGAGACTGCTGACAGCATTGATATTAAAGAGGAGAGAGTTAGCAAAAACCTTTTCTTTGAGAGCGGCGAGTAGTTGTTGTTGTCTTTTGGCCCGACCAAAATCTCCTTCAGGATCATCATGTCGTTCCCGAACGTATTTCAGAGCCGTCTTTCCATCGAGCGTATGCCAACCTTTATCAAGAGCGAAGGTTTCATAGCTATAGTTTTTGCCCGGGTAGCGTTCGTCATAGATATCACGCATCACTTCTAGGTCTACTCCACCAAAGGTATCGATAATTTTTTCAAAACCATCAAAATCAAGAATGAAGGTGTAGTGAAGTGGTTCACCAGTGATGTTGGTAACTGCTTTTTCGATAGCGTGAGTGCTTTGGTTTTGAGAGAGGCCGTATTGGTAGAGGGAATTTATTTTGGCAGAAATCCGCTCTTCTGGGAGAGTAACGTATAAATCACGAGGAAGTGAGATGAGGGCTACTTTGCGTTTATCGGCATCAATACTGAGAAGAATGATAGTGTCGGTAAGATTTTTACCAGGATAGTGTTCGCCAGCTCTTCCAAGAAGCAGGATATTAATTCTTCCAGCGTCGGTTTTTTTGAGGCCTTCAAAAGGATCATGGCGGAGTGATGTTGTGAGGGTACTTACCTGAGAGAAAAAAGAAGGACTCTCTTCAGTTTTGAGCTGAATCTGATTGATGGTTTTAGAAAAATGAGCTACGAAAAAAACTACCAGTCCAAAGAGTGCTATCCCCAATATAATCAAAAAGTAGCGTAGGCCACGTCGCCAAAGTGAAGGTGGGCGCTTGGTATAGAGAGAATCAGCTTTTGTGGGAGGTTCTAAAGTGACACCTTTCAAGGGTAACTCAGGTTTTATCTTGGCCACACTCTTATTTGGGAGAGGTGGAAGAGCTCGGGCTGGTTCTCTGCGACGGATTCCGTCCATAGTATTCTAGTGGTTAGGCCTGACCCTTGCCAGAGGGCTTCAAACGTGAGAAAATAGGGATGTTTATTTTTCTATTGGCTCTATAAAGCTCATTTTAGCCACTGTATCTTTATGCAAGAAACATCTGAAATCGAATCTCTTGGAGCGAAGGCGCTTATTATAGAGCTTGTAAAAGTCTTTCTCTTAGCGGTAGTTATTATTATACCGGTTCGCATCTTTTTGTTCC
>CAZLQC010000020.1:0-634 GCA_964561695.1 uncultured Bdellovibrionales bacterium
TCTCCTCGGGCTCCTATGTCCGAGGTTTGTCTACAGCTGAAAGTGAAAGAAAAAAACTCTTCCTATGTGGAAGAGTTTTTTGTTTTTTCAGTGTTCTCAATGTTGGGGTCCGAGAGAATATCTTGGTAGAGCGATTCAAGTGCCTCATCCCTTCCAGTGGTGCGCCAGACTTCTTGGAAGGTGGTAATACCCTCAACTACTTTCAAGATACCATCTTGGTTCATAGTCATCATCCCTTCTTTTTTGGCAGCCTCTCGAATCTCATTTTCACTCGCGAAATTATCAATAATAGCAGCGATACTGTCAGTAACAGAGAAGACCTCATAGATAGCCTCTCGACCCTTGTAGCCCGAGAAGTGACAACTGGCACAGCCGACAGGTTTGTAGAGGAGGGAGATAGTATCAGGAATCTCTACTCCAGCGGCAGCGGGGATAGCGGAGAGAATTTTTTGGAGAGCCAAGACGGTTTTTTCGGCAGGTTCATAGGATGCTCTACAAGTAGTGCAGAGTTTGCGTACTAGACGTTGCCCAATAAAGACATTGACCGCACTGCCGATAAGAGAGCCTTTAATACCGAGTTCTCCAAGGCGCACGATAGAGGCGGGTGCATCATTGGTATGAAGGGTGCTGAAGA
>CAZLQC010000020.1:644-17274 GCA_964561695.1 uncultured Bdellovibrionales bacterium
TGTAAGCGCAGCATTAATAGCTACTTCGGCCGTTTCTTCATCACGAATTTCACCCACCAAGATAACATCTGGATCTTGACGTACAATAGCCCGAAGAGCTTGTCCAAAGCTGTACTCTCCGTCACGACCGACCTGAGTCTGAACAATCCCTTCGAGAGCGTATTCGATAGGGTCCTCCACTGTAATGATTTTGATAGAAGGCTCATTGATTTCTCGCAGAAGACTGTAGAGGGTAGTCGTCTTTCCAGAACCAGTAGGACCCGTATTGACTATCATGCCATGCGGTTTAGCTATTTGGCGACGAATTTCTAGAAGAGCACTGCCACGAAGACCAAGTGTTTCTATGGGGACATTGGCCTCAGCATTATTAAGAAGACGCATGTTGATAGTTTCTCCTTTGTTGCTCGGTATGATACTGACACGGATATCAATGCGCACGTTTTCTTTCATGATAAAGAAACTGCCATCCTGAGAGCGTTCCTTAGTGTTGAGCTTCATCTTCGTCAGCATTTTGACCCGTGACAGTGTCAGGTGGTAAACATCGCTCGGGATATGACCAATATCTTCGAGTAGGCCATCAATACGGTAACGTAAACGAACACCAACCTCTTCTGGCTCTATATGAATATCGCTTGCTCCAAGACTGTTAGCACCAGCGAGAATGATTTCTAGCACCCGTGTGGTAGGAAGCGACTTAATGGAATCTTTAAGATCGATGAGGTCACTAAAATCTTTTTCAAAAATAGCCAAGTCTTCAGCTGAGAGGTTGACCCGCAGTTGATCAAGATGTTCAATGAAAGGCTTTTTGAGATATTCAGTAAGGGCTCGCTCGAGAGAAGCTTGTGAAATAAGGTAAAAAAGAGCTTTTTGATCATGCTCAGTAGCTATGAGAGAGAGGCGTTCTCGAAGACCGGCATCTGGAGTAATAATACCAAAACGATAAATACCACGTTCTTTCTGAAAGAGGACCGCTTGTTCGGCACGGGCTATTTTCTCATCAAAAGAACGCACATGATCACCATCAAGAGGAAAGACAGAGAGATCAATGTACGGAAGGTTGTTTTCGATAGCATGGCGCTCCACTTCGTTCTCACGAGAATTGGTAGCGAGCTTCTGTAAAACCACCGCACCAACTTCGGGAAGTGTGGAAAGTGGTTCTTGGCGAGGGAGGACTTTTACCATATCTTTTGTTTTCCCTATTGTAACCTGGGGAAACACGGAAGACAAACGAGGCCAGTTTTTCTTAGAGAAGAGCAGCCTCTAGTTTTTCAAAAAGAATCTGTTCAGCTTCCTCAAGACTCTGAGCGAGAAGTGTGAGGCTAAGGGTATCACCGAGGAGTAAGGCTTCTGGAATCCGCTCTAAGAGTAACTCCAAAGTTTCACGAGAAGTTGTTTTAATAAGGAGGAGGGTGTGGGTAGCATCTTCCGGAGAGAGGAGTGCAAAAAACTTCGCCTGTGAAGAATTAGCTTTGATCTTTTCGAGAATGAGTGGTAGATCAGCTTTCTCAGCGCGAGCATGAATGATATCCTCCGTGGTGACCAGTGACCAAACCAGATCAAGCTTGGGAGCTGATTTGATTTGAGACATAGCTTTACCCCAGAGTTTGATGAGGTGGAGGGGCTGGGTTTTGTAGAGAGAGCGAATAATGGACTGTTGATCAGCGCCCATTTGCATGAGGACAGAAGCGAGCTGTAGTGATTTAGGGGTAGTACTCTTTTTCTGAAAACTATCTGTGGCGGCGATAATACCAGTGAGCAAAGGGAGAGCCATTACTTCATGGAGGACGCCGTTTTTGGGAGCCAGAAACAGATCAGCGACTATTTCAGCCAAGGAAGAGGCTTTGATGTCGACGACATTGAGCTGTCCAAAAAGCTCATTGGCTCCGCGAGTGTCAATATTGATGACCGGCATCTCATAAAAAATATCAGGATTTTCCTCGTAGATCTTCCCAAGATGTTCCTTGTCAGGACTCCCAAGCACGATAGCTAAGTCAAAGATAAACTGAGCTGGGATAAAAGAAAAATCTCGAGGATCGATAGAACCTTTTTCTGGAGTGAGGTAAATACGAAACTCTTTCTCGAGCCGTTCAGACTTGATATTGACGATGTTGTTGTACTCAGTGTTGAAGGCCAAGACAAAGTCCCGTGCCCCACTGATAGATTCATGAAGGGTGCTCGGTAGCGGTAGAAAAGAAAGACCCTCAATATCTC
The DNA here is from genome assembly GCA_964561695.1 of uncultured Bdellovibrionales bacterium. Taxonomy (GTDB): domain Bacteria; phylum Patescibacteriota; class Minisyncoccia; order Moranbacterales; family UBA1568; genus UBA1568. The sequence continues at coordinate 2,856 of CAZLQC010000020.1, forward strand.
GAAGGAGTGTGTCGGAAGCGATAGTCACCTTGCGTCCAGTTTTCTCAAAGAAAAGTCCAAGAGCTAGAGCAGTGGCTACTCCATCAAGACTGGCGTGAGGCGGAAGCATGATGAGCGGGTGCTCGGCTTTTTGGAGAAGTTCTTCAAATTGTTGAGCTAAGGAAAGCGACATGGAGGTATTTCAGCTAAGGGAGGATATTTACGTGAATAGTCAAAAATAGCAGTCAATAAGCCTTTCGTCAAGACAAGCCCCGTACCAGTTCTCTGTAGAGCTTTGACCCTTATATAGAGATTAAAGATGTAGTCGCCTCCAGCTTAGGTATGTTCCAGCAAACGGTACTTACTCGGAACTTGGTACGGGGCAAGGCTTCTGATATGCTTCTGGTATGTTGCCTCTCTATAAGACCACCACTAAAGAAGAAACCCAAGAACTCGGAAGAGCCCTGGCACAGGAGCTTCATCCTGGCGTTTTAGTGACACTTTCGGGCGATCTCGGGGCTGGCAAGACTACTTTGACTCAGGGTATCCTAGAGGGTTTGGGGGCAGAAAAGCCCTATACAAGCCCTACCTTTGTCATTATGAAGGAGTACACACTGCCAAAAGCCAGCATTTCAGGGATTAAACGTATCTACCATGTCGATACCTATCGGATAGAAGAGAAGGATTTGGAACACTTAGGATTTGAGGAGTGGCACAGTGACCCTCAGGGGCTGGTCATTTTGGAGTGGCCCGAGCGAATATCTGGATTGTTACCAGAAAAAAGGATAACTATCACTTTGACCCAAAAGGGAGAACAGATACGAGAGGTACAATTAAAATTAAAAGAAGTATAAAAAATTTAGAGTTTTTGTCTTCGTGAAATCAAAAGAGTATACTCATAATATGAATAACAAGCCAAAAACAGTCATTTTGCTCGATGGAAACGCCATTCTCCATCGGGCCTACCACGGTCTTCCACCGCTCACTACCAAGACCGGTGAGACGGTGCATGCAGTCTATGGCTTTGCTCTGACCCTTTTTTCTGTTCTTGAGAAATTTAAGCCAGAAAATATCATTGCTACTTTTGATTTACCGGGAGGCACTTTTCGTGATGATCTCTATGAGGAGTACAAGTCTCATCGTGAGCAAGCGCCAGATGATTTGTATTCTCAGATTCCTATTATCAAAGAGATGGTAGAGGCTTTTGGGATTCCTATATATGAGAAAGAAGGTTTTGAAGCTGATGATCTCGTAGGAACACTCTCAGTCCAGGCTAAGAATAAGGGCTACGATGTCATTATAGTGACGGGTGATACTGATACTCTTCAGCTCGTTGATGATCAGGTGAAAGTCTTTACTATGCGTAAGAGCATCAAGGATACAGTTCTCTATGGTCCCAAAGAAGTAGAAGCCAAGTATGGTTTCCTCCCATCTCAACTCATCGAATACAAAGGCCTAGCTGGAGATAGTTCCGACAATATCCCAGGCGTGAAGGGGGTAGGAGCGAAGACCGCTACGGACCTTATTCAGAAATACGGTAATCTCGAAGGAGTCTATCAAAACCTCGATGCTACCAAGGGTAAGATGCGTGAGAATTTGGAGCGAGACAAAGACCAGGCTTTCCTTTCTCGTACTCTTGGCACCATCAAGCTAGATGTTGACATAGCACTCGATGAGCAAGCGATGAAAATAGATGATTATGACCGGACACGAGCTGAGCATTTCTTGCGTGAGTATGAATTTTATAGTCTTCTCAAACGTTTGCCGGGGAATATAGAAGTGGCTAGAGAGGAGCCTGTGAAGAAAGAATCCAAAAAGAAGACTAAAAAATTGACTTTAGAAGATCAGAAAAAACTACTGAGCATGCTCAGTGGGAAAGTAGCTTGTGAAATTGAGAGTAGCCCGGAGTCACTCTTTGGAACGAACGTTACTGCTCTTGAGATTGCTACTGAAGAAGAAGTGCTACGAGTAGAAGTAAATGAAGATACCAAAGACGCACTCCAAAACCTACTCACCCGAGAAGATGTGAAGACGGGCTGGTTTGATCTCAAACTAGCCATGCATGATTTGGGCAGAGCAGGCTTAGTCATTACCAATGGAGTGTTTGATATCACACTCGCTCTCTATATGACTGAGGTATCCACTGACGGTACTCTCACTGGTGCTGGCGATACTCTTCTCAATGGTAAAGACTATACCAAGAGCAAATTGATACTAGAACTCTGGAAACTCCTTGATAAGAGACTTGATGAGGAGAGTAGTAACCAAGATAAGGATAAAAACATTAGAACCGTTTTTGATTCTATAGAGATGCCTCTCATTCCAATACTGTATCGAATGGAGAAGCGAGGAATTATTCTCAATCAAGAAAGTTTTGCCAATATGTCAGCTCGTCTGACTGAAGCCCTAGAAAAGCTCGCCAAAGAAATCTATGACTTGGCCGGTAAAGAATTTAATATTAATTCACCAAAGCAACTAGCGGAAGTACTCTTTGTCGATCTGGCTATTCCGTCAGACTTTATTAAGAAAAACAAGACGGGTATTTCTACTGCCTCAAGTGAACTGGCTAAACTGGCTGAGTATCCTATCGCTCATAAGATTGAACAGTACAGAGAACTTTTCAAACTCAAGTCTACCTACCTCGACGCCCTCCCAACTCTGACTGACAGTGAATCACGTCTGCACACAACGTATCAGCAAAATGTCGCCGCTACCGGCAGACTCTCTTCGACAGATCCTAATCTCCAAAATATTCCCGCTAGGAGTGAATGGAGTGAAGAGGTACGACGAGCTTTTGAAGCAAGTCCGGGGTACCTCCTTGTGGGTGCTGACTACTCTCAGATAGAGCTTCGTATTATGGCTCATCTCAGTCAAGATAAAGCTCTGCTTAGGGCCTACAAAAACGGTGATGATGTGCATACCATCACAGCTGCTACTGTGTATAAGGTTGGTCTGGATGCGGTCACTTATGAGATGCGTCGTCAGGCCAAGGTATTTAACTTTGGTATTATGTATGGCATGGGAGCCTTTGGTCTCGCACAAGCTGCTGGCATCACTCAGCCAGAAGCCAAAGAGTTTATTGATACCTATTTCAAAACATTTTCTGGGGTGCGTAAGTATATTGATGTTGCTTTGAAGCAAGCCAAGGAGACTGGTTATGTAGAAACAGAACTTGGACGCCGTCGTCACGTGCCAGAAATTCAAAGCACCAATAATCAGGTCATGAAAGCGGGGGAGCGCATCGCGGTCAATATGCCGATTCAGGGACTGGAAGCTGACATTGTGAAGCTCGCTATGATCAAGACCATGCGGTTGGTAGAAGAATTTGGTGAAGATGTAGTCTACCCAGTTCTCCAGGTCCACGACGAACTTATTTTTGAGGTTATCGAAGAAAAAGCACCTGCTTTTGGCAGGGCGCTTAAAGAAATGCTTGAAGATGTCTACACCATCTCGGTACCTTTGACGGTAGAGGTGTCTATTGGAAAAAATTGGGGAGAGATCTAACGTTTTCTAGAAAGAAGTATTTCGTGTTCGAGCTCAATAGCCCAATCAGCTATAGCTAAACGATTTTGTTCGGTGAGGTGCTGAGGATTTCCATTGTAGATTCCAGTCGAGGGCTGATCACTAAAAAAATGTTCATTTAAGTAACGAGTGCAGGAGATTAAGTTTGCTATCAGTGCATCGTGAGCTCGTCTTCTTCTTGAATCATGAGCGCTGACCCTTTCTTTGTACTCATCGCCACTGAACCGGAACTCAAGTATACGAGCCTGTGTTTCTGCGGTATAGATTGACTCTACGTAACGGAAAATCGATTTGAGGGTTTCATTTATCATTTCGGTAGCTGTTTCATCTTCACGCACAATTTTGAGAATCTCAATAACTCGATTACGAGAACCTTCAAACCCAACCTCAGTACCGTGTGCGTGAATGTAATCTTCAATCAAGCCGTCTTGAAGTTCAGGCATGGGCAGGAGGGGTTCTGTGTCGAGGTCTTTTTCTTCTTTGGCTGATTTTCTTCTCTCTTGAGGGCCGCGTTCAAAATGCATATAAGTGATGATAAACTATAGAAAGTCTCATGAGGTTATTATACTAGAGGCTTCAAATAAAGCAAAAATTATGCCAGAACTACCCGAAGTACAGACCGTTGTGACTCAATTGGGCCAAAAAGTGGTTGGTAAGAAAATTGCTGATTTTTGGAGTGGTTGGCCCAAGAAGGTGATTCCAAGTCGCAAGGTGTTTCGAGAGGGTATTGTAGGAGCAACGATTGTATCCACTCATCGTCACGGTAAACATATCGAGATGATTTTGGATAACGGCTATTCTATTGTAGTGCATCTCAAAATGACCGGTCACTTTCTCTACAAAACTCCCAAAACCAAAAACGATCCTATTTTTACAGAGGATAAAGTCAACGGCTACATCCATCACATACTCACTTTTACAGATAAGACAACCTTAGAGTTTTCAGATATGCGTAAGTTTGGTTGGTTGGCTCTGGTGCCGACTGAGAAAGTGGCTACTCTCGCTGGCGTTGTTTCTCTTGGAGTGGATGCTCTTTCACCGCAATTTAATACTCAGAGCCTTACAAGGCTACTTGAAAAAAGAAAACATAAGAAGATAGGACCCATCTTACTGGAGCAAGAACTGATTGCTGGCATTGGAAACATTTATCGGAGCGAGGCTCTTTTTTTAGCAGGTATTTTACCAACCCGGAAAGTAGAAAATGTGACACCCGAAGAGCTTGGTAAGCTGGTAACCGCTATCAAAAAAGTTCTTCGTGAAGCAGTCAAACTTCAAGGCACTACTGATGGAGACTTTCGAGATCTCGAGGGTCAGCCAGGAAAGTTCAAACGAGCTCTCAACGTCTACCGTCGCACCGGTGAGTCTTGCAAGAAATGTGGTACAATTATCCTACGAGACAAGATGATGCAGCGAAGTATTTTTTACTGTACCACTTGCCAACATTAAACTAAACTTTTCATTATATATGTCTAACAAACAAAAGATTCTTATTGCTCTTGGAGTCATTGTCGTTGCTATCGGAGGCTTTCTTTTTTTCAAGAAAGACAGCGCTATGCCTATCGAGCTCAATAACAAAAACCAATCAGAAATTCAGACCACACCCCTCAATGATGGTGAGGTAAGCCCTATATCAGGTCTGCCTTGTGAAAACTGGAACCGTCGAGCTATCGCCGTTATGCAACCGGGAGATGTCACCGCTCGCCCAGCAGCAGGATTTAGTGAGGCTGATATGGTTATCGAGATGCCCGTTATCACGGCTTCTATTACTCGTCTCATGGGGGTATATATTTGTAACACTCCAGCGGAAGTTGGTTCTATGCGAAGCGCTCGTCATGATTTCCTTAGTCTAGCCAAGGGCTTAGGAGCAGTCTTTGTTTCTTGGGGACGATCAGAATCACATTCAGAATCAGATCCAGTCGGTCTTGCCAAAGGCATTATGGACCGGGGAGAAATTGAAAACATCAACTGTAATGGAGACGCTGGTAAGTCAGCGAATGCTTGCTCAGACAACCCTTGTTTTCGCAAAGAAGGTCTTGAGCGTGGTGTAGATACTGGGTACGGCACACCATCCAAATTTGTAGCCTGTGCTAAGGAATTTGGGTACAACATGGAAAACAAATTTGTTGGTTACAAACACCAAGCAGAAGCACCGCTTGAGAATCGTGGCAAAGGTGGTCATCTCCGCGTGGCTTTCGCTGGACCATTCGCTGCTGAATATGATTATGATCAAGCTACTAATGTCTACAAGCGTATTTGGGGAAATGTAGAGGATACGGATCGTAATACTAAGGCTCGTGTTGCACCAAAAAACGTAGTGGTTCTTATCGCTGAGTCAGAACAAATCGAAGGACAGTACAACAATATGCAGCTTGGAGATCCATGGTATGACCGCACAGACAGTGGTGATGCCTACTACTACATGAATGGACAAGAGATCAAAGGTACTTGGAAGAAAGATAAGAGTCGTATGGAGAGCAAGCTTTTCTTCTATGACCAGTCAGGTAATGAAGTTATGTTTGTTCCAGGTCAAATATGGGTAGAAGTGTTGGAGCCAGGTCAAACACTGAAATGGGAACCTGCCGTGTAGCTATCTCTCTTGATACCAAGAAACCCTTCGACGAACTCGGAGGGTTTTTGCTATACTGGCTATACACTACACAATACTTCCATGATTACTCTCCTTACCGGTACAGACAATTTTCTTTTGATGTATCAGAAACGCGCTCTAGAAAGCGCTTTTTTAGCCAGTAAGCCCGATGGAGAAATCTCTCTCTTTGACTTTGCGGATGATCCGCATCCAAGACAACTGCGTCGAGCACTAGAGGCGAGTGAGGAGGATTTATTTGCTTTGCCAAAACTTATTTTTTTACGTCAGCCATCACTTCTCGCTGAGGATATTCAAGACGCTCTTCTGGAAAATATTCTCTCAAGACAGACGGTCTCATGGGTACTGATTGAGCCTGGCACATTAAAGAAGGCAGACAGCTATACCAAAAAACTAACAGCCTTAACGGGCCTTGAGAAAATAATTTGTGATACTCCCAATGAAGCTGAACGTAGCAAAATTCTCGATAGACTTCTGAGTGAAAATCCGAATGTGCGTTTCGAGGCACCAGCTCGGCAACTCTTTCTGATGCGGGTGGGTGGAGATACCGCTAAGCTTTACTCAGAGTTTGAAAAGATTTCTCTCTACAAGCAAGATGGTTCTATCACGAGCGAGGATGTGGAGGTCATGCTTGAACCAACACTTGAAGATACGGGTTTTCAAGCTCTTGATGCTTTGGCTAGGGGTAATAAGGAAGCCGCAACACTTTTGTTTCGTAATCTTTTTCTCTGGAAAAAAGATGCCCTCCCTATACTCGGACTGTGCGCTTGGCAGATACGTCAACTTATCTTACTGCGCGAAGCCTATGATCGTGGAGTACGTCAATCAGGAGCATTGGCCGCCGACGCCGGTATCTCACCCTATGTAGCCAGTAAGCTCGAAAGACTACTACCAGTATTCCCACTCGCTAGACTGAAGCGCGCCCATACCATGATTCTTGAATATGATCGTGATATTAAGCAGGGTCTAGTAGAGCAAGGAACTGCTATCGATCTCTTTGTCTGGAATATGTAAACAAAAACCCCCCTCGCTAATCGAAGGGGGTTTTTATAACAAGGGAGACTATTTACCAGCGGCCTTTTTGACAAGCGCATTGAGACGGGATTTCTTGCGGGCAGCGGTGTTTTTCTTGATAATTTTCTTCTGCACTGCTTTGTCGAGAGCCTTCTGAGCCTTCTTGAGGTATTCTTGAGCAGTTTTGAGATCATCAGCCTTTACGGATTCACGAGTCTTTTTCATGACACTTTTGACAGAACCTTTGACGATTTTGTTGGTGACAGTACGGCTTTCAGTCGCACGCATGTATTTTTTGGCGGAGTTCTTGATGGGCATAGTGTTAGCTTTTATGTGTTATAGGTAACAAGGGCTAGATAAGGCCCAAAAACCTATAAACACGGAGATAAATTACAAAGAGAGAGTTACTGAGACAGACTATTTTTAGCATGGATAAGGAAAAAAGGCAAGAGAAAGCTCTTATATAAAGTCGAATCTATCTGTGCTAAAATAAGGGCATGATTGCAGAATTACAAGGAAAAATAGGCACTCTTAAGGGAAATAGCGTAGTAGTGATGATAGGTGGTGTTGGTTATCAAGTCCAAGTGACTACCTACGCCTTAGGCATACTTGCTACCCAAGACGAGGCCCATCTCTATATCCATACCCATGTACGTGAGGATGCTTTTTTGTTGTATGGTTTTTTGGACGAAGGAGAGAAGGCTATGTTTGAGCTTCTTATCGGTGTTTCAGGTATTGGCCCCAAGGTAGCCCTTTCTATCCTCTCCATTGCCGATACTAAGACTATTCGAACTGCTGTTACTCACAAAGACCCTAGTATCCTCACTCGAGTATCTGGAGTGGGCAAGAAGATGGCAGAGCGAGTGATCCTTGAGCTCCAAAACAAAGTCGAAGCGGGTGACCTCACCGATCATGCAGAAGCTCAGGCAGATCAGGAAGCTCTCGAGGCTTTAGCGGCGCTTGGGTACTCAGTGACTCAGGCCAGGGATGCTCTCAAGGCAGTACCCAAAGATGTCACTGACTTAAGCGCACGTGTTCGTCAGGCACTCAAAAGTTTAGCTAAATAAAGTATGCAAGCATTGAAAAGCGCTATTCCTGACGGAGGTCTTTTTCAGTCCAAAGAATGGACTGATTTTCAGCTAGCCACTGGTAAGCAGGTGGTCGAGTTTAAGATAGGGACTACTTCTGTGTTTGGTATTGAGTATCAACTTCCTCACATCGGGCGATACCTCTATGTACCTCGTGGACCAGTAGTTTCTTTGGAAGCTCTGGAAGACATACGCCAGGACGAGCTTCTTACTTTTGCCAAAGCCAAAGGCTATGTTTTTCTTCGTGTTGAACCACAAAGTGAGTTACTAAGAAAACAACTAGTAGAAATTTTTACCAAAAGTTTTCGCAAAGCATCATATGATATCCAACCACGAGAAATCTTAATGATTGATGTTACCAAGAACGAAGACGCACTTTTGGCCGAGATGAAGTCCAAAACACGCTACAATATTCGCCTAGCAGAGAAGCATGGCATCCGTATTGAGGAAACACGAAATGATTCAGACGAGACTTCTTTTTTTGAACTTCTTACCAAGACAGCCGCTCGAAAAGATATCCATTTTCATCCACAAGCCTACTACCAAAAATTTCTCGAACATTTTGACAGAGATACCTGTGAGCTTCTTGTTGCCAAAAAAGATGGCGAAGTATTGGCGGGCATTCTGGTTTTGTATTATGTCGATACAGCCTATTATCTTCATGGTGGATCCAATGATCATGGGCGCAAATACATGGCACCACATTTTCTCCAATGGGAAGCTATTAAGAGGGTCAAAGCCAGAGGGATGAAACAATATGATCTTGGTGGAGTAGCAGTGAAAGAGCGCTCTCCAGAGGGAAAAGACTGGACTGGCATCACTCGTTTTAAGCAGGGCTTTGCACCAACAACACAAACCCTTCTCTTTCCAGGCGCCTATGATATTGTTATTGATAGTAAGCGATATGCGCTGTATCAATTTCTTCGCACCCTTAAAACTTTTTTCGCATGAGACATTTTATTTCAGGACTCACTCCACAATTTCTCAAAAATTACTACCACCGAGCATGCGCTTTAGTAGCGAATGTCTACTTTGGTTTTCCTTCTCAGAAATTGGTTGTAGTAGGGGTGACCGGCACCAATGGCAAGACTACAACGACTCAGATGATTGGTGCAATCCTACGGAAAGCAAACATCAAAGTAGCTGTAGCCTCGACAATTGATTTTTGGATGGGAGATGAGAATCGTATCAATACTTCCAAATTTACCACTACGTCTGCTTGGAAACTGCAGAAATTTCTTCATGAAGCAGTAGAAAGGGGTATGACCCATGCGGTCATTGAGACCTCATCACATGCGTTGGATCAGTCGCGTGTTTGGGGTACTCGCTACGAAATCGCTGTCATTACCAATGTGACTCGTGAACATCTCGACTACCATAAGACCATGGAATGCTACCGTCTGGCCAAGAAGAAGCTTTTTGATATGAGTCACTATGCTGTGGTTAATGCTGATATGGAAGGACCGGAGTATTTTGCCAAAGCACATATGCAGGAGGGGAGAGCGGTAACGTATAGCACCAAGAATATCAATGCCGATCTCTATGCTAAGGGGATTCGTTTGAACTTCAACAAAACAGAATTTCGAGTTGGTGATGAAGAATACATACTTCGCGTACCGGGGATTTTCAATATTGAAAACGCCCTGGCTGCTATTGCAGTAGCCAAACTGCTTCAGGTAGAAGTAGGACTTATCCGAGAAGCTCTTGGGGAGTTGGTGGGTATTCCAGGACGGATGGAGTGTCTAGAAAGTAGCGATGGAGTAGACATCATTATTGATTATGCGGTCACGCCAGATGCTTTCATCAAACTCTACGATTCAGTGCGCCCACTCAAGATTCCTGGTACCAAAATCATTCATGTTTTTGGAGCCTGTGGTGAGCGCGATCGGGGCAAGCGTCCCATGTTGGCTGCTATTGCTTCTGAGTATGCTGATACCATTATTTTGACCAATGAAGACCCTTACTACGAAGATGGCGAGCAGATACTCAATGATATTGAGGCTGGTCTGGGTAAGACCAGGAAATATGAGTATTTACGTATTTATGACCGCAAAGAAGCTATCACTCAGGCCCTGAAAATGGCTGAGCGTGGTGATATAGTGCTGATTACCGGCAAAGGAGCTGAAACCAGTATGGCTATTGGTGCCAAACACATTCCTTGGTCTGAACGGACAGTGATTGAAGAGATTCTCACTGAACTTGAGAACGAGGCTTGACCGAGATAGAGGGAAGTGTTAAAAATAACCCACTATTTCAGTTCGTTTTAAGGAAAGGGGTATCCTATGGAAGATATATCTTCCCTCGACAAGCTGCAGCAACAGCTGCAGAAATCGTCTAGTGAGTTAGGTGAAGATGGTGTGCTAGCTATTTCGAATTGGCGCAAACATTTCATCGACTCGCTACTGGAAACACGAGTAGGTCAAAATTTTCCTATTGTCCAAAGAAGCGGCGTTGCGAATGTCGTCAAAGAGGGTCGTCTGGGATGCGCTTTGATTGTCGGTATTATCAATCGAGCGACTATGCTCGGTGAGGGGATGCCTACCTATGTTGATCAGCTTCCAGCTATGCTAGAAGCCTCAGGCTGGTATCGGCTACCAGGAACCCTCCCACTTGCTTTCTCCGATGTTATTATTTGGGAAAAGCTTGACGGTCATAAGCATGCTGGTTTTTACTACGGTGAGAACCGAGCTGTGAGTATGCAGGATCACCCAGAGTATCCAGCGGTACAGGAGCGTTCGCTTCGCGTTCACGATATGCACTACCGGCCTATCGAAGCTGTGTGGACGCACCGTGCTTTGCACGGATAAAATTGAAAAGGCCCGGAAGATGAGCGTATCTTTCCGGGCCTTTCCACTTTTAATATTTTCTAAGAAAAAAGAGCAATGGCAATCACGGTTAGAATCACTCCCAAAATACTGCCAGCAATTACTTCACTCGTCCGGTGACCCACTCGTTCTTTGAGACGAGGAAATTGTTCTTTATTGAGATCGAGCTGTTCAACAAGCATGTTGAGATAACGCCCCTGATCTCCGAGGTGCATCCGAATACGCACAGCGTCATCGATGATGAGAAAAGCCAGACCAACAGTTACTGCAAAAGCCCCAGAGTGAACCCCCTCATAGTGACCGATTGAGACGAGGAGTGAAATAGCAAAGGCGGTATGAGCCGATGGCATGTGCCCATGAGTGAAGATATAGCTTGGATTCCAGCCGTTACGCAGGCTAAAGACAATAAATTTGGTCAGTTGAGCGATAACGCCAACCGCGATAGGGATTGCCCAGACCAGGTAAGTATGCCATTCCATAGAGTGGATATTAATACAAACAGTATAGCACGCCATGCAACTATACGGCTGACAATTTCGTGACAAAATGCTATACTAGAGGCACTTATTAACTCTTTTATTCTAGCCATATGTCAGTAAAACTTATCCTCATCGGAATCATTGCGGCGATCATTATCGTTACTGTTTCTATCTACAATAGTCTAGTGCGTCTTCGTACACGCGTAGAAGAAGCCTGGAGTGATATTGATGTCCAGCTCAAGCGTCGTTACGATCTCATCCCGAATCTTATTAGCACCGTCAAAGGCTATGCCACTCACGAGCAGACACTTCTCGAGAAACTGACCCAAGAACGTGCCAACGCTATGAATAGTGGTGGAGTAGCCAAAGCTGATGCCGAGAACGCGCTCAGTGGAACCCTCCGCACACTGTTTGCAGTAGCTGAAAACTATCCAGACCTCAAGGCCAACCAAAACTTCCTCGAACTTCAGCGTGAACTTTCAGATACCGAGAACAAGATTCAGGCAGCTCGTCGTTTTTACAACACGACGGTGATGGAGCTCAATACTAAAGTAGACACTTTCCCAAGTGGTATCATCGCCTCTTGGTTCAACTTCACCAAGCGTGAATTCTTTGAAATAGACGAAGCAGAGAAGGCGGTAGTCCCGATCACCTTCTAAAGAATCAGTAAAGAAAAAATCATGGCCAGTCTCTATACCCACCAGACCAAAAACATCTGGCTGACTCGTTTTTACATCAGTTTGTTTTTGGTGTTGGTTATTTTTGTAGGTTATGTCTTTGCTGGGGCCATGGGTTCAAGCGGTATCTTGTATGGCGCTGTTGGCTTCTCTATTGTCATGAGCCTCTCATCATATTGGTTTAGTGATCGCATCGTGCTTAAGATGAGTAATGCCAAGCCACTCAGTCTTGAGAGCCATCGCCAGGTGTATCAAATGGTAGAAAATCTGGCCATTACAGCTGGCCTACCAATGCCGAAGCTCTATGTCATGGAAGATACTGCGCTTAATGCCTTTGCTACTGGTCGCAACCCTGAGCACGGGGTAGTCTGTTTTACCTCAGGTATTCTGGCGACGCTTGAGCCCAACGAACTCGAAGGAGTAACTGCTCATGAGCTTTCCCACATAGGCAATCGTGATACGCTGGTCTCTACCGTAGTAGTAATCCTGGTTGGTTTTATTGCTCTTCTTGCTGATTGGTTTCGTCATGCGGCTTTGTTTGGTGGCACCAATAGTGATAACAACAGTCAGGGCAAGGCTCTATTTTTTGTAGGAGCTCTTGTTTTATCACTACTTGCTCCTCTGGCCGGGACACTCATGCAGTTAGCTATTTCTCGTAAGCGAGAGCTACTCGCCGATGCTTCTGGCGCACTCCTGACACGTTATCCGGAAGGACTGGCTCGCGCGCTAGAAAAAATATCGGGTGATCCGGAACCGTTGGAAGCGGCCAATCGTGCCACGGCTCACTTATATATTTCCAACCCTCTCAAAGGTAAGGCTTTCTCAAGACTTTTTATGACTCATCCACCAGTAGAGGAGCGAGTAGCTGCTCTGCGTAGCATGGAAGCTTAGGGTATGCCGAATTATCAAGACTTTGCCAAGAAAGCACGAGAACGTTTTCAAAAGTCTCAAGACCAAAAGAAGAAGTCGGTGGGTGGTTATGAACTGACGCGTCATGCCGAGTACAAGATGCAACAATACGGACTCAGCTTACAGAAAATCAAGGGCGTTATCCGTAATCCTAAGCGTACCGAAAAGGGTGTAGCCGAAAAAACCATCGCCGTTATGCAGCCTGTCTCTCCAAAGAAAGAACTGGGAAAAAGTGAGGAAACCTGGAAGCAAGAAGTGTGGGTCATGTACCAAAAAAAGGGTAAGAATCAAAAATTAGCCTCTGCCCTAGGGAGCAAGATGAGCCTAGAGTTAGAAACCATCCGTATTATCAGTGCCTGGCGTTACCCAGGGATCAGCCCAAAGAATAACCCCATTCCGAGCGAAATCCTCCTTGAGCTTGAAGATGAGCTTCTAGGCTAACCAGTGGGTTTCAAACAAGCCAAGATCTCTCTACTAAGAGAGGTTTTTTTTTGTTTACCCCGTTAGAGAGCTGTGGGAGAGACTTGGTATAGGGCACATATAAGCTATATATTGCTACAAGTGAGTAACTTTTTCGCTTAAGAAGGTTCTAATAGGGCTTTAGGTAAGCCATTATAGCAAATATACTATTGACAAAACAGGATAATAGGAGTATAATAGTATGTTGAGGTGGAAATTACCACTCGACCCAGAAATTTCATCTGGTGCAGATATCACCGCACCTTTACAACTAGGAGACGTAAAATGTTCAAGTCAATCATCACAGTTGCTGTTGTTCTTTCCATGACCACTCCGGCCATGGCACGGAATAATTTTCCTTCCGAATCACAGCGAGCCGATATGGCCGCAGCTCAGTCGGGCAGCGCGCAAAATGATATCAGGTCAACCTATCGCGAAGGTCGCACGCCCCAGCAGATTGCTCGGGCGAGGGTCTACACTGAGGCTCTTGAAGACCGCTGTCGATCGAAGAATCAGGGTGAAGCCCTTGCGGGCACCATTCTTCAGGGCGGGATGGAAATTCTCGCTCACAAGATCGATAAGCGGAGTTACTTTCGCTCCAACAACAACTATGGTTCACGCTACGATCAGCGTGATTGCCGTGGCAAGGCGGAAGTTGACTATCAGGACATGCGCGATGCTGAAGCGGCTAATCAATGCCGTCATTCGAAGACCATCATCAGGCAGCCGGGCCAGCCCGCTGTGGTGAGGGAGGTCATCGAATGTCAGCAAGCTACCGAAGGTAGCTACGACAGCAATAACTAGATCGAGATTCTCGGTCGACAAAAGGGGCGGTACAGCAATGTATCCGCCCCTTTTTCTT
>CAZLQC010000020.1:17284-18919 GCA_964561695.1 uncultured Bdellovibrionales bacterium
GGCGGTCTGACGGAATGGGGCGGGGGAGAAATCCTCCGCCCCTTTTTCTTTTCCATAGTTTATTCATATGCGCTATACTAAAAGTGAAATCAAAAGAAAAACTGTATATATCATGAACAACAAAAGTACTAAGATAGTGGCTACTATCGGACCAGCCAGTGATTCCAAAGAAATGCTGACCAGAATGGTAGAGGCGGGGATGAATGTAGTGCGTCTCAATTTTTCTCATGGTGAGCATGAGTCGCACGCCAAAGTCATCGAGCGTGTACGAGCAATCTCACGTGAGAAAAATCAGGCTATCGCTATCCTAGCTGATCTCCAAGGTCCTCGCATCAGGACAGAACTCAAAGAACCACTGACCCTCAAATGCGACACCATTGTGACAGTGAGCGATATTGCTCATCCTGAGAGTAAGGCTGATGTACTCCTAGATATGGCTGGTATTTCAGCTGGTATTTCAGCTGGCCACATGATTCTGATTGAAGATGGCACCATAGAGCTTGAAGTTATCGAGCGTGATGGAGTGATTTTGAAAACTAAGCCGAGAAACGAAGGACTCCTCAAGAGTCGTAAGGGGGTTATCTTGCCTGATTCAGAACTAACTCTTGATATTCTGTCTGATAAAGATAAGAAAGATCTTCGTTTTGCAGTCGAGCAAGCAGTGGACTACATAGGTCTTTCGTTTGTAGGCTCAGCTGAAGACATTGCGACGGTACGCAAAGAGATGCAGAGTTATGTGACTCTAGGCGACCGTTTGCCAAAGATAGTCTCTAAGATTGAACGCAAAGCCGCTCTTGCAAACCTGACCTCTATTATCCAGGCTACTGATGCGGTGATGGTAGCTCGAGGTGATCTCGGGATTGAAATGCCGACGAGCGAGGTGGTCTTACTACAGAAGCGCATCATTCACGAAAGTCTAGCCGCTGCCAAGCCAGTGATTGTGGCTACGCAGATGATGAAGAGCATGACTGAGAATCCACATCCGACACGTGCTGAGGTGAGCGACGTATCGAATGCTGTTATTGATCACACGGATGCCGTCATGCTTTCCGAAGAGTCTGCTATGGGGAAGTACCCAGTTGAGACTATTGCCATGATGGCTGAGATTATTGAGAAGACCGAGGAGTCTCCTTTTGATGATTTGTATAAAGCTCTTCATCTCAACTTTCGTAATGAGTATTCTATCCTGATCAGAAGTGCCTATGAAATGGCCAAGAGCTTCCATGCCAAAGCCATTGTCATCATGACTGAAAGTGGTCTCTCTGCTCGTCTCCTTTCCCATTTCCGTCCAGAGCGCACTCTCCTTATTGCCACCAGTGATCGTCGTACTTGGCAGGAGCTGGCTCTTGTCTGGGGCGTTACGCCGTATTTGTACGAGGGTATTACTGGTATCGAAGCACAGAAAAAACAACTCCTTGAGGATGCCAAAGCCAATGGCAGCCTGGCCCCTGGGGACAAGATCACACTCTTTATCGGTCGTACTGAGACCAGCGAAAACATGAAACTTGTCGGCATCCAAGAAGTACGCTAAGCTTTTTCGGAACGGAGATGTCGCATAGTGGCCGAGTGCGCTCGCTTGGAAAGCGGGTAGGGTGCAAGCCCTCGAGAGTTCGAATCTCTCCATCTCCGCAGAAA
>CAZLQC010000021.1:0-16763 GCA_964561695.1 uncultured Bdellovibrionales bacterium
TTTGATAATGCTATCCTAGCGTGAAACCTACATTTGCTCAACTCTTGAGTAAATTACGGTTCCCTCTTTGACAACCTGAAAGAAGAAAAGGAATTGAACATGACCTATGTTATCGGTGGTGTACCCATGCAGCTCCCCATCATGCTTGGTGGCGGTGTCTGCAAGTTCGTGCACCAACTCGACCCCTATCTCCGCTCCGACCTATCCGTAGGAGCACTCGAGATTGGTTCGTTTACTCCAGCCTTGCGTGAAGGCAATCCCGGATCGCCTCAGTGGCCAGATACCTACGAAGAGCTTCAGAAATATGGCCTTGGCCTCAATGCCTGGAGCATGCCAAATGCAGGTTTCCAAGGAACTCTCATCAAACTAGCAAAGATGCAATCACCTCACCCACTCGTAGCTAACATCGCTGGCTTCGCACCTATGGATTTCGTCGAAGGTGTCAAAACCTTCGAAGCAATCCCAGGTGTTGCGGCCACTACGCTCAACTTTGGCTGTCCCAATACGGAAAAAATTCCAATTGCTTACAGTATCTCATCAATGCTAGCGATTTTGAATAGCCTCCGTTTAGCTCGACCAGAAAAGCCAGTATGGGTAAAGCTATCGCCCTACCTCACAAAGGGACAGGTTTCCAGCTTAGCTTATTCTTTCGAGAATGAGCTCGGTGTGGATATGCGTCAAACACCCACTGCGTCATCGGAATTTCTCGAAGAAGTGCTCAGCGTACTTCTTGAATATTCCTTTGTAAAAGCAGTGATTCTCACCAATACCCTCGGAAACGTTCAGATCAATGTGCCGGTAGCTCCTGGTTCACGACATAAACAGCCTGCACTCCATGTAAATGGAAACAAGGGTGGACTGTCAGGCAACATGCTACGTGAACACATTGTACTCCCGCTGGTTACCAAGGCTTTCAGCTTTATTGGTAACTACATCGACATCATCGCCTGTGGCGGTGTCTTCGATGGTAATCATGCTGTCGACTATCTGAATGCCGGGGCCAAGGGCGTGCAATGCGTCTCTGGCCCTACCTGGGGTGGTGGACCAAAATTCTTCCCACGCCTCATCGAGGGAAGCCCTGCTCTCCAAAACTATCTCGCTCAACATATGTCGTAACGTCAATGAAGGTGTTGGGATAATCCTGACATCAAAGAATAAAGAAGTGGAGCAAATCATGACCATAAACACCCTTGAATTCGCAGCCGATGACCTCCATGTTCACCTGCGCGATGACAACGACGGACGCCTCCAAATGGCGGCACCCCTCACCGCTCGTCAGTTTGGGCGAGCGCTGGTAATGCCCAATCTTGTTCCCCCGGTGCGTACCGTGACAGAAGCCATTGCCTATCGTGAACGCATCTTGCGCTTTACGGATGGTGAATTCGAACCACTTATGACGCTTTACCTCACAGAAACATCTTCTGTTGAGGACATTATGGAAATTGTGCAGAATCCAGGTGTTGTTCACGCCATCAAATATTACCCAGCTGGTGCCACCACCAATTCTGATGCAGGTGTCCACAATATTCGGACGATGGGGAAATTCCTCGAACACATGGAAACAAATGATATTGTCCTTTCACTTCACGGAGAGACGGCTGACAATACAATCGATGTATTTGATAGGGAGGGAGAATTCCTAGCCGACTTATTCTGGCTAAGAATCAACTTTCCAAAACTTCGTATCGTTTTGGAACACATCACTACCGCCGCCGCTGTGGTAACAGTACTCCTGATGCAGAAAGATTCTGGCCAAGTTTTAACAGCAGCCACTATCACTCCTCAACATCTTCTTGCTAACCGCAATGATATGCTGGGAAGCGGTATCAATCCACATCTCTACTGCAAGCCTATCCTGAAACGTGAAGAGGATCGTATCGCGCTTCTCGAAGCTGCTATCTCCGGTAATCCATGCTTCTTCCTTGGTACAGACTCGGCACCTCACGCCAAGCATCTCAAGGAAAATGCTTGTGGTTGTGCTGGCTGTTTCACTGGGCTCCATGGTTTGGAACTCTATGCTGAAGCCTTCGATAGCGTTGGCATGGTTGATATGTTACCAGACTTTGCCGGCAAGTTTGGGGCACAATTCTATGGCCTTGGCGCACCCACCAAAAAGGTACGCTTAGAACGCCAAGATTGGGTGGTTCCCACAGCCATCGATTACCATGGTGCTCATTACCATCAAGAAACGGGGGCATTCTCTGTCATTGTCCCCTTCTACGCAGGCGAAACCCTGCACTGGAAAATGGCTGACTGATATCTTCCCATCGTGGAAACACTCGACCCCGGGTCCTATTATGGATTCCGGGGTTGTTTTTTACAAAAGATAGTTTGTTGCTGATACTTGAGAAAGAATCTCTCCATGACTTTTCTTAAAAACTTCTACAATACTCTTAACTTCATCATAACTTTTAGCCATCATCATATCAGCTCGTAGTTCCTTGGCGAGTGGGAAATTATTAATATAGGCTCGGTAGTGTTTTTTCAAAAGTTCAAAACTCTTAGTATTTCCATAATACTCAGTATAGAGCTCAGTATGATGCAAAGCAGCGTCCAGTTTTTCATTCACCGTAATCTTTTTTATATCCGTAGCCGTCACTCCTGACCTAGCTCCATCAAAAAGCCAGGGGTTACCAAATATAGCTCGCCCGAACATAATACCGTCACAGCCAGTCTCAGCTACTTTAGCCTGAGCATCAGCCATATCAACTACATCGCCATTACCGATGATAAGGGTTTGACTGTTCGTTTCATTACGAATTTCTACTGCCCGCTTCACTCTCTCCCAGCGTGCTGGTACCTTGGACATATCTTTTTTGGTCCGGGCATGAAATGTGATGGCAGCCGGATTAACTGAAAGCAGTTCTCGGAGCCAAACTTCAAGATTATCTTCGTTAAATCCCAGACGGGTTTTGACTGACACAGGAATTTCATTGCTGCTCGCTTTCACGCCTTCTATGGCAGAGAGAACCAACTGCTTAGCCAACTCTGCATCTTTCATACAAGCTGCACCTGCGCCTTGCTTCATCACATTCTTGTCAGGACAACCCATATTGATATCTACGCCATCAAACCCAAGTTCGGCACACAGTTTGGCCGCCTCATACATATGCTCTGGATTTGCAGTAAACAACTGAGCGACTATTGGTCGTTCGCCCTCACGAAACTCGAGATCCTTGAGAAGTACTTCGCGTCCCTTAGGATGACACAAGCCGTCAGCCGATACAAACTCAGTCCAGAGTACATCTGGACGACTGTACTCCAAGATAAAATTACGAAAAACGACATCCGTCACATTCGCAAGCGGTGCCAAGACAAAAAAAGGCTTAGGTAAGTTGTTCCAAAATGATTCCTGCATACGTATAAAAAAAGAACCGTCGGACACGAATCACTAGGTCATGATAGACAAGAGGCATTGTTAATTGGCCTCACCCAGTATAGATTCGTGTCCGCACGGTAGCCTCACCAACTCGCATATCATCCTGCCACAGCGTCCTATGGCTGATTGGATATGAGGGTGGGAATTAGGCCAACTTTCTCCACCTGCTAAACAAAAACTAACATTCTTTCTGATCATTGACAAGCCTCAAGATTCCTGGCATTCTAAAACAGACTTAAATAGTCCGTATTTATTCACCCCGTTAGAAATACTCCTTAAATCACAGCTTCTAACGAGGTTTTAAATACTATGTTAATTATAATCAGTAATTTCTAACGGGGTGAAACTCTCACGCAAAACCTACTATGGCTTAAGAGCCTGTTTGGCCTTAGCTCAAGCCCATGAAACCCTTTCTATTCAGGTCTTAAGCGATCGAGAAGGGATTCCTTTTGGCTATCTCGAAAAAATCTTCCAAACTCTCCGCAAAGCAGATATTGTAGAGGCTAAAAAAGGTACTACTGGCGGCTATACCTTGAGTAGAAAACCGGAAGATATTTCTGTTTGGTCTATCTTAGAGACTCTCGAAGGTCCGCTCAAGACCTTCTCAGCCAGCGAAGACGGCAAACTCCTCTGCCTCCATGTCAGTCACTGCCAAACCAATGAAGTCCTTCGTACCCTTGATACAGCACTCGAGAAAAGCCTTTCAGAAGTGTCTCTCGCTCAACTCCTAACTGGTAAATCCCTCAACTAAACTCTATGCTCTCACTCAAAAATGTTACTGTTTCAATCACTGATAAAGAAATTCTCCATGCTATTTCTTTTGACTTCCTCCCAGGGAATACCTATGCTCTCCTCGGTCCCAATGGTTCTGGAAAGTCGACTCTGGGCAATACCATCATGGGTCATCCTGACTACACCCTAGCTGAAACAACTGAGCTCCTTTGGAACGATGAATCACTTCTTTCTCTCAAACCTGACCAACGGTCTAAGAAAGGCATTTTCCTTTCATTCCAGAACCCCCTCCCCCTCCCAGGAGTCAGTGTCATGGATCTCTTCCGCATGGCTCTTGTAGGTTCATCTCACTCGAAGCCCGCTGAAGCGGACAAGAGTAAAAAAATGGATGCCATGAGCCTTCATAAGAAGGTCCGTGCTCTTGCGGAAGAACTCTCTATCAAAGAAGAGCTCCTCAAGCGTTCCCTCTACGAAGGATTTTCTGGTGGTGAAAAGAAAAAAATTGAAGCTCTGCAAGCCGCTCTTCTAGAGCCAGCTGTGGCAATATTTGATGAGATTGATACCGGTTTAGACGTCGACGCTCTCAAGCTAATTACTGCTTTCCTCAAAAAACACCTGCCCAAAGAAACGACTCTCATCTACATTACTCATTCTCACAAACTTCTCTCTGTACTGAATCCAGATCAGGTGCTGGTGCTCAAAGACGGCCACCTCGTCAAAACCGGTGATCAAACCCTGGCTCACGAAATAGAAGAAAACGGCTTCGGGAAATTCTAAAGTATAAAAACCCTCCTAAAAATGAAAGTGCCCCGCTGGTGTGTTGACCTGCGGGGCGCTTTTCAGTCCTGCGTCTCAGACAATGTCTTTGACGATTATGACGAAGAGTGGTTCTGGCGACAGACTAGGTAAGATGTTCTTCCCTAGCCTACTCAACCTCTCAGCCACCACCCTCCTTTTGTCGGGTAGTTCGTGAGAACAGCGCGTGACACCAAGAATAATATCTCGACTCTGGGACATATCCCTTCCCAATGCAAGAACTAATCCTGGACAAGTAACATGCGGACACGCCATTACAAAGCCAAAAAAGCCTCCGATGCCACCACTACGATAATTATGCTTCGAGAGCAACTCCGTTCCCATTTTTTGAAGAACGCTCCCATAATCCCTCCGTGGAAAGGCGAGTAAACCTATCTCCAGTATTCTTGGCTGATCCCCTGCCTTTCTTTTGAAAAAAAGCTTCTCCTCAATTTCAGGGGTTATAGACGGGTCTACGCCTACATCCTTACGTAAAAGATTAAAACGATCCTTGGGTTGTTGCTTCGGATCAAAGTGAAACTGAGCCAGATCGCGATACATTTTTACTTGGCGTGGCTTTGGAATGATTACCGGTGCTTTTAGTACTGACATTATCCCACACTCCCATAAAAAAGAACTCTAAATACTTACTCACAGTATGCCATTAGAAGCATCTCTTGTCAATATAAAAAAGGTATGGTACAGTGTAATTCAGACAAATTAAGTCTGTTTTTCTATTCTCCCCTTTATGACGACCAAAAAGCCACTTACAGAAGAAAAAGAGCTCGATCTCGGACTGACTGATTATCGGTTTGGTTTTGCTATGCCTGAACGCTCTGTTCATAAAACCGGTACCGGTCTGACTGCTGCCATCGTAGCGGAAATTTCTGGTGTCAAAGAAGAAGATACTTGGATGAGGGAATTCCGCCTCAAATCACTCCAGATTTTTGAAGACAAGCCTATGCCTCCATGGGGTGCAGATCTCTCTGGTATTGATTTTGATGCTATCACTTACTATCTCAAAGCTACCGACAAGCAGTCCCGCTCTTGGGATGATCTCCCCCAAGAAATCAAAGACACCTATGATCGTATCGGCGTACCGGAAGCGGAGAAGAAATTCTTGGCTGGTGTTTCTGCTCAATACGAGTCAGAAGTTGTTTATGAAAGCGTCAACAAAGAGCTTGATCGCCTCGGAGTTATTTTTTGTGACATGGATACTGCTTACAAGAAGTATCCTGATCTTATCCGTGAATACCTGGGTACCCTCATCCCGCCCCATGACAATAAATTTGCTGCCCTGAACTCTGCCGTCTGGTCTGGTGGTTCATTTGTCTATGTTCCAAAGGGTGTCAAAGTCACACTTCCACTTCAGGCCTACTTCCGGATCAACTCTGAAGCCTTCGGTCAGTTTGAGCGCACCCTCATCATCGCTGATGAAGGTAGCTACGTACACTATATCGAGGGCTGCACAGCCCCTATCTATAGCTCTAGTTCACTTCATTCTGCAGTAGTAGAAATTTTTGTCAAAAAAAATGCTCGTGTCAGATACACCACTGTCCAAAACTGGAGTAAGAATATTTATAACCTCGTGACCAAGAGAGCTCGAGCTGAGGACAATGCTGTGATGGAATGGGTGGACTGCAATATCGGAAGTGGTGTGACTATGAAATACCCAGCCGTCTATCTAGTGGGCGAAGGTGCTCGTGGCGAGGTGCTCTCTATCGCCTATGCTGGTGCTAAACAACACCAAGATGCTGGTGCCAAGATGTTTCACTTAGCACCCAATACTACTTCTCGAGTCGTCTCTAAATCCATTGCCAAGGACGGCGGACGCTCATCATATCGTGGCATGATTCATATTGCCTCGGGTGCTACTGGATCAAAAGCTTCTGTTGTTTGTGATGCACTACTCCTCGATGAACATTCTCGTTCAGACACATATCCAACTATGCGTATTCAGGAGCAGGACAGTATTTTTGAGCATGAAGCCACTGTCGAGAAAATTGGTGAGGAAAAACTATACTACCTCATGTCTCGTGGTATCAATAAGTCTGAGGCAGAAAGCCTCCTTGTTAATGGCTTCATAGAGCCCATCGTTAAAGAAATCCCTCTAGAGTACTCTATCGAACTCAACAGACTCATCCAACTTGAGATGGAAGGAAGTATCGGCTAACCTATGAATTTCAAAGACATCACAGCTGAACAGGTTTCTAGCTACACTCTCAAGAAAAATGAGAAGTGTGTTTTCTTTATGTTTAATAAAAGTGCTGAACTAAAATTCGAACTATCCGGTGAAAACGGAGAAGCATACATCTTTGCTCTTTACCTTGATGACACTGCGCTGCGAGAAATTCAAATCACTCAGGAACACAGCGCTAGAAACACGACCTCTCAAACCATTGTTAGAAGTGTCCTTGGTGGTGATGCTAGCCTCAATTATAGAGGGCTTATCCATATCACTCCATCAGGCAACCACAGCTCTGCGATTCAAGAAAGTAGAGCCCTCCTCCTTTCAAATCAAGCTCGTCACAGCGCTATTCCTAGCCTGGAAATCCTCCCTCGTGATGTCATCTGTCACCACAAAGCTTCGGCTTCACCTCTCAATCAAGAGAGTCTCTACTACCTCCAATCACGAGGCTTGAATCTCGAAGAGAGTTCCCGTATGCTCATAAATGGGTTCTTAGAAACCACTTTTGAACAGATGACCGATCTTGGTGTGGCTCAAACTGACTTACAAAAAATACGCGAGGTTATTCTCGATAAACTACTCACCCTCTATGCATAAAGAACTGTTTCCTTTTTTCAAAAACTATCCTGATATGGTCTATCTTGATAGTGCTGCTACTGCTCTCAAACCAAAAGCAGTGATTGATGCTGAAGTAGAGTACCTCACTCTAGCAAGTACCAACCTCTCGCGTGGCCTCTACCCCCTAGCAGAGCACACCGGCACTCATGTAGAGAATATCCGTTCTCTCATCGCTTCCTTTATTGGCAGTACCAAAGAAGAAATCATTTTCACCAGCGGTACCACAGCTGGCCTCAACATGCTCGCGCTCATCCTAGAGGATTCTCTGACTCATGAAGACGCTATCGTTGTCAGCGATTTTGAACACCATGCCAACTACCTCCCCTGGAAAGAACTCGCCAAAAGAAAAGGTTCTCCATTCTCTGTACTCAAAAGTGACGCCTCAGGATATATCCAAAGCAGTGAAATTGAAAAAAACATTACTGAACTTACTGCCATTGTAGCCGTCAGTGCCCTCTCTAACGTGACCGGGGTACTCCAAGACATACCTCGTCTCATTACTTCAATTCGTGAAATTGCTCCTCACGCTATCATCATAGTAGACGCCGCTCAATATATAGCCCATGAGCCTATTGATGTTCGTAAGTGGGATGCTGATTTTGTGGCCTTTTCTGGACACAAGCTGTATGGCCCTACTGGCATCGGTGTTCTATATGGGAAAAAAGACCTTCTGAAAGTTTTGCAACCACGTATTTATGGTGGCGGTATGGTCTTAGATGCCTATAGTGAAAAATCTACCTACAAGGCATCCCCTGAACGCTTTGAGGCAGGTACTCAGAATATCAGTGGTATTTTTGCTCTTGGCACTGCCATTGATTTTGTTAAAAGTATCGGCTATAACACGCTCAAACGTCATGACCAGAAACTCCAAAAGTATGCCCAGGAACGCCTCCAAGATACCTTTGGAGAACTTGTTACGGTTATCGGCGGAAAGGACTACACCAAAAGATCTGGCATCTTGAGTTTTACACTAAAAGGTATCCATCCTCATGATATCGCCACTCTTCTAGGAGAGAAAAATATCTGTGTTCGCGCCGGTGAACACTGCGCTGCCCCCTGGCATCGTGGACATGGAGTACCTGCTACTACTCGTCTTTCTTTTGCTCTTTATAATGACAAGCTCGATATTGATACCTTTATCACGACTCTGATAGAAATAGTCAAACTCCTCAAAAAATAGCCTCATGAATCTCTACCAAGACAACATCCTAGACCACTACCATAATCCTCGACACTTTGGACTGCTCAAGAATCCTACTCACCAAGCCGAGGCTCTCAATCCTACCTGCGGAGACAGATTAACAGTTTCTCTCAAAATAGAGGGTGCTACTGTGACCGCTGTTGGCTTCGATGGTGAAGGCTGTGCTATCTCTATTGCCTCCGCTTCTATCTTCTATGAAACATTAACCGGTACAAAAACTACATCTCTGCTCCAGAAAGAACCTGGTGAAGTACTCCAGCTGATAGGTCTCACTATCTCACCTGGCCGCATGAAATGTGCCCTACTTGCTCTAGAAACCCTCAAAAAGGCGTTACATGGTAAAATAGAAATATAATAAAATAAGCTCTAAAACTATGGCTTGGAAAGATGAACTAAAACCCGCAGGTCCTGTAGTCCTCAAAAATGGCTGGACACTAGAGGTGGATCATGGTGTTTGTATTGGCGCAGCCCCTTGTACTGCTATGGCTCCTAATACTTTTGCTCTTGATGATGACGCCAAAGCAGCTATTCTAGCCACTGTGGATGAAGATGACCAAGAAACTATCCTCAACGCGGCTCAGTCTTGCCCTGTTTCAGCTATCCGCATCAAAGATGCTTCTGGTAATCAAGTTTTCCCCGCATAACACTCTTCATGTCCGAAACTCTCCTAATAGAAGAACAAGTTCGTGCCAAACTTGACCAAGTTCTCGATCCAGAACTTGGTGTTTCTATTGTGGCACTTGGCTTGATTTATGAAATAATAGTTACGTCTGAAGGTGTGTGTAAAATCTTGATGACTCTCACCACTATCGGTTGCCCTCTATTCGGTCAAATCCAAAAAGAGATAGAGGACAAAGTTATGGAACTCAAAGATATCGAAGATGTGGAAGTTGAACTTTCTTTCGATCCACCCTGGAATCCTGAAAAAATGACACTCGAGGCTAAAGTTCAACTTGGTCTCGACTAAACAAAAACCCACTTAGAGAGTGGGTTTTCTTAATTCAATACCTGGTTAGTTTTTCTTCTTACTGTCTGGAGCGGGTGCTGGTGCAGGGGGTTCATCGCTAGCGATAATGACCAGGATATCAGCGTCAGTCGGAGTAACTTCACCTTCCGGTAGGTTACCCACTTCTCCTTGGAGTCCTTGGGCAATCTTCTGCGCGCTTTCAGCATTTGCTCCAGTGAGATCTATTACAATCGTTTTGGTATAATCATTCTTCTTGGCATTTTCCTTAGAAGTGACAGCGAGATTGGGCAGTATTCCTTTCAGTTGACTCTCAACTACATTAGTCACCCCAACTGTTTGGGAACCATTCCGCAAAGCTGCCCGGACAATGGCCGGCGCAGCTTCTACGACTGGCTGGGGAGCTGGCTCTTCTTGCGCTGGCTCGGTTTCTGGTGCTGGTTGATTGACATTAACTGTCGTAACATCAACAATTTTTCCTGTACTTGGCCGGTAGAGTATCGCCTTACCGCTCTGACTGTAGATCAATACTTTGTCACCATTTTCTGCTTTTAGAAAGAACGTTTGATCAGCCAGCTTTTCCTTATCAGTAACGGTGGCAAGAGTGGGTGTCTCTCCCTGAGGTAATTCCAAAAATTTACCGATGATCTGAGTTAACTCCTCAATTTCTTTACTATCAGCTATCTGAGCAGCGTGTCGAGACTGATAATAGAAATAACCAGCCACTCCAGTTACGAATACCAAAAGTACTCCCAGTACTAATGTACTGAGACTGAGAGAAACCCTTTTTCGAGGAGTTTCTGTTATAATTTGTTCTTCCGCTAAAGGTTCTTTGGTGACTGTTGTGCGAGAACGAGAAGCGCGTGTTCGTGGTATAGGTGCCATATAAAAATGAGGTATACTTTTCCTTTAGTATACCTCATTTTTCCCTTTTTTTCACTCCCCTATGGCGTACTGGCACTCACCTCTTCCTCTATCAAACCAGCGGGAAGCTCTTCTGGCTCTGGGACTGGGGTAGGTTCACTCATTGGAGGCTCTGTAGTTCCACTTGTGTTACTTATATCACCCTCTCCGGCACTCTCTTCTGGCTCATCATCAGAGAAGAAAGTGCTACCATTAGCGACTGAAAGGGCTACCCAACTAAAGGTAAGCTCTCGAGTGGCTGGTTTGTTCAGCACTATCGTAAAGCCTTTCTGATTCTTATTGGTGATAAGGTACTTCATGTCGTCCTCAAAGAACGCTTGACGAAAATCAGCTTCTACCAATTTAGCATCAGCCTTAGTCTCCTCGGAAACACTTTCGTCATCAAGAAGAACACTTCTCTCATTGGTAGGGGCGACCGAAACTATCGGTTGTTTGCTATACGTATCTTCGAATTTAATAGTTACCGTTCTTTGGCCTTCTTTGATAACAGCAAATCCAGCTGTGTCTTTGCTAAATGTTGGTGTTTTCTCAAAGAAGACACTGTCCTTGAAAGTGGTTATTCCAAAGAAGGTGGCTAACTTATTGAATACCGTGTCACCGGCAAACTCTGCACTTCCACCCACTATAATTCCCCCGCGAGCCGTAAGTTTACCAATTACGTTTAGGGCTAACTTCACCTCAGCTGAGTCAAGAGTAAGCATCTTAAGATTAGTACTATCCCCTTCACCAGCTACCGTCACTGACTGTGATAAGGCTTGATACTTAGCATCGAGACTTCCTAGCTGGTTAGTAAATATTTCCAATCCTTCTATAGAATCAGCTTTGATATTCTTAGCAAATATTGTATCTGCATAGAGTGTCGGGGTGATAATTTCTCCAGAAGCAGATACTCGCCCAGTCAGTATTTCCGATTGACCCACGCCCTGTTTGGCATGAAGATCTTTGAGGAAATTTAGGATGTTTTCTTGCTTCGTCGGCATAGCAGTAGCGAGACGAATACTAGCTCCATCAGTAGTCAGGCCTTGTTCACTACCATCAATACTAGCCATATCGCTAAGTCCATCTGCGCCCGCTATGACATCCTGGCCAGCCATAGCTAGCTCTACCGGCATACCGTAGTAGTCAGTCAGATTCACAAAGACAAGTACCTGTCCACAGTATGCTCCTGCTGGAGCACCTACTGCTGGTTCACAAGCTGCAAACGGCGTAACCGGAGCGTCACCAATCACTTCTCCAAGTACTCTTCCACTCTGGATAGCCCTCATACCATACCCATAGGTACTTGAAGCAGTGATTCTATCGCCCGGCATTGGTACTCCATTTTCATCAGTCACGTTGACTGGTACACGCCCAACCAAGGCTATCGGATAGGAATTCTCTGCCTGTGTTCCAAGTATGATTCCTGGCTCTGTAGCGACAATACCTAAGACATCCTTCTGATATGGAACGGTAGACTTCTGTACCCCTGCGTCAAGAGTAGTATCGATAGACACCACCGAGCCCGCAACAAGACTTTCGTTTGAGTAGTAGCGTTCTGCAAGGTCAGCTCCACCAGTAAACCCTACTTCTAAGCCAATACTTCCTGCAGCAGTAATACCGTCTAATATAGTCTCTCCTCGAATATTAAAGAGTTGATTAGCAAGATAATCCAGACCTTGACCGAGACGAACGTCTTCGGTACGGGTGTACATATGTGCCTCAGATGCCATGATGAGTGATCTACCTGAGAGATCAATAGATCGAATATCATCATAATTAGTCCCTGTCCATTCATCTCCATTATCAGCTGTCCTCTTTGCATCTGAATGGAACGTCTCAGCTACAATATTTGGTCCTGCTTGATGGTTGTAACAAGTAACAGCTCCCCCATCCGAAGTATCATTGGTACCAGCACACATCATTCGAGCTTCACCGAGTGGTGACTCCGCTGTAATACCTATAGCTGTTACTATATCGGATGATCCATGCAAAGCTTCTGGGTCAACTTCAAAGTCAGAGGTGGTATCCGGTGTGGTATCAAAACCTGGGGATACCGTCAAAGTAGTGGCAGTATTGGAAATCACTCGACGTGATTGTCCTGCACCTGTACCACCAGTGATAGTCATCACAAGGCCCGCAAACTCATTTGGGATCCAAGATTCACCAGAGTCGCCAATGGTAGTAGATGTTGCTGTTGTAGCATTATCTACAGTCACCACCCTCTTCCCTACAAGTGGTCGAGCATCATTATATAGACGACGTTGCTGAGAGCCAGAGACAGTAGCGACCGTAGTCGTACCATTACTAAAGGTAAAGTCATCAATAGAACCATCCCAGAAGTTAGAGCCTGTAGCACAGTTGGCAGCCCCTGCACAGCTGGCTCCAATACTCACCACTTGGTTTGCGGCATCTACTGTCGCTGTTTGACCCGTTGCCGTACTCAGGTTCAATGCTTGACCGTCAATAAAGACGTCCATATCGTTAGCATTAGTACGAGACATAACAAGGAAATGCCACTGATCATCATTGTAAGTAAGAGATGAGGTGGCTGTGACATCATAGGTGGTAAACTGGGTAAATGTAGTCGTTGCGTCAATCGCGCCTACTATTGTACCAGTAGTCGTCATGTATGCCGCCACACAACCCGTTGTCGCGGCTGGTGTAGTGTTGTAGCACTTTTCAAAGAGTACATGCGGTGTAGCTGGAGCGGTCGTAGAGTGCTTAAACCACATACTAATGGTGAAACCGGTAGTCGACATATTGAAGCTCGTATCATTATCACAAGTACCGTCGGCATTCGCATCAGAGCAGAGGTACCCTGTACCTGCGAGATTCACTCCCTTACCACGGACACCGCTTGCGCCAAGGGTATATGTACCCTTATATGACATATCGGTATTATTGAAGCTCGCGTCCTGAGCTAGAGTACCCGACGTCTCATCTAACGGCAGAGCTGTATCAATAGCATTTGGCATCATCATTGTCTGACGAGTAGAGGTATAGAACTTAGACCAGCCATTAGTAGTAGTTGCATGATCATGTATTTCCGTAAGTCCTAAGTTATGACCTACGTAAATCAAATCCATAGCTTCTTGTGCTAATGAAGCCCGTTCAACTACTTCGAGAGCGTCTGGTGCATTGGTTTGGATAGCTACTGTACTCGCTGCTAAGGCGGGTCCTACCGCTGAAGTCCAACGAGCAGTATAGGTACCAGCTACTTCACTCGTCTTATCTGAGTCAAAGTTGTCCCAACGTTCGAGCTGATCTGTCGTTGAGTTCAAGGCATACATTCTACCATTACGCGTCAGTGTTACTGCTTCATAATTATCAGCCGCGACATCAGAGTATTGCAGAAGTTTCTGTGCTGCAAGATTAATAATGGTTACTCCAGAGTCAGTCGCTAGACCCACAAAAGACTGACCATTGCCTGCCACAAGGTTAGTGGCAGCTCCCACAGTAGTTGCTGAAATACTACTATTAATATTAACTGCTGCAACATCATTGATATTCATCCATTCTGCAGAAGTTCCCACTGGATCAAGCTGGAGAGCCGTCTTGGAATCACTGGCATATGAAACTGCTCCGTTACGACTACCTATACCAACGTCAGCTCCGGCTCTATCAGTAGCATCATAGTTCCACATTCTATCATTTACAAAATCAATAGCATATAATCCTCCAGACGAAGTACCCTTAGTTCCTACATACACCACTCCATTGAGAGCAGTCACACTCGATGGGTCATTATTAGTATCTGCACCCAATGCATAGCCAGATGAGTGCTGACTAAACTTCATCCACATTTCATTGGTGGTGGCATCGAAGATATAGAGAGCGCTACCTGTCACCACAAGGATAGCTTTCCTTGGAAAAGAGTGCCCATAACACCGGTCGTCTGTAGCTATATCACACACATCACCAGGACCATCATCAAGAGTTTCACTGTACCAAGACAATCTGTCTGTCGTAGCCCAGTCAATCCAGCGACCACCATCACTATCAGCGGTCGTGTCGTACATATAGATATCTTTAATATCCGTCAAAGCTGTTATTCCCTTCAGTCCCTTTGTTACTACTTCACCATACGTTACTGAATTACCTCTATTTGTCTCCGAACCAACCTGGAGCAATCGCTCAGAAGTAGCGTCTTCAGAAATCGCTGCTGTGGCTATACCTACTCGACCATTGCCATCGATGATAAATGGTGTGGTATCACCTGACTCATCATCTATACGAAGAGCGAGATTGCCTGTACCAGTAGCTCGATGGTCTACATAAAGAGCGGTGTTAGCGCTTGCTGTACCAGTATTTGATACTTTCAACACACTGCCTGTATTAGAGGCGTTTGATCCAGACTGTGTAAACTCAGCCACATTTCCTGTTTGGGCTGTTGATGAGGAACTGATAGCAAGAACTCTTCCAGAAGTAAGACCATTAGCTGTGACAGAAAGTCCTGTCTCGGTATCTATAGAATTCGCTGTGATATTGGCTCCATTGGCAGCGTTAGAAGACTGCGTAATATCAAGAGCTACTACTGTAGCGGTTGTGTTTTGCTGATTAAGCGAGAGGAGGAAGGCGCTATCTGTACCACTTGATGTCGGGTTAGAAAAGACCAGTCCATCGTCATTTGCAGTTAAGCTAATGGTGGTATCACTTCCGTTAACATCAGCATCATATGAAGCCTGTAATGTAGCGCTACTGCCACCACAAGATGCCCATGATGGGAGTCCGCTAGCAGTTACAAGACAAAGGCCATCTGTTCCTATTGTAAGCTTTGCAAGAGTGTTCACTCCAGATGCGTAGAGTATATCTCCTGCTGCATAACTCGCTATTCCTGTTCCTCCTAGTGTCTCATCAAGTGTAGCTGACACGCTCCATGTACCTGACGAAATACTTGGTACTCCAGTTGAAGCGGAAGTGTTTAGTCCCGTTCCCCCATACTGAGCGCCAATAGCAGTAGCATTCCAGGTAGCACTAGTGAAAGTTTGACCACCATCTATCGTTCCTATCAATCCACTGACATTTGGTACTGTTAGTGTACGATCTCCACTCAAGTCACCTACTTCAAAGATACCGTAAAATGTTGCTCCTGATGATTCGAGAATCTTGAGTTCACTTGAAGCATTGTTGAGTTGAATATCAAAAGCGCCTGTTTGATCCCAGTCAGAAGTCAGAGCTCCTAAAGCAATCGTTGGAGCACCTCCTTCAGTAGAAGAACTACCAGAGATACCGTTGCCTGCCGTGATAGTAGCGACGTAGTTACCGGTCGTATGGGTAGTCAAAGTAATGAGATCATTCAATGAAGATGCTCCTGTACCTCCAAGGCTAGTGCCAAGAGTAGCATTCACGCTCCAAGTTCCAGATGAGATAGATGGCACTCCAGTTGAGGCTGAGGTGTTGATACCGGTACCTCCATATTGAGCACCTACTGCTGTGCCTTGCCAAGTACCTGCTACTACTTGTCCTGATGCATTGATTTGAAAATTATCTGATGCCCCTACCGTAAAGAGACTTGTCGGAGAAGCATCTCCAATACCTACAAATCCTGCTGATTTATCTAAATAGAGGTCATCAGAGAAAAAGGCAATATCTCCGTTTGAGGTAGAGTCCGTAGAGAAGTTTAAGAGATTAGTACTTGTTGTATAGCCAATTGTTGCTTCATCAGTTGTAGAGGTTCCAATATGGAGAGTTTCTCCTCCTAAGAATAGATCTCTCCAACGATGGGTATCGTCTCCAAGATCAATAGCATCATCAGTTCCCGGAAGAAGTGAGGTATTAATAGCTACTGCTGAAAGATTTGAGAGAGCTGTATTAGCATAACCAGCTCCACAAACTTGCCACTCCCAAGTTGTGCCAGTTCCTTCATAGGTAAGACAGTATTCGTCAGTTTGACCAGTAGTATAAACATCATTTGGGGCAATAAGGTTGTCTGCGATAGTTGAACTAGAGCCAATGGTCAAGGTGTCATCGACGTAGGTATCAC
>CAZLQC010000022.1:0-16485 GCA_964561695.1 uncultured Bdellovibrionales bacterium
ACACTCAATAGAACCTCATGTAACCTCTTGACGAAAAACCAAAAATATGCTAATATAGAAGACTGATTTAATTTTATTTTCTATGCCTATCTATCTCAAAAACCTCCGTCAAAAAGGAAGTGCTCTTATTACCGCTAAGCCCTGGGTCAGTTTTTTTAGTTTGATTGTGGCCCTTTTTGGCGTGATTTTTATAAGTTACACACTTCGTACTCCAGAGGTACCCCAAGAATCTATACCACTGCCTCCGAAAAAAGTCGTTCTCTTTTCTCCACAAGCAGGCTCTGTCACCGTGACAGTCCCCGCTCAGGTCAAAAAAGATTCTATCCTACGGATTACTGCCCTTACTCCCGGTATTGTATCTGGTATTTTTGTACGACCAGGTCAAGTCGTACCTACGGGTCGTCTTTTATTCACTCTTACCAATGACTACGGTAGTGGCAGCTCTGCTATTGAAAGAGAAATCGCTCGCAATGACGCCGCTCTGGCTGAAGAAGTTGCTGCCTTAGACAAAAAAATTCAAACTCTTGATGAACGCCGTATTAAACACGACGCTACTCTTTCGGACAGCGCCGAAGATGTTGAACTAGCAAGTCTCCGTAAAGACCGAGAGGTCAGACGCTACACGCTTACCAGTAGTCGTCTCAACCTGGCTCTTGCTCTTCGCAATGATGCGGTCTTGCAGCCGAAGAGTAGCCTTCCTGGCATCATCACCAATATCGCTGTCCGTCGTGGTCAGTTTGTGAATACTGGTGACGTACTTGCTACCCTCAATGCTTCTGGTACCAACGCTACTGTTGAGGCGCTTCTCTCAAGTGATACTGCTTGGCTTATTGATCCTACCAAAGAAGCTCTCTTGGTAACACCGAGTGGCACCCTACCCCTTACTCTTGTCTATCTTGCAACACAAGAAAATGAAACTGGCCTCTACAGCGCCCTATTTAGCCTGCCGACTGATACTGCTCAAAAGCTTACCGATGGTCACTATACTGATATTCGTATTGCTCTTAAGAGTCAAACTGGTAGTATTCTCCTCCCTTTAGAGAGCGTCTCTCAAGATGCTCAGTCTGCCTGGGTTATGGTTGAAGAAAATGGTAAAGCCGAAGCCAAGACCGTTACTCTTGGTAATATCTTTGGTAATTACATCGAAGTAGTCAGTGGCATCAATCCTGATAGTCGCATCATCCTTTCTCGAGGTATCATCTCGGGTGAGGCTATTGCCACTGAATAACGTCTACCCTCTATGGAACACGGCCCTTCTTTTTTTGAACGCGTCATCTTTAACCCTGATGATCACAACACTCTTATCGGGCGTTACTTTTCTAGTATTCGGACGATTATTCTTATCATCCTCACACTGGCTGGCGCAGGACTCGTCACCTATTTGTCTCTCCCCCGAGAACTCAATCCAAGTATCAAGATTCCGATTGTCTTTGTCGCTACCAGCTACAACGGTGCTGGACCAGATGATATAGAAAGTCTCATTACTATCCCCCTAGAAGATGCTGTCAGTGGTCTCTCTGGTGTTTCTAAAGTAACCTCTACTTCCAACGAAGGTACTTCCACTATTGTTGTTGAGTTTGTTTCTGGGACTGATCCGGATCAGGCTAAGCAAGATATTCAAAGTGCCGTTGATACCGTCACTGACCTCCCAGAAGACGCTGAAAGTCCTGCTATTCAGGTTCTTGATTTTCAAAACCAGCCCGTGATTAATTTCATGGTCTCAAGCTCTGCCGATGCTACCAGTCTCGAAAACTTTGCTGACCTTCTTGAGGATCGCGTGAAAGACTTGCCCGCCATTGAAAGCGTGAGTCTCAACTACCGTAAAGACCCTGAGATAAGCGTCATTCTAGACCCAGCGAAGATCAATTCCCTCAATCTTGATATTCAAAGCGTGGCTCAAGAGGCGGCTGCAGCCCTTCAGTCTAGTCCAGCCGGTTCACTTGATGGCGCTAATACTTCATTTGCCCTCTCACAAGATCAGACCCTTCGTGGCGTCGAAGATATTCTCGCTCTGCCTCTTTCTGTTGGTGGTAAGATTGTACCTTTGGGTGAAGTAGCTCGAGTCGAAGAACGTCCTATAGTAAACTCTCGTGAAGCTCTTGTTTCAGTTGCTGGCAAGGAACCTACTCGAGCTATTACCTTTTCTACTTTCAAAACAGATGCTGTTGATGCTACCGTGGCAGTCGATCAGGTACGCGCTACCTTTGATGAGCTAAATGCTGCCCATGGTTCACAGTTCACCTTTGAACCAGTTTTTGACGGCGCACGTGAAATCAAAAAAAGTTTTGATCAGCTCTTTCATGATTTCTTCTTGACGGTTGGTCTCGTCTTTACCGTCCTCATTCTTTTTTTCGGCCTTCGCCAATCTATCGTAGCCTCTCTCGCTATCCCCCTCACCTTCTTGGTCACCTTCATGGTAATGGGAGCAAGTGGTATCAGTATCAACTTTATTGCTCTTTTTGCCTTACTACTAGCTCTCGGTATTCTTGTAGATAATGCCATTGTCATTATTTCTGCTATGGCTAGCTATGAGCGTACTGGTAAATTCACACCAAGTGAAAGTGCTCTTCTGGTCTGGAAAGATTTCCGTTCGGTCATTTTTATCACTACTATTACGACCGTGTGGGCTTTCTTACCACTCCTGCTGGCTACTGGTATTATCGGTGACTTCATCCAGCCAATTCCTATTGTAGTTTCTTCCGCTCTCGCTATTTCAGCTGCTGTAGCACTGTTTATCGTCATCCCTATGATGGCTCTCCTCCAGACAGGTAACTTCCCGAAACGCATTGTTCTCTTTCTCTATATTCTTGTTTTTGCCATAGGAGCCACTCTTCTCTTTTTCCTGATTCCTGCTGGACCATATAAGATACTTTTGTATCTTCTGGCCCTTGTTTTTCTTGGCATCCTGTTTACACTCTTTCGCTTTATTCGTAGCCAAGGTGGTGACCAAGAGCACCCCCTGCTCACTCGAGCAAAAGGCTATCTTCATCAAGTCTCTGACGAAGGTATTTTTGACTTTCATCCCCTCGCTCTTCGTTACCAGAGCTTTATTCTTGGTACCCTGACAAAGAAAAAGGCTCGTCGTACCACGCTCGCCATGCTTATTATTTTTACCCTCTTCTCCTATGCCTTAGTGCCGAGCGGTTATGTAGTCAACGAATTTTTCCCAGAAGACGATCAGGATATTATCTATATCAGCCTTGAACTTCCCCAGGGTACCCCTCTCACAGAAAGCCGTAAAGAAGCTGAGAAGCTACTCCCCCTTTTCAAGGACACTCCGGATACTCGCTTTGTTTTGGCGGAGGTAGGAGCGAGTCTCAATGATGACGGTGTATCAAGTGCCGATGATACCAACCATGTTCTTCTCACCCTTCTCCTCGTACCTAAAGAAGATCGTGTTCCTACATCAAGTCAGGTAGTCGCCGAGCTCAATCGAAAGTACAAGGACTATCCAGCAGGCAAACTCTCCGTCAGTCAGTTGGCTGGTGGGCCTCCAGCAGGCAGTGATCTTCAAATCAAACTGCTGGGTTCTGATTCAGCGACCCTTGACGCCTATGCTGAAAAAATTAAAACCTACATGAGTGCCCAGCCAGGTGTAACCAATGTTACCAAGTCCATTCAAACTGGCTCGAGTAAGATTGTCTTCGTACCAGATCAGGCTGAGATGAAGCGTCTCGGTATCCCAGAAAATCAGAGTGCTTTTTGGCTCCGCGCTCTCGGTAGTGGTTACACGGTCAAAAGTGACGCTCGTTTTGGTGAGGAGAAAAGAGATATTGTTATCCGTCTTGATGAGAGTGAATCTCTTGGTACGCCAGACAAACTGTCATCTCTCTTGATTCCTACTGCAAATGGTCCGCGTCCCCTAAGCGCTCTTGGAAAACTCCGTCTCGAACCCAACCCAACTAGTATCACCCGTGAAGATGGTAAGCGTACCCTCTCTGTGTCTGCTGCTGTAGCCGATGGGTATTCACCGAGTACCCTTTCCAAAGATCTTGAAAAATTTGCCGATGAGCTTGAGCTATCAGATGGCTATAGCTGGAAGACCGGTGGCGCCAATGAAGAAAATGAGAAATCCGTAGCCTCTATCCTACAGGCTATGATTCTTTCAGCCGCTCTTATTTTCGGCACTATGGTTATTCAGTTTAATTCCTTTAGGAAAGCCCTTATTGTGCTTCTGGTTATTCCACTCGCTGTCTCTGGTGTCTTTATTATCTTCGCTATTAGTGGGACGCCTCTCTCCTTCCCCGCTCTTATTGGTATCCTTGCTCTCTTCGGTATTGTTGTGAACAACTCTATTATTTTGGTAGACAAAATCAACCGTAACATGGATGCCGGACTTGATCTTGACCACGCTATTGCTGAAGGCGCGGCCAGCCGTCTCGAACCTATTCTCCTCACTGCATTAACTACCATCATTGGACTCATTCCTATTACCCTCTCTGATCCTATTTGGCAGGGCTTAGGTGGTGCCATCATTGCGGGCCTCCTCTTCTCTGGTATTGCCAAACTATTCTTCATCCCGGTCATGTACAAAATCTTCTACGGACAAAAAGAAGTCTAAACAAAACAGCCCCGATATATCGTCGGGGCTGTTTTTTTATGAGCCTGCTTAGTTCTTGCTCTCTTTCTTCTCTTCTTTGATCATGTCTTCCTTGATAGTGACATTTTGAATATACACCAGTTCTACTGGTGAGGACCCTTCTCCTCCGGGCTTAGTAGGTGCTGTAGCAATAGCATCTACTACTTCCATCCCCTTAGTGACTTTACCAAAAATCACATAGCTTTTCGGCAGAGCTGTGTCTTTATGCATAATGAAAAACTGACTGCCATTGGTGTTGGGGCCACTATTGGCCATAGCCACTGTTCCTCTCGTGTATTCCCCAGTGAATGGCTCATCAGCAAACTTATAGCCAGGTCCACCACTGCCACTTCCTGTTGGATCACCTCCCTGAATCATGAAGCCCGGAATAGTCCGGTGAAAAGGTGTGTTATTGTAGAAGTTTTTGCGCGCTAGAAAAATAAAATTATTGACTGTGATTGGAGTGGCCTTGGCGTTAAGTTCAATCACAATATCTCCTTTTCCAGTACCCAAGGTCGCTTGGTAGGTCTTGGTCTCCGCTTCAATTTCCATAGCTGGTGCTTCTTTGTACATAGGTTCTTTTACAACAGGTTTTTTAGCAGCTTCTTTAGCGAGGGCAGTCTCGGCTTCTTTGGCTTTAGCAGCAGCTTCTTCTTTGGCCTTCTTTTCTGAATCAAGTACCAAATCACTACCAGCCACCAGTTCTTTCTTCCTTACTTCATCAGTACTACAACCAGTGAGTACCACAAGAAGAAACAGTAAACTCATTCCTTTAGTAATATTCCGCATAGCTTTATAGAGTATATTTGTTTCTCAGTATAGCAAATTGGCTTTGTTTAAGCAAAAGTGAAGGCATACACCTCAGTCTCACCCTCTTCAGAAATAATTTTAAGAGTGGCCTTCGTGTTCTGTCCCTGAAAATCAACGAGCTCATAGAGACGATCGCTATCAACCCGTACTACCCCATTAATGACATCTTTCCCACTTACCTCCTGTGCTATCGGTTTATCATCCAAAAGAATTCTCACCTTACTGACCGCCCCAGCGCTATCAGGATTCATAACCAAGAACACTTTGCTTCCCTGGAAAGAAAGCGTGAGGGCACTTCCACTTTTCATAATCGCTCGTTCATCTTCTACTGCTACTTGTCCTTCAAAAGCATAGCTGTGGAGTGTCAGAGTGGTTGGTTTACTAAAGGTCTGTGGTGTCCCTGTGACTGTTTCGGGAGAGATGAGGCGTTCTGCTCGACCACTTCCCAAGTATGTTTCCGGTGTTTTTGGTCCGGCAGAAACACTCTCCACTTCTCTGGTTACTTCCGTATCTGTAACGTCTGCACCAGCTTCTTTGAGCAGGGCCTGAATAGCCATTTCTGTTTCTTCATAGCCTCCTTCACCAAAATGAGTCCTTCTAATATTACCCTTGGCATCGATGAGGTAGTGAGCTGGCCAGTAACGATTGCTATAGGCTTGCCAGGTAGCATAGTCATTATCCTGAGCCACTGGATAGGTGATTTTGTATTTCTTGATAGCTTCCGCTACGTTCTCTTTCTTGTGTTCAAAAGCAAACTCTGGTGTATGCACACCAATGACTACCAAGCCCTGATCCTGATACTTCTCATACCAACTCGTCACATAGGGAAGGGTGCGAATACAGTTGATACAGCTATAGGTCCAGAAATCTATCAATACTACTTTGCCACGAAGAGCTTTTAGGCTTGTCCCATCACTATTAAGCCATCCATTAATGCCAGTAATCTCTGGGGCCGGTCCAAGATTTTCGAGTGTCGGCTGAAACATACTGTTGAGAATATTTGATTGAATATCAGTCATTTCTTCCTTACCAGTACGAAGTACTTCTAGTTGACCAGTTTTTTCAGCTTGATTTTCAAAGACGCTCAGAAACGAATTATAGCTTGGAAATTTTTCCAAAATAGTCGTCTGCTACTTCTTATCATAACCAGTGAAAATCATTATAGGTGAGAGAATCATGACCACTCCATATCCCTTCTGAATAATCCCCGTGTAAGCAGAAAGTGCTCTCGTTCGATTGAGTACCCTGCCACCAATCAGAGTCAGGACATACAGAGGTACACAGACACCAACTACATACGTCACGATAAGAAGAAAGACTTGGTAGCCCACTGCCTGCGTAGCTGCTACTGTCGCTACGGCAGCTAGAATTGGGCCAGCACAAGGTGTCCAAATCAGGCCCAGGGCTGCTCCAGTGATCAATCCGCCGCCAAAACCCTCTCCTCGACCACTCGTGAAGCGTCCACCAATACTACTAAAACGGCTCACCAGAGCCTCAAGTCTGTCTCCAAACCAAGGTACAATAAGAACCACTCCCAAAAAGCCAATGATAAGAACGGCCAAATAACGCAAAACCTCTGGATCAAAAGGAATAACTTTGACTATCGCCGCCAGAGTGAGTGTGAAGAAAATAAAGCTAACCGCTAGTCCAGTCACCAGACCCAGGGGCTTTTTCTTGCCCCCAGAAACGCTTGCCGAAAGGACTATAGGAAGAATGGGCCATATACAAGGAGCAAAGATGGTCACGATACCAGACAGGAATGTGAAAAAAAGTAATGTTAGCATGAGATTTTACAAAGACACATAATTAGTGAGGAACAAAGGTCCTCTAGAAGAACGAGAATACTCTCGCCCTCACCAGAAAATCATTCTTACTCTTAATGCTTCATCATCATAGCGCCGTCCTCTTGCATCATGGCACCATCGTGCGGCATAGCTGGAGCTGCTTCCTCTTTCATCTTTAGCTCCATAGCTTCACCTTCCTTGATGGTAGCGTCTTTTACCATAGTATTGGTTTCCATCATCTTAGACTCATCGTGACTACTACGCATAGCCATATAGACGCCCCCAAGAACCACGATAACAACTACTCCCCAAATAAGTATTTTTTTATTCATGTTCATTCACCTCCCTTCCTAGATTTATTTTTTAATAACGTTTCTTTGTATAAATAGAGTCTCAATTCCCTTATCAACAACCTCACTCCTCAAGTGTACACTACATCATCATTCTGGAAGAACGGGTTCGCGACCCCATTCTTCGCAGAAGATATTCACTATTTGATATTTGAGAGAACTTTCTCCAAAGTATCTCCACCGATCCACTTATTGAGACTACTTCCATTCGCATCTACCTGCACAAATGTGTGTTGTGTAGTCACTCCATACTTGACCTTGAGATCTTTAGAAGAATCATAGTCCACACTCATAATAAGCGTGTTGGCGGGAATATCCGCAAGACTGGCTTTGATATCTGCATCAATAGCCCTACAAGTTGGACACCAAGAAGCGTTGAAGAAGAGTACTACTTTACCTTCTTTGGCAAAAGCTATTTTTGAGGCATCGTACGCAATATACTGGCCCCCCTTCATCATCATAGCATCATCTTTGACCATCATCTTGTCGTCTTTCATCATGGTCTCACCTTCTTTCATAGACTCATCCTTCTTCATAGCCTCCATTTCTTCTGGAGTCCACTCGCCATCCTTCTTCATGGCATGATCTCCTTCTGTCATAGACTCATCTTTCATTGCCTTCTCTTCTGCCATCTTTTTATCCATCATCATTTTGTCACTATTACTACTCTGTACAGCGACATACATACCGCCCAAAGCAACAACAGCCACGACAACTCCGATAATAATTTTCTTATCCATATTCATTCACCTCCTTTCAATTAATACCGCTTTTTAGCGTAGATCATACCTATTATCTTCATGAGGATCATCGCCCCTAGAGCATAGAGGAGGGAGTCATTATCCTTGGTATGTTGAAACTCCCCTATTATGATCATCACCATAAGCACACTCGCCCCTCCCAGATATCCTAGACGCGCTGCTATATAACGATGCAGTTCTTCTCTTTCATCATGCACACTCTCAGCAAATACAAATCCCATGAATAAGAAAAATAGAAGTGCTGCCACACAAACAAGAGTCATCACGAACATGTCTGGCATGAACCAATGGCCTGGGTTTATAAGTAACAGAAGAGCTAGGACTGTGCCTCCTGCTAAGACTGATTCGCGTGTAAAATTACTTTTCATAACGTATAGTAAAAATTTTATCTACTTCAATTTTAAAAACTTTTGCAATTTTGAACGCCAACAAAACAGAGGGGACATAATTCCCTTTCTCCAGTGCAATAATTGTTTGTCGAGTGACGCCGACCTTACTCGCAAGTTCTTCTTGTGTCAGATTTTTTTCTTGACGCAAAAGACTAACGGTATTCTGAATTGTTTCTCCCATAGAGCTTTGTAAAGTTTACTTTACATGTGTAGTATAGAGTTCCCCTATTCTGATGTCAAGTTGGCTTTACTTCTACTTTCTAGCTAGTCTCTTTTCTGGCTCTAGGGCTTGACTTTTCTCTTTTTTAGGAGTATAATGGGTGTATAGAGATGAAAAACGGGTGCGAACCAATAGCGGTTCCTCCCGTTTTATTTATCTTCTATCTAATCCGCCCCTTCTTCCTAGTAAGTCTCTTTACGGAGATTTTCCAGGGTGAAGGTAAAAACTAATATAAGCATATGCAAGAAGTAACGATGGAAACATCAAGCGCAGTAGCCTCACATGGCGACTGTCCGCAGTGCCAAATGGCACAACTCGAAGCAGAGCAGAGCAATGAAAGCGGTCTTTCATTTCTCCTCGCCCTCCTTCCGGTAATCACGCTTACCTTCTTTGGTCAGGTTGGCCTCTTGTAAAAGCCCCTACCACACCAAACACCCTGAATTATCAGGGTGTTTTTTGTTGACTGTTTGTGGTTTTTAGCGTAGAATGAGATATTTCATAAGCCTCACAACTATTTCTCCTATGCGGCTCAAAACCTTATCTTGGTCCCTTATCCTCGTTGTGTTCCCGCTTATCTTAGGCACCCTTCTTGTCGGTTTTTTTCTTTTCTACGTCCCCTCTATCAACGATTTTACAGATGTTGTGCGTGGTGAAACCTCTGTCCTCTATGATCGTACTGGTGAACACATCCTTTACCAGATCCATGGTGAAGAAAACCGCAAACCACTTGCTCATGACGATATGCCGAATGCTATTCGATTGGCTACCATCGCTATCGAAGATGAGAACTTCTACAATCACTATGGCGTCGATCCACGAGCTATTTTTCGCGCCCTACGTGTCAATATAGAAGAAGGTGGATTTGAACAAGGCGCCTCTACTATCACCCAACAGCTCGCCAGGAGTGTGGTATTGAGTAGAGAAAAAACTATTGAACGTAAGATTATCGAGGCTCTCCTGGCTGTTAAACTTGATTTCTTTCTCAGCAAAGAAGAGATCTTGGATCGTTATCTAAACCAAGTCCCCTATGGATCCAATGCTTACGGAGTAGAGGCTGCTTCTGAAACTTTTTTTAATAAACCAGCTCGTGATCTGACCTTGGGCGAGGCTACTTTGTTAGCTGCTCTACCCAATGCGCCCACCCTGTACTCTCCTTATGGCAACAACACCAATGCTTTGGTCAAACGACAACAACTCATTATCAACAAACTCCTCAAGAACGGCTGGATTTCTAAAGATGAGGCTCATGCTGCTATTAATGAAAATGCTCTCCAAAAGATTGCTCCCCTGAAACGAGCTATCACGGCTCCTCATTTTGTCTTTGCGGTCCTCGAAGAACTCGAGCAAGAGTATGGTCGTGATACCCTAGAACACACTGGTCTCCACATCTATACAACTCTTGATCTAGAGGCTCAACAGAAAGCTGAGGAAGCCGTCCAAAAAGGTTCAGTCAAAAACCTAGAGTGGGGTGCTAGCAATGCCGCCTTAGTAGCGCTTGATGCTGAAAAAGGCGAGATTTTGTCTATGGTAGGCTCCAAAGACTACTTTAGTAAGGATATTGACGGTAAGGTCAACGTCGCTATGTCACCTCGCCAACCAGGCTCTTCATTTAAGCCCTTGGTCTATGCTACAGCCTTCGAAAAAGGCTACCAACCAGAAACGATGCTCTTCGATCTACCGATGAGCTTTGGGCCAGATGGTCAGGGTAATGAATACGAGCCACAAAACTACGATGGCAAGACTCATGGTCTTATTTCCATGCGTCAGGCACTCTCCAACTCGCTCAATATTCCAGCTGTGCAGACCCAGTACTTAGCTGGCATCGACAATACGCTTAATCAAGTCAAACGGATGGGACTTGTTTCTCTTGGTGAAAAAAATCGCTATGGCTTGTCATTGGTCTTGGGAAGTGGTGAAGCCAGCCTCTACCAAATGGCCAATGCCTACAGTGTCTTTAGCCAAGAGGGTCTCTATCAGAAAGCTTCTGGTGTACTTCGAGTAGAAGATCGTGACCATAAGATGATCAAAGAGCATACTCTCAGCAATCAGCGTGTCTTAAGTACTGAAACAGCGCGAAAAATAAGTTCCATTCTTTCTGACAATAAGGCTCGCTCTATGGTTTTTGGGAGCAATACTCCCCTCGCTTACCCAGCTGGTGGTGTAGCGGCCAAAACAGGCACCACACAGGAGTTTCGCGATGCCTGGACCCTTGGCTTTACTCGTCGGGTAGCGGTAGGTGTCTGGGTAGGAAACAATGATAATACCCCCATGAAAAGTGGCGCTGATGGGGTCTTTGTGGCAGCCCCCATTTGGCGTAACTACATGGATTACCTCCTCACTCGCTTTCCAGTAACCAGTTTTACGGAATACCAAAAGATAGAGAGTGACAAGCCTCTCCTAACTGGTAATACTCTTTTCAAAACAGAAATCTTTGAATCAGCACCTCAAAACAGCAAAGAACGACGTGCTCGTAAAAAAGAACTACGTCGTGTCTCTCAAGAACTTCACAGTATTCTTTATTATGTGAATCGTGATGATCCTCTCGGGCCCACCGAGCCCGACCGTAACGATCCAATGCTCGCGCGCTTTGAAAGCGCTCTTGGTCAAAACCAAGAAAATATCTTTGTGAACCAGAAACCCTAGTTTTGAGGGTACTCTTTTTTATCTGCTGTCAGACTATTCTGATAGAGACTCTTAATTTCAAAAATAAGGATAAGAATAAGCCCGCTTTTAATAAGGGTGAGCGGAAACCAAGCTTGCTCTCGACACGTATCAAAAATAAGCCATTCAAAAAGAAAAAAGGCTGTAATAAAAGCTTCAAAACGCCAGTAGCGCAAGCCTCCATACATACGATACTGCTCTCGTAGATTGAAGACCATCAAGAGAATATAGATACAGATAAGCAGTGCCCAAGTATCCTTGGGAAGAGAATGACAAAGAGGAATAGCTCGAATAATATCTCCATCCGCTACCACCATCACCGCTTCTTCAT
Organism: uncultured Bdellovibrionales bacterium; assembly: GCA_964561695.1. Classification (GTDB taxonomy): domain Bacteria; phylum Patescibacteriota; class Minisyncoccia; order Moranbacterales; family UBA1568; genus UBA1568. Next base: position 11,886 of record CAZLQC010000022.1, read on the forward strand.
CAATAGCACCTCCCCCTGTTTGCCCAGACAGAGTAGTAATAGGTGTAACGCTTGTGAGCGGTTGATTGAATTCTGAAAAACCAAAAAGGGGTACCAACTCCAAAAACAAAAGCGCTCCCAAGGGCAAGAGAAATGTCAGAATGGTTTTATGGGAGAAAGTAGTTGGTAGCATAGTCAGGTTTAGAGTGACATCTGGTCAGCAATAACAATAAGCCGTTTATAGGTGGTGCCAGCTGGCCAGCAGGTCATCAGGGTAAGGGTTTTTTGGTCCTCCTTCTTAGTTATATAGTCTATCTCATCAGGGTTCACTACCTTACTTTCTTGCACCGTATAGAGGTATTTTTGGCCCTTATAGAAGATATCTATCTCATCTCCTTTCTCAAGCTTACTGAGCAGATAGAACTCCGCATTGTAGCGAGCTGCTTCATAGAAGTCAACTCCGGAATGTGAGAAGAGAAACATATTCCCCATCATATTGGGAGTACTTGTACCTTTGGCCTGGGCCACTCCTGTCTGGAGTGCCTTTTGATAGAGTGGCTCATTTTGCCAATCTATGTCAGCATGAATCCGACTATTGGCTCGAATCTTCGGAATGACAATGCCAAACTCTTCGTCTACTGGCACGAGCACGTTTTTATCCGATTTGTTCTCGGCCTGAGAGGTTTTTTGCTTTCCACTTTCTACTTTTGGTAAGCTGTTTCCTTGAATAGAGTAAGCAATTTCTTGTCCTATCAAAGGAAGAAAGGTAGCGACAACAATCAAAAGTGCTATCGCTATCAAGGTTACTCCCAAGAGGAGACGCCAGTCCCTAGTTTTTGGTAAGAGCTGTCTTAGGTCGTACATAGAAGAAATAATAGAGGAGTCCCCCGATAATCAAAAGAATGAAGAAGAGTGATCCTTTATTATTTTGTGCCCAACTAGAGAGAGTTGATTGATCTTGTGCTTTATCTTCAGTCATCTCACCCAAGACACCTTCAGCGCCAGCTGCTTCTGTAGCAGCACCTTCAACAGTGCCTCCTTGTCCTTCTCCTGTACCTCCGCCAGCTACCGGAATAGCTCCTCCACCACTATTACCCGCTTGTCCAACGGTGGTCGTCTTTGTTTTAGTTTTGTGAATAGTATCGGTATTGACTGCTCTATCAGCCACAAAACCAGAGGCATTACCATTGATATCTAGGGCCCGGAGAGCGTACCAGTAGTCTTCATTACAGTCTGGTGGGGTTGTGCTGATATAGCCATTTTGGTTAGGTCCAATATCTAGTGTGGTAATGGGAGTATCAGCAACGAAGTCTTTCTCAGTCGAACGATAGAGTTCTACCTTAACTGTCTGACCATCATTGGCCGTGGTGAAAGTAATCTTGTCATCACAAGTAGCCTCATCTCGCTCATAGTTGTACGGTGTACTTGGGAAAGTGCCATCGAAGGTTACATTCACTGTTTCACTTGAGATTGGAACTTCGTCAGCTACCTCTGCCGTGACATAGAAACTATAGTTGCCATCAGCCGGCATGACCGTAGCGTTCACCTGGCAATCTCCTGAGCTACCTCCATTAATGAGGGTGTCTTGCTGAAAAGATCCATAGCCCGTCTCATAACACGTATATGTTACCGGACGTCCCTCAGTATCGAGCGCCACAAAACCAATCTTGAAGTTGGGGTTGGTTACCATGGTGTCTGGCTTTTCTATCTCAAGAGCGAGGCCAGGGCCAGCCGCTAAAGCTTGGCCACCTCCCATAAGACAGGTTCCTGTAAAAGCTAGGCTTAAGAAGAGCATCTTAGCAGAGGTGCGCCTGCTCCAAAGCATCATTCCAGCACCAGCGATAAGAAGGGCAAGGGCGAGGAGGAGTATTCCGCCATTCGCTCCAGTAGCAGGAAGACCTGTAGAGGCTCCTAGGACCAATGTTTTACGTTTGGTGTCGGTATCTACATCCTTCTTATTGTCAGTATCAACGTTAGCAATTGGATCCACTACTGGTGTAGCCACAGCTACTTGCGTGCCTACAAAACCAGTCGGATCATTAGCCAACACATCACCACCTCCTTGGGCACTACCTCGAGCATAGGCAAGATCCTCATACAGTCCGTCATCCTGAGCGCTTGATATCTTAGCCTGGTATTTCAATGTTACCGTCTCACCTGGGACCAGATTACCCACACTCCACACTCCTGGAGAAGCATACTCATGAGAGAGTTCCAAAGGTCCATCATGAGATCCACCGAGGCTTGATGTTGCTTCCGCGCTACCTGCTACATACTCGAAGCCTTTCGGTGGTAGATCGGTAACTTCAGTATCAAGGACTGCGTTTTCCTCTGCCTCTACAGTAAGCGTGTAAATAACGAAGTTGCCCGGTGCTTGTGTATCAACAACGTCCACATCCTTAGTCAACTTCAGTTCTGCTTGGTTTTGGTTACCAAAGGTACAGTTAAGCTCTCCACCTGGCTTGAGGTAGATACCTGGTAGCTCTCGTGACACCAGCTGTAGCTGCTCAGTCGGGAACTCATCACCACCCTCGTCAATAATCTGTGGGCCACAAGTGTCCAACGTCTGCTCCCAACCTTCTTGAAAGACTTCCCGTACGACGTAATTCCCTGGTATCAAGTTTTCGAAGGTATAGGTACCATCTTCACCAGTAACCCCGGATGGCTCTCCTTCATCAAAGATCTCGTTGTTATTAAGATCAAGATACAAGGTCCAGCCAGCTAGTCCCGGTTCATTTTCACTTTGCTTGCCGTTGCCATCAATGTCAGAAAATTTGTAACCTGTGATAGTTCCTGTTTTAAGGACGTTCCAAGCCACACAGTGGTACGTGGCTCCTGGTACAGGGTTAATGATCCATTCCCAGTTGTCATAATTCACCGCGTCTCCGGTACAGTACATTTCAGCACTAAAATCACTGCCCTCATTAGACTGACCAAAAGGAATGTAGTCTTCTTGAAGTACTTCGCGAATTTCTAGTCGTCCATCAAGATTAGTTGTTCCTGGAATAACTAGGTTTGCTGTTCCGCTACCGTCAGTGGTTGCTACATCAGGACTCCAAGTACCTCCTGCAAGTCCAATAAGGCTATCTCCAGCATCGCCTGAGTCTCTTGGTCCCCACTGGAAATCCCACCCTTCCTGGAAGTGACAGTGTCCTTCTGAGTTATCTACCCATGCTTGAGCAGTAGTTTCGTCTATAACTTCATTAAATGCTCCTCCATAGTTAGGAAGATCTGCCTCATGATCACATACGATCTTTGAAGCACTCACTGTTACTGGTTTCTTAGTATTCGTGAACGTACATTTTACCGTCTCGTTAGCTGGTACCTGGATAGTTGTACTATTTGGATTCTCATCCACAACTACTATAGATGCTTTGATCTCATCATCTCGGACGATGACCTGATTGTCACAACTCACCGTAGTCGTCCATTGGTCATTTGGTGTCTCAGTGACGGTATAGCTACCTGGCTTTACTTCCAAATCTTTCGGATCAGCTCCATCAGTGAGGCCAAAAGACTCGGTATACTCATTAGGTCCAGTCACCCCAAATGAAAACTCTGTAGGATCTTCCTCTGGCACAGTCACCTTATCGATGATGAGATGACCTTTCTGAAAATTACCAAAGTTCACAATTTTGAAATCACCAGGGGTGATGATCACTTCCTGACAAAGAGGTGTGGCATTATTCCAGCCAGCCTGCATTTCCTCACAGACACTATAGGTACCCGGAAGCATCCCTTCCAAAAGATATATTCCGCGTGTCAGGAAGAAGTTACTGGTAAGGGTAGTAGGTTCTCCGCTATCGTATGTCTGATCGTTGTCTTGATCAACAAAGATACGCCAATTGCCAAGACCCAGTTCTCCTTGCAAAAGATTCCACTGGCCATCAGCGTTCTTGTCGTTAAACTTAAGTCCTTTGATATAGCCTAATTGGGTGTTTGTGAAGGTACACACAACTGCCTCGTTGGCCTCAAGAGAGATGGTGACTTTTCTGTTGTTCAAATCTACTGAACCATTCTCGTCAGTGCAGGTAAGATCTGTCAGTTTCCACGTCAGATCAGTTCCTTCTTGAACCGTGTAGCTTCCAATCGGAAGAGTAAAGGTACGGTTATTTGGAAGTGTCTGATTGCTATCGTCATCAAGCTGGAAGCTGGTCTGATTGCCCGGATTTGGACTGACATCAAAGTTTGTGCTAAAGGAAAAGTTTTGTGGATTGTTATTAACAGCATCCTTGATGATAGTGATAGTGCCTGTCTTTTTGGCATTCCAAGCCACACAATAGTAGGTACTGCCGTTTTGCGGGCTTCCTACCCAATCCCAGTTATCATAATTGAGAACGTCATCGTTACAGTAGATTTCAGCACTGACTGGGTTGGCGTTGTTACCAGCATCACTATAGGTAAATGGAATGTAGGCCTCTTTGTTGATTTCACGGAACCAAAGTCTTGGTGAATTGTCTGGATTTGGAATATCCATGGTTACCTGACCACTACCATTGGTTACAGCTGAAGTATTCCAGCCAGCGCCAGCAGCGCCGGTATTGTCACCTGGATTACCTACCCCGTCATAACTCCATTGGAACTGCCAGTCTGGTGCCAAACTACAACTCTTGTGACTTGC